>NZ_JBWKEE010000013.1:43275-215012 GCF_056435605.1 Streptomyces sp. NPDC043896
GGGATCGGCTGTCAGCCGCGGGGGGTCCCTTCGTTGCCGCGGGAAGCTTGCTGAGGGGGGGGGGGGGGGTGTGGGCCCCACCGGGGGGCCCTCCCCCCCCCCCCCCGGACCGGGTTCACGGAGTCGTCTTGCCCACCTCCAGGTCTGCGGTCGGCTCCTTGACCGTGCCCGCGGGCGGGCCGGCCGCCGTACTGGTGTTGTTCGCCGGACGCGGGTCGGCGGTCAGCGAGTCCACCGTCGCGGTGTTCCGGATGTCCGAGCCGTCGCCGGTGTACTCCGGGTCCAGCTTCACCTTGACGACCCAGGTCATCGAGGCTCCCGGGGCCAGGTGGGCCAGCGGGCCGCAGGTGACGGTCCGGCCCGAGGTGCAGACCGCGTCACCCGAGACGAAGCTCAGCGCCGTCGGCAGGGTGTCGGTGACGGTGACCTGGTCGGCCTGCGAGGGACCGTTGTTGGTGACCGTCAGGGCGTAGTCGAAGGTCTCGCCCGGGGCGATCGCCGCGGTCTGGACCGGCTTCTTCGTGATGGCCAGGTCGGCGGACGCCTCGGCCACGTGACCGCCGGGGACGGTCGCGGTGCCCTTGTCGTTCTCCGACGCCGGGTCGATGTTGTCGGCCGTGACCTCGGCGGTGTTCTTCAGGTCCGAGCCCGTGCCCTTGTAGGCGGGGTCGATCTTCACCGTCAGCAGGTACTCGACGGTCTCGCCGACCTTCAGCGGAGCGGTCCGCTTGCACGAGACGAGGCGGCCGGCGGCGGTGCAGCCGGACGGCGTGGACGCCACGTACGACAGGCCCTCGGGCAGGTTGTCGGTGAGCTTCACGTTGAACGCGTCCGCCGACGGGCCGTAGTTGCTGACCCGGATCCGGTAGTCGAAGGTCTCGCCCGGAGCCGGCGGCGTGGTGCCGACGGCCTCCTTGCGCACCCCGAGGTCCGCGGTCGGCTTGTTGACCTTGCTGCCCGGCAGGCCGGCGGGGCTGCTGGTGTTGTTCTCCGGCCTGGGGTCCTCGGTCCGCGCGGTGGCCGTCGCCGTGTTGCGGACGTCGGAGCCGTCACCGGTGTAGTCGCTGTCCAGGCGCACGGTGAACCGCCAGGTCCGGGACGTGCCCGGCTCCAGCACGGCCTGCGGGCCGCAGGTGACCGTGCCGTCGGAGGCCGTGCACCCGTCGGCCGTCGAGGACACGAAGGCGAGCTGTGCCGGCAGCCTGTCGGTGACGGTGGTGTCCACCGCGCGCGACGGCCCGTCGTTGGTGGCCGTCACCACGTACTCGAAGGTCTGGCCGGGGGCGATCACCGTGTCGTTCGCGGTGCGCTTCGTGGTCCACACGTCTGCCTGCGGTTCGGTCACCCCGCCCGGCGGCAGCACCGGCTGCGAGGTGTTGTCGGCGGGCTCGGGGTCCTTCGACGCCGAGGTGGAGGTGGCCGTGTTGCGCAGGTTCTCGCCGTCTCCGGAGTAGGCCGGGTCCAGCTTCACCTTGAACGTCCACACCACGTCTCCGCCGGGGATCATCCGGGCCAGCGGGCCGCAGGTGACCGTACGGCCGGACGCCGCGCACGGGTCGGCGGAGGAGACGAAGGTCAGCCCGTCCGGCAGGGAGTCCGTCACCGTCACGTTCCGCGCGTCGGACGGGCCCTTGTTGGACGTACGGATCTCGTACTCGAACTCCTGGCCCGGCACCGTCGGCCCCGCCCCCAGCGGCGTCTTCACGGTGGCCAGGTCCGAGACGGGGTCGAACGGCCCGGGCGGCAGCACCGGATCGGGCTTGTTGTTGCCCGGGTCCGGGTCGGTGGCGTCCGATGTGCCGGACGCGCTGTTGCCGAGGTCGGAGCCGTTGCCCTGGTACGAGGGGCTCAGCCGGGCCTGGAAGCTCCAGCTGCGGCTCTGCCCGGCCGCCAGCTGCGGTTCGGGCCCGCAGGTGACGGTCTGGCCGACGGCCGTGCAGCCGTCGGAGGAGCGGACGAAGGTGATCCCGTCCGGCAGCCGGTCGGTGGCCGTCACGTTCCGGGCGACCGACGGGCCCCTGTTCCTCGCGGTGAGGGTGTAGGTGATCAGCTCACCGGGGGCCCTGGCCGCCTCGGCCACCGTCCGGTGGGTCGTCACCTCGGCCGAGACCGCCCGCGCCGTCGTGGGCTGTACGGCCCTGGGTTGGGCGGTCGCGGGGGCCGGGGCGGCCCACAGTGCGGCCGCGCAGAGCAGCGGGGCGAGGGCCCGCGCCACCGACCGCCGGCCTGGGGTCGTCGTCATCGCGCATCGTTCCGTTTCGTGCGTGCGAGACCGTACAGAGCGCTGTACGGGAGATCGGGGAGGGCGGGCGCGCGGGGGCGGATCAGCCCGCGCGCACGCCCTTGGACAGCTCGATGTCGGCGGTCGGCGGGCCGACCCGGCCGCCCGGGGTGCCCGCCGAGCCGCTGTTGTCGGCGGGGTTGGGGTCGGCGGTGTCCGACACGGCCGTCGCGGTGTTGCGCAGGGCCGTGCCGTCGCCCGCGAACGCCGGGTCGACCCGCACCGTGAACGTCCACGCGCGGCTGCCGCCCGGGTCCACGACCGCCTCCGTCCCGCAGGTCACGTCCTGCCCGGAGGCGGTGCAGCCGTCCCCCGCGGTCCCGGGTACGAAGACCAGCCCGGCCGGCAGCGGGTCCGTGACCCGCACCTTCCGGGCCACCGACGGCCCCGCGTTGCGCACCGTCACCGTGTACGTGAACGTCTCCCCGGGTGCGACCGGCGTACGGTCCTGCGCGGCCTTGGCGAGCGACAGGTCGGCCCGCGCCGCCGCGAGCCCGCCGGGCGGGCCGGCCGCGGCACTGGTGTTGTTCGCGGGCTGCGGGTCGGGCAGCCCGTGCCGGACGGACGCCACGTTGGCGAGGTCCGTGCCGTCGCCCGTGTAGGCGGGGTCCAGCCGTACCCGTACCGTCCACGAGGTGCTCGTACCGGCGTTGACCGGGCCCCGGGACGGGCAGGACAGCCGCTGGCCGGTCGCGGTGCATCCGCTGGACGAGGACACGAAGCGCAGCGGGTCCGGCAGGGTGTCGGACATCAGCACCGTCTGCGTGTGCGACGGCCCGAGGTTCCGGGCGGTGATCCGGTACTCGAACTCCTGGCCGGGCGCCACCGGACCGGTTCCGATCGCCTCCTTGTCGGCGGCCAGGTCGGCGCGGGCCGTGACGGTGACGTCGGAGGCGGTGGAGGTGTTGTCCGCCGGGTTGGTGTCCGTACGGTCGGCCGGGGCCGTCACCGTCGCCGTGTTGGCGAGGGTGGCCGGCTGGGCGGGGGCCTTGCCGGTGATCGTGTAGGTGACGGAGCCGCCGCGCCTGAGGTCGGCCTTCGTGTCCAGGGTGCTGCCGCTGCCGGAGGCCGTACCGCAGGTGCCGCCGGTGCCGGCCGTGCAGGTCCAGGTCACGTCGGTGAGGCCGGGCACGGTGTCGCGTACGACGGCGCCCGTCACGTCGTTGGCCTGGCTGTTGGAGACGGTGACCGTGTACGTCACCGGGTCGCCGGCCGGCACCGTCGACTGGGCGGTCGACTTCACGACCTTCAGGTCGGCGGGCACGTTGATCGTCAGGTCGTCGATCTCGTGGATGTTCGTCGCGCCGCCGGTGCCGGCGGAGAACCCCACCTTGAGGGTGGAGGGCAGCGCGGGCTGGTTGGTGATCGTGGTGACGTCGTAGTCGGTGACCAGCTGGGTGAGGGCGGTGTCCGGGCCGCTGTCCGACCACACCGACAGCAGCATCTTGCTCCCGCTGGGCAGCAGCGAGATCCGCACCCTGCGCTCCTTGGCCCGGCTGCCGGTCTCCACCGTCGAGCCGGGCCCGTCGGCGGCGGTGGCGTAGCGGTAGCCCGTCGTGCCACTGCCGCCGCCGCGCACCACGATCTTGTTGGGCTGGGGGCCGGGGCCGCCGTTGCCGACGGAGCTGGAGGAGAAGTTGCCGAACTCGTCCAGACCGATGCCGAGGTACGCGCCGGGCACGCCGGAGGTCGTACAGCGATTGGCCGTGCCCGAGCAGGCGTAGCCGAGGCTGCCGCCGGAGGGGCCGGTGCCGTCGGCGGCGGAGCCGTCGGAGAGGTAGAAGGACAGGCCGTCGCCGCGCTTGTTCTCGAAGGCGGTGCCGCCGTAGGTGGCGTAGCGGAACTCGGCGACGATGCCGAGGGTGGTGGAGAAGGTGTCCTTCATCTTCCAGGTGCCGGCCTGGCTGTTGCTCGCGGAGGTGAGGCGCAGCCAGCCGCCGCCGGCGGGGTAGGAGGCGTTGCCGCTGGTCGTGCCGAGGTTGGTGGAGCTGTCGAAGGGCTCGCTGACGGGGAAGGCCAGGGCGGCGCGGGGGCGCTGGGCGGATTCGGCGGGGGCGGCGGGGGCGGCGGGCGTCAGGAGCGCGGCGGCGCACAGCAGGGCGGCGGTGGCCTTGAGCAGGCGGGTGGCGGTGCTCATCGGCGGCGCGTGGTGAGGCGCAGGACGGTGCCGCCGACGAGGAGGGCGGCGGAGGCCCCGGTGAGCCACCGGGGGAGGCGGGTGCCGCAGTCGGCCAGCTCGGCCTGCCCGGCGGGGGCGGGGGGTTCGGCGTGCGGCTGGTGGGCGGGGGGCTTGTCCCCGCCGGGGCGGTTCGGCTCCCGGGCCTCGTGGTGGTCCGGCTTCCCGGGGTGGTCGTGGTGGTCGTGGTCGGGGTGTCCGGCGTGGTCGGCGTGGTCGGCGTGGTGGTGCGGCCGGGGGGCGCGGACCAGGCACAGGCGGCCGCCGTTCGGGCCGGTCGTGCCGGGGTCGTTGGCGTTGTCCGACGGGTCGGGGTCCCGTACGGCGGAGGTGACGCGGGCGACGTTCTCGATCGGGGTGCACCGGCCGCCGCCCGGGGGGTTGGCCCGGTCCTCCTCCCCGGTGGCGGCGCGCACGGTGAGGCGGAACTCCGCCGTCGCCCCGGGCGGGAGCCGGTCGAGCGCGGGACACCGGACGACGGGCGCCTCGCCGGGGGCGGACGCGCAGTCGTCCGCGGAGTACAGCAGGGTCAGGGGGGCCGGGAGGCGGTCGGTGACCAGGACCTGGCGGGCGGTGGCCGGGCCCGCGTTGTGCACCGAGATCAGGTAGGTGAACTTCTCGCCCGGCCGTACGTCCTCACGGCCCTTGGCGAGCACGGCCGTCTTGGTCAGGGAGAGGTCCGCGGCGCGCGCGCTCGGCGGGAGGACCAGGCCGGTCAGCGCGGTCGAGTTGTTCTCGGGGCGGGGATCCGCGGTGCCGGCGCCGACGACGGCCTCGTTGACGATGTCCTCGCCGTCGCCGTGGTAGCCGGGCGCGAGGCGCACCGTGAGCACCCAGGTGTGCGAGGCGCCGACCGCGAGGGCCGGGAGGGGGCCGCAGGTGACGGTCCGGCCGGCGGCCGTGCAGCCGTCGCGGGAGGAGAGGAACTCCAGGGCGGCGGGGAGGCGGTCCGTGACCGTGACCCGCCGGGCGGTGGAGGGGCCGTGGTTCGTCACCGTCACGAGGTAGTCGTACGTCTCGGCGGCGCGTGCGGTCTGGGTGTTCTGTGTGGTCTGTGCCTGACGTACGGCGGCGGAGACGGCCAGGTCGGCGGGTGTGTCCGTGGGCGTGTCCGCGGCTGCGGCCGGTGCCGCGGACAGGAACACGGAGGCGGTGGCCGCGCACAGCGCGCGCGGCAGCCGGGTTTTCGCTCGCCAAGTAGGACCCATGCGGTCAGCTATTCACATGAATGCGCGGTGGGTGGCGCGGTGAGTTGATCACTGCTGCCTCATGGGTGATCGATTTCAGTCGTTCGGGGCAGGCCTCAGCGGCCCAGGTACTTCGGAGTGCGGCGCTCCACGAAGCTCGCCACGCCCTCGTTCGCGTCGGCCGTGGTCATGTTGAGCTCCTGGGCGGTGGCCTCGGCGGCCAGCGCGGTGGCGCGGTCACCGTCCAGGGAGGCGTTGACCAGCTGCTTCGTCAGGGCGAGCGCACGGGTGGGACCCTGCGCGAGGCGCTCCGCCCACTCGCGGGCGGCGTCCTCCAGCCCGTCGTCCGGGACCACCTTGTTGACCAGCCCGAGCCGGGCGGCCTCCTCGGCGGGGACGGCGTCGCCGAAGAACATCAGCTCCTTGGCCTTCTGCGGGCCGAGGAGGCGGGGGAGGAGGTAGGCGCCGGCGCCGTCGGGGACGAGGCCGCGGCGGACGAAGACCTCGATGAAGCGGGCGGATTCGGCGGCGATGACGAGGTCGCAGGCGAGGGCGAGGTGGGCGCCGATGCCGGCGGCGGTGCCGTTGACGGCGGCGATGACGGGCTTCTCGCAGTCGAGGACTGCCGTGATCAGGCGCTGGGCGCCGCGGCGGATCATCCGGGCGACGTCACCGGCGACGCGTTCGGCGGTGGCGCCGTTCCCGTTGCCGCGGAGGTCGGCGCCGGCGCAGAAGCCCCTGCCGGTGGCGGTGACGACGACGGCACGGACGCCGGGGTCGGCGGAGGCGGCGTCGAGCAGGGCGATGACGCGCTCGCGCTGGTCCCAGGTGAGGGCGTTCATGGCGTCGGGCCGGTTGAGGACGATCCAGCTGACGCCGGCGTCCGTGCGGTGCAGGACCTCGTCCACGGGGTGCTCCTGTTCGGGGGTCGGTATCGCCGTTGCCCTGGCCGGGCGGGTCAGGTTGCCGGGGTGCTGGTGCTGGTGCTGGTGCTGGTGCTGGTGCTGGTGCGGGTGGCCGGTGCCGGGTGGCGGGTGCGGGGCCCTGCGGGGCTGGCTGTCCCCTCCCCGCCCTTCACCCGTTCTCGCCTCAAACGCCGGCGGGGCTGGATGTCGCCGGCCGGGGCTGGATGTTGCCGGCGGGGCTGGATGTCGCCGGCGGGGCTGGATTCTCCAGCCCCGCCGGCGTTTGAGGCGCGGGCGCGGAGCGCCCGTACGGGGTCAGGGGCGGAGCCCCTGGGAACGGTGGAAGGGCGGGGAGGGGCCGGCTCCGCGCAGCGGCCCACCACGCGCCCACGCCCCCCGGCACCGGCACCGGCCACGGGCACCGGCCCCGCCCCCCACCCGACGGACGGAGTACGGGGCAGCGGTGCCGGAGGGGCACTCCCGGGCCGCACCGCGCGAGCGGCGCGGCGGCGCGTCAGAGACAGACGGCCAGCGCGTCCAGCGCCACCGCGCCCTGCCCACGGGGCAGCACCATCAGGGGGTTGATGTCCAGCTCGGAGAGGTCGTCGCCCAGTTCCAGCGCCATCCGCTGGACCCGCAGCACGACCTCCACCAGCGCGTCCACGTCCGCCGGCGGTGCCCCCCGTACGCCTTCCAGCAGCGCGTGCCCGCGCAGTTCGCGGAGCATCGTGCGGGCCTGGTCCTCCCCGAAGGGCGGTACGCGGACGGCCGCGTCCCCCAGGACCTCCACCAGGACGCCGCCCAGGCCCACCGTGACGGTCGGGCCGAAGAGGGGGTCCTGGGTGACGCCGACGACCATCTCCACACCGCGTTCGATCATCTGGCAGACCAGGATCCCGTCGAGCGGGACGCTCTCGTAGCGGGCTATGTCCGTCAGCTCGCGGTACGCGTCGCGGATCTGGCTCGCGGAGGTGAGGCCGACCTTGACCAGGCCCAGTTCCGTCTTGTGGGCCAGCTGGGGGCCCGAGGCCTTCATGACGACCGGGTAGCCGACCAGGCCCGCCGCCCGGACCGCCGCCGC
The DNA here is from genome assembly GCF_056435605.1 of Streptomyces sp. NPDC043896. Taxonomy (NCBI): domain Bacteria; kingdom Bacillati; phylum Actinomycetota; class Actinomycetes; order Kitasatosporales; family Streptomycetaceae; genus Streptomyces; species Streptomyces sp. NPDC043896. The sequence continues at coordinate 50,906 of NZ_JBWKEE010000013.1, forward strand.
CGCGCTGGTGACCAGCTGCTCGCGCGGGACGCGGATGCCGTACGCCCGCAGCAGCTGCTTGGCGGCGTGTTCGCTGAGCTGCTGCCCGGGCCGCATCAGGGCCTGGGCCTTGCGGTGGGAGGGGGACGGGGTGCGGGGGGCGTCGGCGAAGGGGGAGCGGTAGGCGGCGGTGAAGCGGTGGTGTCCGAGGTAGGCGCGGACGGCGGTGATGCAGTTGCCGAAGGTGCGGAAGGTGGCCACGCGGGAGGAGCCGAGCAGGGTGGTGCGGTAGGCGTCCTCGGTGCCGACGGGGGAGCCCCAGATGACGCAGACCAGTTTGTCGGTGGCTTCGGCGGCGTCGACCAGGTCCTGGGCGAGCTTGTCGCTCATCGGGGGGAACGGGCCGGTGATCGGGCAGATCAGCACGCCGACGGAGGGGTCGGCGAGGATCGCGTCGATGATCTTGCGGCCGCGCCAGTCGCCGACGGGGTGGCCGCCGTTGTCGACGGGGTTGGAGACGTTGAGGTAGGAGGGGATCCACTGGTGGAGCTCGGCCTGCTTGGCCTCCGAGAGGGCGGGCAGGGTCAGGCCCGCCTCGGTGGCCAGGTCGGAGAAGTGGGCGCCGGTGCCGCCGGAGATGGAGTACACGACGACCCCGTCGGCGCGCGGCGGCCGGGCCCGGGCCAGGAGGGCGGCGGTGTCCTGGAGTTCGTCCAGGCCGTCGACCCGGATGACGCCGAATTGCCGCATGGCGGCGTCCACGACGGTGTCGGCCCCGGTGAGCTTGCCGGTGTGGGAGGCGGCCATGCGGGCGCCGGTCTCGGTGCGGCCGACCTTGACGGCGACGACGGGGACCTTGTTGCGGGCGGCCCGGTCGGCGGCCAGCAGGAAGGACCGGCCGTCCTTGAGGCCCTCGACGTAGCAGGCGATGGCCCCGACCTCGGGGCGCTCGGCGAAGTACGAGATGAAGTCGGAGGTCTCCAGGTCGGCCTCGTTGCCGGTCGGCGCCCAGTGGGAGAGGCGGATGCCCAGCTCCTGGAGGGTGTAGACGGGCCGCCCCTGGTGGCCGGACTGGGTGATGAGGGCGATGGCCGGGCCGTCGAGGTCGTCGCGGAACTCCTCGAAGGCGTTGAGGTTGGTGTTGGGGCCGAGCAGGCGCAGTCCGGAGCGGCGGACGGCGGCGGCGAGGCGGGCCTGGGCGGCGGCGCCCGCGTCGCCGGTCTCGGCGAAGCCGGAGGCGAACGCGACGGCGAACTTGACCTTGGTGTCGGCCAGTTCCTCGATGACCGGTACCGGATCCGCGACGAGGAGCACCGCCAGGTCGACCTGTTCGGGCAGCTCGGCGACCGACGCGTGGCAGGGCAGCCCGAAGACGGCGGCGCGGGTCGGGTGGACGGGGTGGACGCGGGCACCGACGCGTTCGGCCCAGGCGATGAGCTGCCGGGTGATGCCGGTGTTGGGCCTGCCCTCGGCGTCGGAGGCGCCGACGACCGCCACGGACTCGGGCCGGAAGAACCGGTCCAGGTCGGGCACGTCGGAGTGCAGGGGCCGTCCGCTGACGTCCAGTGCGGACGGGTCCTCGGCGGTCGTCCGGGAGTGGACGGCCGTCCGGGGGGTCTCCCCGCAGGCGTCGACGCGTGCGCGGAAGTCGGTGGTGAGGGTGCCGTGAGTAGATCCAAGCATCGCTTCGCCCGCTCCCTGCTCGATGAATCCCGTCCCTGACTAACTGACGCGTAGTCAGATTACTGAACTGACGCGCCGTCAGGAACAGGGATGCGCAGGAAAGGTGGTGGAGGTGGTGTGCTTGAACGGTGGCAGAGGCCTCCTCGTCGGTACAGGGGTGATTTCGGCCCTCCGGGGCCCGCCCCACCCCGCCCCACCCCACCCCGCCCCGCCCCCGCTATCCGCGCGCCAGCGCCTTGGCTATCCGTACGGCGTCCAGGGCCAGCTCGCGGAACATGCCGCTGATCGGGTTCGTGTACCCGGTGAAGTACAGGCCCGGGGCGTTGCGGGGTGCGCGGGGGCCGTGGGCGATGGGGCGGCCGCGCTCGTCCAGCACGTCCAGGTGCCCGACCAGGCCCTCCAGCCCGCGCCGGTAGCCCGTCGCCGCGACCACCGCGTCCGGGGTGATCCGCGTACCGTCCGCCAGCACCACCGCGTCGCCGTCGAAGGCGGTCACGGCGGCCACCGGCTCCACCCGGCGGGTGCGCACGGCCTTGATCAGGCCGACGTCCTGCACCGGCACCGCCCCCTCCCGCATCCGGCTGTATAGGCCGGAGACGGGGCGCGGCAGCCCGTACGCCGACAGGTCCGGCACCGCCTTGGCCGCGAGCGCCCCGAGCCGGTCCACCAGCCGCACCGGCAGCCTGCGCACGAGGATCCCGGTGCGCTGCGCCGGCCAGCCCAGGGTCGAACGGTGCACGATGTGCGGGGCGGTGCGCACGGCGAGCCGCACCCGTGCGGCCCCGCCCCCGGCGAGGTCCACGGCTATCTCCGCCCCGGTGTTGCCGACGCCGACGACGAGTACGTCCTGCCCGGCGAACGGCGCCGGGTTCCGGTAGTCGCGCGCGTGCAGCAGCCGCCCCGTGTACGCCGCGCGGCCCGGCCAGTCGGGCAGTGCGGGGGTGTGGTTGTAGCCGGTCGCCACCACCACCGCGCGGGCCGCGAGCAGCCGCCCGCCCGAGGCGTGCAGGGTCCAGCCCTCCCCGTCGGCGGCCCGCTCGATCCGGGTCACCTCGACGCCGGTCACCAGCTCCAGCTCGTGGAACTCGGCGTACTTCTCCAGGTACCGCACCACGTCGGCCCGCGCGACCCACCGCCCGAACCGGCGCGGGATCGCCAGCCCGGGCAGGGCCGACAGTCGCCGGGTGGTGTGCAGGCGCAGCCGCTCGTAGTGGCCCCGCCAGGAGGCGCCGACCGCGCCGGACCGCTCGACGACCACGGCGCGCACCCCCCGGGCGCGCAGGGCGGCGGCGACGGCGAGGCCGCCGGGGCCGGCGCCGATCACGTACACGGGGCGGGGCTCGGTGGAGGTGAGGTCGGGCTCGGGCATGGCCAGTGAGCGTATCGACACGGGGCGTTGATGGGTCTCGGACGAGGAGGGAATCGATTGCGGATCGATCACGGGCGGCGGACCGCTCCGGCGCGGCCCGCCGCCCGTGCGGTGCGAGGGGTGACAAAGTAGGGCATCCGGCCCTCGGAGAGGAGTGCGTGCGCGATGTGGCAGCCCGACGGGTGGGACGTGCGCGTCCGCCTCGGTGTCCTCACCCCCCACGCCGACGTCGGCCCCGAATCGGAGCTGCGCGCCATGGCCCCGGCGGACGTGGGCCTGCACGTCGCCCGGGTGCCGTTCGCCGCGATGGGGCCCGGCGGCGCGATGGGGCTCACCGTGCCGCTCGCTCCCGTACGGGCCTTCGCCGAGCCCCCGCACGTGGACGACGCCGCCGAGCTGCTGGCCGCCGCGCCGGTGGCGGCGATCGCCTACGCCTTCACCAGCTCCGCGTACGTGATCGGCGCGCGCGGGGAGGCGTACATGCTGGACCGGCTGCGCGAGCGGGCCGGCGGACTGCCGGTGGTCGCGACCTGCGCCGCCGTCGTGGAGGCCCTGCGCGCGCTCGGGGTCGAGCGGCTCGCGCTGGTCGACCCGCCGTGGTTCGACACCACCCTGAACGACCTGGGCCGGGGCTACTACGAGGAGGCCGGGTTCGAGGTCTCGTACGCCGCCCCGTGCGGGCTGCCCAGCGGGCAGGCGCTGATCCGGCCGGAGGCCCTGTACGGCTGGGTGCTGGAGCAGGTCCCGGACGAGGCGGCGGCGGTGGTCGTCGGCGGCAACGGCCTGCGGGCGGTCGGGGTGATCGAGGCCCTGGAGGCGGATCTGGAGCGGCCGGTGCTGACCGCGAACCAGGTGCTGCTGTGGGCCGCCCTGCGCGCGGCGGGCGAACCGGCGGCCGGCGTGACGGGGTACGGCCGGCTGTTCTCCGTCGCCTGAGGACGGACCCCTGCGGGACCCTTGCGCGATCCGCCCCGATCCGCTGAACTGACGTACCGTCAGATCGGATGGGTGGGTGGAGGGGGAGGGCGAACCGTGCAGACCATCTGGCTCACCGGCGCCGAATGGCTCGCCGTGCTGCGCATAGGCCTCGGCCTGTGGTGGCTGGAGAGCTGGCGGCACAAGGACAAGAAGGGCTGGTTCGAGCGCGGCACCGGCATCGCCTGGGCCGCCGACGTCGCCGGCAAACACCGCTGGGCCTTCGTCAAGGGCGGCTTCGAGAAGGTCGTCAGGCCCCGGCCCAAGCTGATGGCGTACCTCGTCGTCTACGCCGAACTCGCCCTCGGACTGGGCCTGGTGCTCGGCTTCCTGACCCCGGTCGCGCTCGTGGGCGGCCTGCTGCTCAACCTGCTCTACCTGGTCCTGATGATCCACGACTGGGCCGAACAGGGCCAGAACTCGATGATGGCCCTCATCTCCCTCGTCGCGCTCCTCGCGATGTCCTGGCAGACCTGGTCCCTCGACGCGACGATCGGACTCTTCCTGTGAGCACCGCACGGTACGACCTCCCCGAGACGGACGAGTTCACCCGCCCCTACTGGGACGCCGCCGCCGAAGGCCGCCTGCTGCTGCGCCGCTGCGCCGACTGCGGGCGCGCCCACCACTACCCGCGCGAGTTCTGCCCCTCCTGCTGGGCGGGCGAGGACCGCGTCGCCTGGGAGGAGGCCAGCGGCCGCGCCACCCTCTACACCTGGTCCGTCGTCCACCGCAACGACCTCCCGCCCTTCGGCGCGCGCGTCCCCTACGCGGCGGCCGTCGTCGACCTCGCGGAGGGGCCCCGGATGATGACGGAGGTCGTCGACTGCCCGTACGAGGACCTCCGCGTCGGCATGCCCCTGCGCGTCGCCTTCCGCGAGGCGGCGGAGGGCGTCCGGGTGGCGGTCTTCCGCCCGGACACGGCCTAAGGCCAGAGCAGCTCCCGCACCCACCCGTCACCGCCGCCGTCCGCCCGGCGGTAGCGCAGGCGGACGTGCCGGCGGGCGGCGTCGCCCTGGAAGAACTCCGCCTCGGCGGGCTCCAGTACGTACCGGGTCCAGGTCGGCGCCGGCGCGTCCGGCTCGGCCCCCGCCCGCTCCCACGCCGCCGCCGATGCCCGCGCCAGCTCCTCGGCGGAGCCCAGCACCTCGCTCTGCCGGCCGGTCAGCGCGGCCGCCAGCGCCCCGCGCGAGCGCACCGCCAGGTCGGCCCGGCTCTCCTCGGGCCCGCAGGCCACGACCCGGCCCCGGATCCGCACCTGCCGCGCCACCGACGGCCAGTAGAAGACCAGCGCCGCGTTCGCCCGGCCCGCCAGCTGGCGGCCCTTGGCGCTCGTGGAGTGCGAGGCGAAGTGCCAGCCCCGCTCGTCGGCGTCGTGCAGCATCAGCACGCGCGCGTCGGGCCGCCCCTCGGCGTCCACGGTGGCCAGGCTCATCGTGTGCGGCTCGGGCTGCCCCGCCCGGGCGGCGGACAGGAACCACTCCCGGAACAACTCCACCGGCGCGCCGGGCGCACCCGCGGGATCGAACCCGGGAAGCGGGACGTCCCACACGCGCAGGGAGTGCAGGACCTCGTGGAACTCACTGCTGCTGCTCATGCCGCCCAGGCTAGGGGGTGTCCTCGGGCGCAGCCGGATCAGCTGGCCGGCCAGCTCTCCCGTGGGGTCGACGACGTGCTCGTCAGGGGCCAGGATCAGGTCGCTGTCCCGAGGATCAGATGCCGGTGACGCCGACCATGAACTTCGCGTGGGCCAGCCACAGGACGCGCCATTGCATGGGGCCGCGGATGATGTGCCAGATGCGGGCGATCAGCTTGTGCACGGGATCCTCCTCCGGTGTGGGAGGGCACCCACTGTGGCGTACGTGCGGCGCGCGTGAGAGCGGGCCGGCCCGGGATCACCGGATAGCTCGAATGTTTCGGTGGGCGGTAGGGGAAGGGGCGTCGGGTGTTCAGCGGGCGTCGGCCTGGCGGAGCGCCCGGTGGTCCGCGACGACCCACTCGACACCGCCGCCCTCGGGGCGCAGGAAGATCGCACGGGGGATGACGCGCCGGGTCTGCGGGTCCTCCCACTCGCCGATGAACTGGACGATGCCTTCGCGGTCCTTGGCAGGGTCCAGGACCCGGGCGCCCTCGTGGAGCCAGGAAGGGGGACGCGTCATACCTCCCTCGTCGGCCGTGTCCATGCGGGCGTGCAGGTCACCGAGCTTCCGCCAGCCGCGCCTCGCCCTCGCGATCAGGGCCGGGGAGGGCTGGCCGTACACGCTGGTGGCGTCGGCTCCGGCGGCGAAGGCGTGCCACGGAATGCGCGTGTCGGGTTCTTCGAGCTGTCGGCGCAGTGGGGTACGACGGGGGAGGGACTCGTTCATGGCGCTCGCTCCAGTCCGATGGGGTGTTACGGACAGTGAAGCCGTGCAGGCTCGTTCGGACCATGTCTGACGGAAGGTCTGCAAACCCTGTGCATGCATCGGCACACTCTGTGCATGGGCGATTCGCTGGGGGATGTGCTGCGTCGGGCTCGGAACGCCAAACGCCTGTCACAAGGGGAAGTGGGCAAGGGCGTCGGATACTCCGGGTCCTGGCTGTCACGGGTCGAAACCGGGAAGATCCAGCCGGACGATCCCGCGTTGGCCGCTTTGTGTGGTGTCCTGGGTCTGACTGCTGCCGATGTCGGACTCGAAGGGGATGACGTGCACCGCCGAAACGTGCTTACGCTCGGTTTGGGAGTCGGTATCGCCGCGGCTCTGCCCGGCGCGGCCGCCGCAGCCGCCGTCGATCCCAAGGAACTGGTCCAGCGGTCGCTGTTCCGCCTGCCGGAAGCGGGGCCGACGTCCCGAGCGTCGCTCGCGGCTGCGCTGGCCGAGGCCCGGACGGTGTTCCAGGAAGCGCAATACAGCAGGCTGAGCCGCACCCTGCCGCCGCTTATCTCCGGCTCCTTGGCGTCGCAGGCCCACGACATCGCAGCCCGCGCGTACGTGCTGCTCGCCCAGCTTGCGATCAAGAATTACCAGGGGCCGTTCGCGGGCATCGCGGCCGAACGGGCCCGTGCCCAGGCCGAGCTGACCGGCAACGCCGTGGTGATGGGGGAGGCTGCGCACTCGATGGGCGTCACACTGCGACGCGGCGGGGAGTATCAGGCGGCCATCGACCACCTTCGGCAGGCTGCGGACCGGCTCGGTGGCCGGTCCGAGGAGCTGGCCATGAAGGGGACGCTGATGCTGACCGCCTCGTACAGCGCCGCGCAAGCAGGCTGGCGGGGGCAGGCCTTGGAGCTGATCGGCCAGGCTGAGGAGACGGCGATGCGTCGGGAGAGCGCCGCTCAGCGTCTCTTCATCCCAGGGGTCTTCGGACAGGATCAGGCGAAGGTCTTCCGGATCTCCGTTCACCACGCGCTCGGGGAGGACGACCAGGCACTGAACTACGCGGAGAAGATCGATCCCCGTCGGCTGCCGAACGCCGAGAGGCGGGGCCGGATGTGCATGGACGTTGCCCGCGTGTGGCAGGGGCTCGGCGAGCCGGAGAAGGCATTTCACGCCCTGCGTGCCCTGGCGTCGTACGCGCCCGAGGAGGCGACCCGGCCGAAGGTGAGGGCCATCGCCTCGGAGCTGCTGGTGATGAACCCCGAGATGCCCGGGCTGCGCAGGTTTTCCCAGAGGATCGGTGCGGCTGCCTGAGGGGGCAAGACCGGTTGGGCCCGTCCTGCGCCGAGTGCGTCCGGGAGATGCCGCTCAACCCGGCGGAGTCGGCCCGAAGCCCGGCGGGACGCGCCGGGTGCTGCGGGCCTTCCATGCCGGGACCGAGACGTGCGACGACGGCGACGAGGACGACGAGGAGCCGGTGGTCGACCCCGTCGGCGGACGGGGCCGTCCCGCACCGGCCCAGGCCAGGGGTGTCAAATCCAGCCGTGGTCGCGGGCCAGGAGGGCCGCCTGGAAGCGGTTCGTCGCGCCCAGGCGGTGCATCAGGTCCGCCACGTACTTGCGGTACGTGCGGACCGAGACGCCGACCTCGCGGGCCCCGCTCTCGTCCTTCTCCGCCTGGTACATGGTGGCCAGCACCGTGCGCTCGATCTCGCTCAGCCCGCCCTCCGGGCCCTGCCGCGCCGCGACCGCCTCCGCCAGCGGAACCGAGTCCGACCACATCCGCTCGAACAGCGACACCAGGTTCGCCACCAGCCCCGTCTCGCGGATCACCAGGGCGCCCAGGCGCGGGTTCTGCGGGTCGATCGGGGTCAGTGCGGCCGCCCGGTCGAAGACGAGCATCCGCTCCAGCGGCTTGTCCGAGATCCGGATGTCCGCCCCCATCGCCGAGATCTCCTGGAGGTAGGCCAGCGTCGGGGCGTCCTCCACCGCCGCCGGGCGCATGATGGTGCGCATCTTGATGCCCCGCCGCAGGATCCGGGCGTCCAGCGGCCGCGACGCCTCGATGCTGGCCGGGCTCAGCGCCCCGTGCGGCTGCGTCGTCAGCCCCTCCTCACGGGTGAAGAAGGTCAGCTCGTCGATCACCGCCCGGACGTTGGGCGTCCCCTCCACCCGCTCGATCGCCGGCCGCTCCGACGCCTCGCGCGGGGCCGGGCGTACCGCGTCCCGCTCCGCGAGCAGCGACTCCACCACCCGCTGCTCGGCGGCCACCCGCCGCAGCTCCTCCTGGAGCTCCCGCAGCCTCAGGTCGATCAGCCGCTGCACGGCGATCGCGGGCGGGGCCGGCCGGATGCTGCCGTTGTCGGCCAGGGAGGTCAGCTCCATCGATTCCAGCCGCGCCAGCCACTCCTCCAGCTCGGGCTCCGGCACCCCGAGGTGCTCGGCCAGTACGGGGGGCGTGCCCTCCGTCAGGCGGAGCAGGCATCTGTACAGGTCTTCGTCCTCGGCTGACATCCCCAGGTGGATGAGGCTTCCGGCGCGCAATGGTTCCCCCTTGTGATGGTGCCCCGTGTGGTCAGCACGGTGGGCTGATCATACGAACGAGGACACCGGCTGACCATGGGTAACGGAAGCGTTCCCACCGCTCTTGGTTCCACCATCCGTGCAGCTTGTTGCACACACCGACGCAGGAAGCTGCGTCCGGAATCACTCGAACGCGACTCGCATCTTCGGCAATGTTCTCCGTGTCGGAACAACGGCGATCCACACAGGGGGAAACGATGAAGAAGAACCAGCTCGGCGGGCGCACCCGAATCGCCTCGGTCATCGCGGGATTCGCGGTCGCGGCCGGACTGACCTTCTCCGGGCCTTTCATCCACCCGCCGGCCGAGGACGCGCTCACCGCGTCCGCTCCGGCCGCCGCGGACAAGGCCCGCTGCTTCCTCTCCGTGGTGGAAGTCGAGGACTTCGACTTCTCGAAGTGCGGCGGCAAGGGCAAGCCGCCCGTTGACCGGCGCGAAACGTTCGACTGGGTTTAACCGGCGGCAACGACAGAACGAGGAAGAAGAGAGGGGAGCGACACCATGACCGCGTACTCGGTACTCATACCGTTCCTGCCGACCCGCCCGGAACAGATCCTCCCCTACGCCGGCCTCGTCCACTGGACCCACGCCCACCGGCTCTGGCAGGGACAGTCCCTGATGGTCGAACCCCACCAGGGCTTCGTCCACGCCGCGGGAGCCGGCTTCCGGGTCCCCACCGGGCTGGGCGTGACGCTCATGCCGCTGCGCCACCCCTACGAGGCCGCGCTCCAGGCCCGCTCGCTGGCCCTGGCCACCGGGCAGCCGGTGACCGCCGGCTTCGGACCCGGGGCGCCCTCCCTCCAGCAGGCCCTGCGCGGGGCCCCGTACCGCAGTCCACTGACCGCGGCCCGCGAGTACCTGACGGCCGTGCGCGGCCTGCTGGCCGGGGAGAACGTACGGATGGCGGGCGAGTACGTCACCTGCGACGCGCAGCTCGCGCCCTACCCCTCCGCCCCGGTGGAGATCGGGCTCGGCGTGCTGCGGCCCGCCATGGCCCGGCTCGCCGGGGAGGTCGCCGACGTGGCGATCACCTGGCTGACCCCGGCCTCCTACCTGCGGGACACCGTCCTGCCGGCGCTGCGCGAGGGCGCGGCGAAGGCCGGCCGGCCCGTGCCCAGGCTGACGGCGATGGTGCCGCTGGCCCTCGCCCGGGACGGCCGCACGGCCGCCGAAACCGCGCTGGCCAGCAACTCCGCGCACCTGGCACTCCCGCACTACATCGACATGCTCCGCAAGGCCGGGATCGGCATCACCGGAACGGACCGGGAGCTGGACGCGCGCGCCCTCGTCGAAGGGCGCGGATTCCTCGGCGGCGACATCACGGAACTCGTCGCACAGCTGAAGGAGTACGAGGAAGCGGGCGTCGACGAAGTCGTCCTCAACGTCACCGGCGTGGCCAATTGCCACGGCCCGCAGGCGGCCTCCGAAGAACTCAGGACGATTCTGTCCGCCCTGGCCTGAACCCGGCACCGTCCGGGTCCGGCCGCAGCACGGCCGGGCCCCGGTCCGGCATGCCCCGACCCGGCTCGGTCCGGAGTCGATCCGACGCGTCCACCGCGTCCACCGAATCGCTTTGTTTTGCCTCGCATTCCTTGAAGGGGGAGTCATGGCGGGAATCAAACGGCATCTGATGCTCTGGGGTACCGGAAAGCCCGGCGCGGAACTTTCCGCGACAGGCTCCGCGACCGTCGTCCTGGAGAATCCCGACCACCTTTCCGCGCTGCTCGACTCCGATCTCGTCGGCCCGCACTCCGTGGTGTTCGTACCCGGCCACCCCGCGGACGGCACGGACACCCCGGAAGGCCCCGTCCTCGCCGGCTACGAGGGTTCGCTGAGCGAGCCCGGCCTGGAAGCCTCCCTCGGCACGGACTTCTACCTCCAGATCCAGAACTACGGCGTCAGCGCCTACATGTCCGTGGTCGGCCCGACGCTGATCCGCGTCGCCGACGACATGGACCGGGACGCCTACCTCGCCGACGCCGACCAGGCCCGGCAGACCGGCGCCTTCCCCGACTTCCTCACCAACCCCGTCATCCAGCTCGCCGACCTGCCCGCCCTCGGCGCGGGAACGGCCGGCGACGGCCCCCGCCGCCGGCTGTACGCCGACCGGGACGGCGTCCTGTCCACCGCCCCGGGCGGCACCCGGCTCGGCGTCCTCGGCGAGGACACGATGGAGCAGCTGGAGACCCGCCTGCTCCTCGACGGCGCCGCCGCCGCCGGCGCCGCCGACGGCGGACCGGACGCGGAACGCCCCTGGCTCGGCCGCTACCTCGCCGCCGTCGGAGCCGTCCGCGACCTGCGGGCCCGCGGCCTGGCCGCCGACGTACGCGTCTCCGGGTTCGGCGGACGGCTGGGCGCCGCCGCGGCGTCGGTCCCCGCCGCTGCCGCCGCCGACACGACCGACGCGCTGCTCCCGCTGCTGCTGTGGTCGGGCGAGCACGCCTTCGTCCACGACCCGGCGAGCGGGCGCACCTTCGGCCTCGACCCGGTCGCCGCCGCCCTCGCGGAGGTGCTGCTGGTCGCCGGTTCGGTGGACGCGGGCGCCGACTACGCGGACCGGGCCGGGCTGGAGCAGGTCCGTACGTACTTCGAGGACGCGGGGATCACCCTGTGCGCGGCCGCCGGCGGCCCGGCGGCTCTCCTCGCGGACCGTTCCGGCGAGCTCGTGACGGCGGGGCACTGACCGCCATGACGACGATGACGACGGCGATGACGACGCCGATGACGACGCCGACCACCACCACCAAGCCGATGTCCGACGCCGGCCACCGCCTCCCCACCCCCGCCGACGTCCCCGGACGCGCCGGCGAGCTCCTGGCCTCCCTCGGCGGGCGGGCCGTGCTCCGCGACCTGTACGACGAGGTCGGCGCGACCGTCTACCACGACCTCGCCGGCACCGGCACCCACGAGGTGCGCGAGCTGCTCGCCCTGGTCCGCCGCATCCCGGGCGACGTGCTCGACCTGGCGGCCGGCTCCGGACGCCTGACCCTGCCCCTGCTGGCGCTGGGCCGCGAGGTCACCGCCCTCGAACTCTCCTCGTACATGCTGGAGCTGCTCGACGAACGGCTCGCCGCGGCGCCGCCCGCCCTGCGCGAGCGCTGCCGGCCCGTCCGGGCCGACATGAGCGACTTCGACCTCGGCCGCCGCTTCGGCGCGATCGTGCTCGGCACCACCACCATCTCCCTGCTCGACGCCGAGGGACGCACGGGCCTGTACCGGGCGGTGCGCGAACACCTGGAGCCCGGCGGCAGGTTCCTGCTCTCGACGGTCGACATGACCGGCACCGGGGCCGGCGCCGCCGAGGTCGACATGGAGATCGTCACCGACAGCGGCCGCGCCTACCGGCTCTTCGAGCACTGGACGCCCGACTCCGGCAGCCGCACCGTCACGCTCTTCCCCGCCGTCCTCGGCGACGAAGGCCCCGTGCAGGTGTGCACCACCACCATCGGCGTGCTGCCCGCCGCACTCCTGGAGGCCGAACTGGCCGCCGCCGGGTTCTCGGTCCTGTCCCGGCACCCGCTGCCCGCCGTCGGCGAGCGCCACCACGACGTACTGCTGGAAACGGAGGTGACCCCGTGAACGAGACCCTGGACGAAACGGCGAACGGCCCCGCGAACGGCCCCGCGACGCCCCCCGGCCACCACCCCCTGTGGCCGTCCCTGACCGCACCGCAGGACCAGGGCCGCGACGACATCTGCGCGGTCTCCGCGCACGGCGTACGGGTCCGCTTCGCCGACGGCCGCGAACTCCTCGACGGCTCCAGCGGCCTGTGGAACACCAACCTCGGCTACGGCAACGAGGAGATCGCCCGCGCCGCCGCGCAGGCCCTCCGCGAAGCCTCGTACCTCTCCGTCTTCCGCTACGAGAACGCCCACGCCCGGCGCGCCGCCGAGGCCCTCGTCGAAGCGGCCGGCCCCGGACACTACGCACGGGTGCTGTTCTCCACCTCCGGCGGCGCCGCCAACGACCTCGTCATGAAGGTCGCCCGGCACTACCACGCCCTGCGCGAACAGCCGCAGCGCAAGGTGGTCGTCGGCCTGCGCGGCAGCTACCACGGACTGACCTTCGGCAGCTTCGCGCTGACCGGCGACGACCTCGGCCAGCAGCTCTACGGCGTCGACCAGCGGTTCGTCCGCCACGTCGCCCCCAACGACCCGGCCGAGCTGAACGCGCTGATGGCCCGCCAGGGCGGCCAGATCGCCGCCGTCGTCGTCGAGCCGGTGCTCGGCAGCGGCGCCGTGCCCCTCACCGAGGAGTACCTCACCGAACTGCTGCGGCTGCGCCGCGAGCACGGCTTCCTGCTGGTCGCCGACGAGGTCGCCACCGGCTTCGGCCGCACCGGCAGCCTCTTCGCCTCCCAGCAGTGGGCCGAACAGCCCGACCTCCTCGTCTCCTCCAAGGGACTCACCAACGGCACCAGCGCCGCCGCCGTCGTGATCGCCTCCCGGCAGGTCGCGGACGCCTTCACCGAGGCCGGCGCCATGCTCACCCACGGCGAGACCCAGGCCGGAACGCCGGTCACCTGCGCCACCATCACCGCCACCCTCGACGAGATGCGCCGCCTCGACGCGGTCGCCCTCGGCCGGAGGCTGTCGGCCCGCCTCGACACCGAACTCGACGCGCTCGTCGCCTCCCACCCCCGGGTGGCGGCCACCACCGGCGTGGGCTGCTTCCGCTCCGTCCGGCTGTGCGACCCGGACGGCACCCCCTTCCCGCAGGACCAGGTCCACGCCCTGGTCCGGGCCATCCGGGACGCCGGCGCCATCGTCCACCCCGGGGTGAACGGGGTGCAGCTCTTCCCCGCCCTCACCTACACCGACGCCGAACTCACCGAACTGCTCGCCCGCGTCACCGCCGGACTGGACCTCCACCTGGCACGGACCGCCACCCCCGCGGCGGACGCCCCGACCGCGGCGGACGCCACCCCCGCGGCGGACGCCCCGGCCGCGGCGGACGCCCCGGCCGTGGAGCCCACGGCCGCGGAGGCCCTGGCGTGAGCGCCGGCTGGCACGCCCCGGCCCAGCAGCTGATCGGCTGCGACAGTCTGGGCGCCTGGTTCACCGGCCGCCCCGAGCGGCGGATCACCGTCCTCGTGGACGAGGCGGTCGCCACCGCCCCGGTCACGGCCCGGATCCGCGCCCTGCTCGCCGGGTACCGGTACGAGACGACGGTGCTGGCGCTGTCGGGCCCCGGCGACCTGGAATCGGTGGCCGCGCTCGCCGGCCGGCTGGCGGAAGCCGAGCTGGTCGTCGGGATCGGCGGGGGCTCCCTCCTCGACCAGGCCAAGCTGGCCGCCCTGATCCGGACCAACTCCGACGCGTACGCCCGCCTCACGGTGCCGCAGCGCAGCGGACTGCTGGTCCTCGGTCCCTCCACCCGGCGCGGACTCCCGCTGGTCGCCGTACCCACCACGGTCGGCACCGGCACCGAGTCCAGCGGAGTCGCCTGCCTCGCCTATCCCCTGCGGGGCAAGCGGCTGGTGATGGGCACCGCACTGCGGCCCACGGCGGCCGTCCTGGACCCGCTCGCCACCGGCACCCTCGACGACGAACTCGTCGCCGAAGGGGTCCTCGAAGCACTGCACCGCGTGGTCAGCCCGTACGTCGGCGACCACGGGGACCTGCCCACCGAGGACGCGCTGGTGGAGACCATCGCCGAACGGCTGGTGCTGCTGGGACACGAGGTGCGCGACGCGCGCCGTGCCGGCCGGCCCACCGGCGACCGGCTGCGGCTGGAGATCGCCAAGCTCAGCGGCCTCAGCCACGCCGAATGGGCCCACCTCGGCCGCGACCTGTACGCGGTCAAGGGCTGGCTCATCGCCAACGAGCTGTCCTCCGCCCTCGGAGTGCGCAAGATGACCGCGGTCGCGGCGATCCTGCCGCACCTGTGGCGGGCCGTCTGCGCCGGCGAGGCGCGGCTCGGCTCGGCCGAACGGCTCCACCGCCTGTGGTCCCGGCTGCGGGCCACCGACCCGGCCACTCTCCCCGCGGACCCGGCGGCCGGCATCGAAGCCCTCGTCGACTCCTGGGGCATCGACCGCGGCATCGACGCCGGCCCCGACCGGCTCGCCGAGATCGCGCACCGCACCGTCCGCGCCTGGGGCGCCGGACTGCCGATGCTCGGCGGCCTGCGCACCGACGACGTGTACGGCCTGCTGGCCGACGCCGCCGCGGCCTGACCCCCTCGCAGACTTCCGCACCCGCAGGCACCGCCGCGAGGCGCGGACGGGAGCACGCCTCCCACAGAGCACATCCCACGCACGCACAGAGCACGCCCTGATCAACACCTACGGAACAGGAGTACCTCTCATGCAGGACAACCTCGCGAACGAGACCTTCCCGGCCCTGGAGCTCGGCATGCAGGAGCTGGAGGCCATGGAGGCCCCGGGCTGGTGGACCGGTATCGGCGTCAGCGCCGGCGTGGTCGTCACCTCGGCGGCGGGCTACGGCTCGTACGTCGCCTCCGCGGCCCTCATCGCCACCTGAGAAGCCCGTACCGCACCCGGCGGTACACCCCGCGCATCCCGCACGACATCCCGCACGTCCCGCTGAACCACCCACACGGAACAGGAGCACGTCCCATGCAGGACAACCTCGCGAACGACACCTTCCCCGCCCTGGAGCTCGGCATGCAGGAGCTGGAGGCCATGGAGGCCCCGGGCTGGTGGACCGGTATCGGCGTCAGCGCCGGCGTGGTCGTCACCTCGGCGGCGGGCTACGGCTCGTACGTCGCCTCCGCGGCCCTCATCGCCACCTGAGAAGCCCGTACCGCACCCGGCGGTACACCCCGCACACCCACCGAGCACGACACACACGGAAACAGGAGAACCCCATGCAGGACGTCCTGAAGCAGGAAATCGTCACCGAGAACCTGGAGCTCGGCATGCAGGAGCTGGAGGCCATGGAGGCCCCGGGCTTCTGGTCCGGCTTCAAGCAGGGCCTCGTCATCAGCGGCGTCGCCGTCGCGAGCGCCACGCTCGCCACCTGATCGCACCGGCAGCCGCACCGGCTGCCCCGATCACAGCGGACCGGACCGCCGGTCCCCCAGGGTGACTCGGTCCCGGGGCGGTGGCGAAAGCCACCGCCGCGGGCCCCCGCACCCGGACCACGCACCACACGCACAGACCAGAAGGAAGAGGGACCATGCCGAAGGAGACCCCCCGCAAGGGGACGAACGGCCAGCTGGGCACCACCGCCGCGCTGCTCGCGCTGGCACTGGCCGTCGCCAACGCGCAGCTGACCGGAGCCGCACTCGTCGCCGTCATGACCGTCATCGGCCTCGGCCTCGTCGTCTGCGCCGCCAAGGTCGGCGCCAACGTCGCCGCGGACAAGCGATGAGCGCCGCCGGCGTCGTCCGCGCCTCGGGCCTCACCAAGGAGTTCGGCCCGTTCACCGCCGTGCAGGACGTCACCTTCGAGGTCCGCCCCGGCCGGGTGACCGGACTGCTCGGCCGCAACGGCGCCGGCAAGTCCACCTCCCTGCGCATGCTCCTCGGCCTCGTCCGTCCCACCTCCGGCACCGCCACCGTCTTCGGCCGCCCCTACACCGAACTCCCCGACGCCGCCCGCCGCGTCGGCGTCTGCATGGACGGCATCGGCCCCACCCCCGGCGCCTCCGGCCGCCGCGACCTGCGCATCTGGGCCCGCACCCTCGGCGTCCCCGCCTCCCGCGTCGACGAGGTCCTGGACCGCGTCGGCCTCACCGACGGCGCCGACCGCGCCGCCAAGGGCTACTCCACCGGCATGAAGCAGCGCCTGGCCCTCGCCACCGCCCTGCTCGCCGACCCCGAACTCCTCGTCCTGGACGAGCCCGCCAACGGCCTCGACCCGGACGGCATCCGCTGGCTGCGCGACACCCTGCGCGCCCTGGCCGCCGAAGGCCGCACCGTCCTGGTCTCCAGCCACCTCCTCGCCGAGGTCGAGCAGACCGTCGACGACGTCGTCGTCATCCAGCGCACCCTGCGCTTCGCCGGCTCCCTCGCCGAACTCACCTCCGACGGCGCCCACCGCCTCGAAGACCGCTTCTTCTCGCTGGTCGACGGGGACGCCGAGACCGCCGCGCGCACCGAAAGGCCGATCCATGCGTAACGTCCTCGCCGGCGAGTGGATGAAGGCCCGGACCGGCCGCACCTGGCTGGTCCTCGCCACCGCGGGGATCTTCATGTCCCTGCTCACCTGCTTCGGCTACGCCTCCACGGGCGACGAGGCCATCGCCCTCGGCAAGACCACCGCCGCCGCCGTCACCGACGACATGGCCCAGGCGTGGATGATGACCTTCCTGATGTCCGCCGTCTTCGGCGGCATCCTCGTCACCCGCGAGTACCACTCCGGGGCCATCGCCCGCTCCGTCCTCCTCAGCGGCGGCCGGCTGCGGCTGCTGTCCGCGAAGGCCCTCGTCGCCACCGCCGCGGGCCTCCTCAACGGGCTCCTCGCCGCCGCCCTCGCCGTGCTGTGCGCGTTCACCCTCCCCGGCCACTTCGGCTACGAGGGCGACTGGACCGGCCACACCACCCGCATCGTCCTCGGCGTGATCACCGTCAACGTGATCGCCGCCCCCTGGGGCGCGCTCCTCGGCTGGATCATCCGCAGCCAGCTCGCCACCGTCGTCACCGTCATCGCCCTGACCCTCCTCGTCGAGCCGGGCCTCCAGGAGATCGCCCCGAAGGCCGCCGCCTACCTGCCCACCATCGCGATGAGCTCCGTCTACCTCGACGGCAAGCCCGAGCTGCTCTCCGTACCGCTCGCGCTCCTGGTCCTCGCCGGCTGGCTCGCCGCCGCCGGGACCGCCGCCCGCCGGCTGCTGCTCTCCCGCGACGTCATCCAGGGGTGATCCACACATGTCCACCAACACGCTCCTCCGGAAGGCCGCCCCCGGGCGGGCCACCCAGCGGGCCGCCACCGGCGCCGACGACCTGGACCCCGCCCTCCTGGAACGCCCCCGCCTCGCCGCGAACGTGGAGATCCACGAGCCCATCGAGAGCGGCGCCCCCTGGGTCCTCCAGCGCGGCAACCACCGGCACTTCCGCCTCCAGCCCGACATGGCGCGCCTGGTCCGGGCGATGGACGGCACCCTCGACCACACCGGCCTCGCCGAAGTCCTCGGCCCGCCGTGGACCGCGCAGCACGTCGGCACCGCCGTGCACAAGCTCGCCGACTCCAAGGTCCTCGACGACGGCGAGCCCGCCGAACGCCGAAGCACCTGGTTCCGCTTCGTGCCGCCGATGACCCTCCAGTTCACGGTGCTGCACCCCGAGCGGCTCCTCGCCCGCCTCGCCCCCGTGATCCGGCTCCTCGCCGGCCGCACCTCGGCCGCCGTCGCCGCCGCGTTCGTCCTCGGCGGGATCCTCGCCCTCGCGCTGATGGCCCCCGACGTCGACGCGGCGCTCGGCCGGCCGCTGCCCTTCCTCGCCTACTTCGGCGTGATGGTCGGCGTCCTCGCCACCACCGCCGTCCACGAGGTCGGCCACGGTGCGGTCCTCACGTACTACGGCGGACGGCCCAGCCGCATGGGCTTCATGCTCTTCTACATGTCGCCCGCCTTCTTCTGCGACGTCTCCGACGGCTGGCGGCTCTCCCGCAAGGAACAGCGCGTCCGGGTCGCCCTCGCCGGCATCGCCACCCAGACCGTGATCGCCGGCGCCGCCGCCCTGACCGCCCTGTTCACGGCGCCCTCGGACCTGCGCGACGCCGTCATCGTCTTCGCCGTCGCCACCTACTTCAGCGGCATCGTCAACCTGCTGCCCTTCGTGAAGCTCGACGGCTACATCGCCCTCATGAGCCACCTCGACGTCCCGCACCTGCGCGACCGGGCCATGACCGACGCCCGCCGCTCCCTCGCCCGGATCCTCTTCGGCGGCCGCGGCTACACCCGCGAACTCCCGGGCCGGCGCTGGACGGTGGCCTTCGGACTGGCCTGCATGGCCTTCCCCCTCTACATCATCGCCGGCGCCCTGACCCTCTGGTCCGACCTGCTCCAGCGGCTCGGCGCCGTCGGCACCAGCACCGTCCTGACGGCCGTCTGCTACCTCGTCTACCGCCTCGGCCTCGGCTTCACCAAGCTCATCTCCGAAGGCCGCACGGCCGGCGCCCCGCTGTGGCGCGTCATCGCCGCGGCCGTGTTCCTCACCGGGGCCGCCGGGGCCGCGCTGGGCCTCGTCAAGGCCCCGTACACCGTCGCCGCCGGATACGTCGCCCACGACGGGGGCCGCGTCGACCTGGTCCTGCCGAACACCGCCGACCTGTCGTCCGTCCGCCCGGACTCCGCCGTCCGCTTCTACCGGGCCGGACTGATGACCACCGAGCAGACCGGCACCGCGACCGTTGCCGCGACGACCCGCACCGAGACCACCGCACCCATGTCGGCCTTCTTCCCGGTCGCCGCCACCCCGGTCCGCATGCCCGTCGTCAGCCTCCCGCTGACCGTCGGCCAGGCCCCCGCCGACCAGGTCGGAGCGGCCCGGATCGACCTCGGCGAACTCCCGCTGGGCGAGTGGCTGTACGTCAAGTACGTCGCCCCGCTCTGGCGCCGGTAGCGCCCCCTCCGCCTTCTCCTTCCCGTCCCTCCTGTCATGAACGGAGCGCACCATGGACCTTCGCTACATGAACTACTGCCAGCCCGGCAATCCGTTCTACGACGTACAGGCCACCGCCGCCGCCGACGCCAGCGTCTTCCCGGCGGTGACCGGCCCCCTCCCCGAGGGCTGGACCCGCACCGACAACACGCACTGGCTGCTGATGACCCCGCCGGACACCCTGCTGCCCGGCCAGGGCTGGAAGATCCACGTGTCGGCCACCCTGGAGAACGCCGACCGCGTCCTCGCCCTCGTCTGGGACTTCTGCGTGGCCGAGCGGGTCACCTTCAAGTTCATCCGCAGCGCCGGCATCCTCAAGCTCCGCAACAGCAAGTACGGCGACCGCGGCAGCAGCGGCAAGTTCTTCACCGTCTACCCCGGCGACGAGGCCCAGCTGGAGCGGATCCTGCGCGGACTCGGCGACCTCCTCGACGGGGAGAGCGGCCCCACCATCCTCAGCGACCTGCGCTGGCGCTCCGGCCCGCTCTACGTGCGCTACGGCGGCTTCGTCTCCCGGCTGGGCCGCTCCGAGACCGGCGAGCTCGTCCACTGCATCGAGGACCCCGAAGGCCGGCTGGTGCCCGACGTGCGCGGCCCCTCCTTCCGGCCGCCGTCCTGGGTGGAACTGCCCGGCTTCCTCGGCGAGGCCCTCGCCGCCCGCAACGCGGCCACCCTCCAGGACTTCCCGTTCCGCGCCACGAAGGCCCTGCACTTCTCCAACGGCGGCGGCGTCTACCAGGCCACCGACACCCGCGACGGCGGCACCGTCCTGCTGAAGGAGGCCCGCCCGCTGGCCGGCCTGGACGAGGAGGGCGCCGACGCGGTGGCCCGGCTCCAGCGGGAGCACTGGGCGCTGGAGAAGCTCGCCGGACTGGACTGCATCCCGCCGGTCGTGGACCACCGCAAGGGCAACGAGCACTGGTTCCTGGCCCGCGCGTACGTCGACGGCAAGCCGCTCGCCCGCGAACTCCTCACCCGCAACCCGCTCGTCAACGACGACCACACCGAGGGCGCGTACGCCGCGTACGCCGACTGGGCGCTGAAGATCGTCGACCAGGTCGAGCGGGGCGTCGAGGCCATGCACGCCCGGGGCGTCGTCTTCGGCGACCTGCACCCCAACAACATCCTCGTCCGGCCCGACGACACCGTCTCCTTCATCGACCTGGAGACCGCCACCCCCGCCGAGGACGAGTCCGCGCAGGCCATCGGCGCCCCCGGCTTCCGCGCCCCCACCGGCTACAGGGGCACCGCCGTCGACCGGTACGCCCTCGGCTGCATCCGGCTCGGCGTGTTCCTGCCGCTGACCGTCATGGCCACCTGGTCCCGGGCCAAGGTGGACCAGCTGATCGGCCTGGTCACCGAGTACTTCCCGGTGCCCGACGGCTACGCCGGGCAGATCCTGGCCGACCTCGGCCCCGACCCGCACCCCGGGCAGCTGCCCGACACCGACCCGCGGCCCCTGTGGACCGCGCCCACCGCCGCCACCTGGCCCGCACAGCGGACCACCCTCGTCGAAGACCTGCTGGCCAGCGCCACCCCGCAGCGCGAGGACCGGCTCTTCCCCGGCGACATCGAGCAGTTCTCCGTGCCCGGCGGCGGCGCCACCTTCGCCTACGGCGCGGCCGGCGTGCTGTGGACGCTCGCCGAACTGGGCCATGCCCCGGCCGACGAGCACGTGGCCTGGCTGACGGACGCCACCGCCCGCACCGCCGACATGGGCCCCGGCTTCTACGACGGCCTGAGCGGCGTCGCCTACGCCCTGGACCGGCTCGGCCGCGCCGACGAGGCCGCCGCCGTCCTGGACCGGGTCCGCCGGGCCCCGCTGGAGGACGCCGACCACAGCCTCTTCGGGGGCCTCGCCGGCATCGGCCTGACCCACCTGCACTTCGGCGACACCGACGAGGCCGCCCGGATCGCCGCGCTCATCGCCGACCAGGCCCCGGGCGGCTCCGCCGGCCGCACCCGGCCCGGGCTGCTGCGCGGCGCCTCGGGCGGGGCCCTGCTCACGCTCCGGCTGCACGAAGCCACCGGGGACCCCAAGTACCTGCACGTGGCGGGGGAGTTGCTGCGCCACGAGCTCGCGGAGGCGGGCTGGGCCGAGGCGGGCGGCTCCGGGGCCGGCGACCCCGCCGGCTCCGACGACGCCCCGTGGAAGGTGCCGTTCCTGGCCTTCGGCGGCTCCGGCCTCGGCATCGTCCTCCACGAAGCGGCGCGCCTGCTGCCCGACCCGGAGTTCCTCCGGGCACGGGACGTGCTGCGCGAGCAGGCCGGACCGTCCTTCATGCTGAACTCCGGGCTCTTCCACGGCCGGGCCGGCGCCCTGCTGGCCCTGCGCCACCTGCACGACGGGTCCGCCGCCACCGACCGGGGCGTCCGCCGCCACCTGGACGCCCTCGGCTGGCACGCGGTGCGCTGCGACGGTCACCTGGCCTTCTACGGGGACCACGGGCTGCGCCTGTCCGCCGACCTGGCGACGGGGACGGCCGGTGTCCTCCTCGCGGTGGAAGCCGCGCTGGGCGATGCTGGCCCCGGTCTGCCGTTCCTCGCGCCGGGCCCCCGATGAGCTGCCAGGAGGCTCCGATGCGCACCACCACGTACCACTTCGTCGTCGCCCCCGACGGACGCGGCCCCGAGGGCTCGGCGCCCGAACTGGCGGCCGTGCGGCTGATCTCGTTACTGCCGCCCGGCTGGGAGTACGCGCCCGAGTTCCCCGGCGGGACGGTGTCCCTGCGGCTGACCCCGCCGCCCGGCACCACCGACGAGGCCGCGCACGCGGCCTTCGCCGCCACCCTGGCCGAGCCCGCCCTGCGGGGCTGGAGCTGGGCGAACCCGCCCGCCTGACGCCCCGGACCGGTGCGGCCCCGTACCCCGCAAGGGGCCACAAGCGCGGAGCCCGCCCCAAGAGGGCCCGGGCGGTGGGACGATGGTGCGTGCCGACGAGGTCAGGTCGAGGTCACCAGGGGGTGCCATGAGCGTTGACGTCCGCGAAAGGCTTGCCGAGCTCGGGTTACGGCTGCCGGAGGTGAGCGCCCCCAAAGGGGCCTACGTCCCCGCCGTCCGCAGCGGCATCCACGTCTTCGTCGCCGGTCAGATCCCGCTCACGGGCGGGGAGCTCACCGCCACCGGCAGTGTCGGGGCCGAGGTGTCGCCGGAGCGGGCCAGGGAACTGAGCCGGCAGTGCGCGCTGGCGGCCCTGGCCGCCGCCGACACGGTCGCTCCGCTGGAGTCCGTGGTCCGGGTGGTGAAGGTCGTCGGGTACGTGTCCTCCGCGCCCGGGTTCACCCGTCAGGCCGGGGTGGTCGACGGGGCGAGCGAACTGCTCGTGGAGGTCTTCGGCGAAGCGGGCCGCCACGCCCGCAGCGCCGTCGGGATGGACATCCTCCCGCTGGACGCACCGGTCGAGATCGAAATCGTCCTGGAGGTCTCCGCCCCGGCATGACCGGCCGGGTCCCGGTGTCGGCCCGGTGCGTCGCCCCGGCGTGACCGCCCGGCCGCGCCCGCCCGCATCCGGTCACCGCGCGGCCAGGGCCAGGGCGGGGGCAAGGGCCAGGCGGGGGCCAGGGCAGGGCCAGGGCAGGGCCAGGGCGGGGTTCAGGCGATCGGGACCGCCGTGCCCGTCACCTCGATGCCCGCCGCCGGGTCCGCAGGGACGCCCACCGTGATCAGGCTCGGCCGGCCCATGTCGACGCCCTGGTGGACGGTCAGCACGGCGGGCACCTCCACCAGCCCCAGGCTCCGCAGGTACCCGCCGAGGGCCGCGGCGGCCGCACCGGTGGCCGGGTCCTCCACCACCCCGCCGGGCGGGAACGGGTTGCGGGCGTGGAAGACGTCCGCCGACTCGCGCTGCACCAGCGCCACCGTGGCCCAGCCGCGCCGCGCCATCAGCGCGCCGAGTGCGGGCATGTCGTAGTCCAGGTCGGCGAGGCGCTCCCGGCTCGCCGCCGCGATCACCGGATGCCAGGCCCCGGCGTACGCGGCCCGGGGCGGCAGCGCCGGATCGAGGTCGGCCGCCGACCAGCGCAGCGCCGCCAGCAGCTCCGCCAGATCGGCGTCGGCGAGGGGCTCCGTACGCGGCTCCACGCTGACCAGCGTCGCGACGACGGCCCCGTCCGGGCCGGCCGAGGTGGTCACCGGGACCGGGCCCGCCTGCGTGTGCAGCAGCAGGGCTCCGACACCGTGCCGCTGGGCGTGGGCCACGGCCGTCGCGATGGTCGCGTGACCGCAGAACGGCACCTCGGTCTGCGGGCTGAAGTACCGGATGTCCATCGCCCCGTCCTGGCGGGGCACGGCGAAGGCCGTCTCCGAGTAGCCGACGTCCGCCGCGACGGCGGCCATCGTCGCCTCGTCGAGGCCGGTGGCGTCCAGCACCACACCCGCCGGGTTCCCGCCCAGCGGGTCGGTGCTGAAGGCCACGTAGCGCAACAGGTCCATCACCCGAACGTAGCGGGCCCGTCACCGCGTCGTCAAAACCCGTGCGGTGTACGGAAGTTGACGATTACGGGCCGGGCCCGCCCCCCGGTGGCGGGGCCCGTCAGGCCCAGGTGAGCAGCTGCCCCGAAGTGGCCAGGCCCACCGCGAACCCCAGCGCGATCCGGCGGTCCCCGCGGCTCGGCCGCACGGCGTGGAAGAACCGCGGGTCGATCAGTAGCGCCTCGCCGACCTCCGGAGCCAGCTCGATCGACTCCGCACCCGCCACCACCGCCTCGTCGAACCCGTACCGGGCCGCCAGCCGGTACGCCTCGTCCTCCGGCTGCCAGCGGTGCCTCCACAGCACCGTCTCACCGCCCTCGGGCGGCACGCTGAGGTACAGGTTGAACGCGAACTGCCCGATCAGCGGCACGTCGAGCAGGTCCCCGTCGTACTCGCGCAGCGCGTCGTCGAAGTGGACCTGGAAGCCCTGGTTCGGCTCCCGGGCCACCCCGTCGCCCATCTCCACACCGCCGCGCCGGCCCACCGCCACCCCGCCCGGCCAGGCCGCGGCGAGCGCCTCCCGGCTGGTGCGGAACGGATCGAACGACAGGCCGAGGCCCTGCCAGGCCTCGTGGTGCCCCTCCAGCGCCTTCCAGTAGGTGTCGGCGACCCCTCCGTCCGCCATGTGATCGCTGACGCCCACCCCGAACCGCATCACCGGCGGATCGACGCGGGCCTTCCCGTACGAGTCGAACGCCTGCTGCCGCAGCGCGCCGAGCACCTCGTCACACCGCTCGCGCGGCAGGAAGGAAGGCACCCGGACGGCCGCGTACCGCCCGGCGGCCAGCCCGGCGAGCAGCTCGTGGGTGAACGCCGGCGCGGTCACGGCGCGGAAGAACGGATCGTGCGGTGGGGCCGGTAACGCACTCTGAGTGGTTCGCCCTGTGGATTGCCCTGACGTCATTCGATCGCCCCCCGGCGTCGGAAAGACAACAGAAAACAATGGCACCTATCCGGGATGCGTCCCGCTGGTCGCGCGGAACGCGGTCTTTGCGTCGAGCTCCAGTGCCTGCCGTCCGGCCTCCAGCGCTTCCATCGCGATCCGCCGGCCGACCTCCGCCTGCTCCTGCTCCAGGTCGCTGCCCGGAGCACCCCATCTGAGGGACTGGTCGTCGTTCGTATCGGTGGGGACAGCAGTCATCGGCGGACCTCCGCGCATTTCGGTGTGGGACGCGTCACACAGGGTGAGGCAACGTCAGGCTACGCGCAAGCCCGCACCGGCCGTCGGAGTTCCGCCCAACTGGTATGAAAAGAGCAGGGTTTCAGCCCGGCAACTCCCGCCGCAGCTTCTCCATCAGATCCCTGGCCTGCCCTAACAGCGGATGCTCCGGACCCACCACCCGGTCGAGGTCCCGGAGCAGGGCCTTCAGCTCGTTCACCGCTTCGGGCGTACGCCCCACGATCCCCAGGAGCACCAGCACGAACGTGTACCGGAAGCGCATGACCATGTTCGAATCCGGAGGCTGCGACGCGTCCCGCAGCGCCTCCCGGATCACCTGCTCCGCCTCCGTCGCACGCCCCTGGTCCAGCAGCGCGTGCGTCAGCGTCTCCCGCACCCGCAGGATCTCCGGCGTCGACGGCGGCCAGTGGTTGCGCCGGCTGATGTCCAGGATCTGCCAGGCCTCCGCCTCCGCCTCCGTGTGCCGGCCCAGCGCACGCATCGTCCGCGCCAGGGTGTGGCGCACCACCAGCGTGTCGTAGTGCTCCGGGCCGCGCACCTCGTTCTCCGCCTCCACGATCGAACGGAGCATCTCCTCCGCCTCCGCCTCCCGCCCCTCCTGCTCGTTGATCGCCCGCGCCAGCTTGTGCCGGCTCGCCAGCGTGTCCGCGTGGTCCTCCGTCAGGATCCGGGTCCGCGCCCGCACCACCAGCGCCAGCACCCGCTCCGCATCCGTCAGCTGCTCCCGGTCCAGATGGATGCGTCCCTGCTCGTGGCGCAGCCCCAGGATCTCCCGGTCGTCGATGTCGAACCCGAAGGACGCGCAGCGCTCCACCATCGGCAGCACCAGGTCGTACGCCGGCCCCAGCAGCCCCGTCGCGATCAGGTACCGGGCCGTCAGCCGCGCCAGCTCCAGCGCCTCCGTGCGCACCGTCCGGTCCGACAGCTTCAGGTCACCCAGCAGGCACGCCCGCGACACCTCCAGCGCGTGCGGGGCCAGCGCCGCCCACAGCGGCCAGTTCGCCGGATGGTCCGGATTGCGCAGGTGGGCGGCCTGGAGCACCATCCTCACCGCCAGCCCGTAGTAGTCCGCGGGCCGCTCCCGCACCTCCCGGTCCTCGCGCAGCACCCCGTGCACCACCGGATGCAGGGTCAGCACGTGGGCCAGGTCGCGCTCCGCGACCCCCTCGCGCTGGTAGGCGTCCACCAGCCCGAACTCCTCCAGCCCCGCCAGGGCCACGTGCGTACGCATCTGGGTGATCCCCGGGAACAGCGGCGACTGGCCGAGCAGCGGCACGCTGACCAGGCAGCGGTAGGGCACCGGAGCGATGCTCAGGCAGGCGAACACCTTCAGCAGGGTCGCCGCCTGCGCCAGCTCCTGCCGGCTCAGCAGGTCCATCGCGATCCCGCAGACCTTCTCCACGATCTCCCGGCCCAGCAGCTCGCTCAGGTCCGGCCCCGCCTGGCCCGGCGCGGCCGCCACCCGCGCGGCGACCGCCCGGCCGAAGGTCTCGAAGTCCCGGATGTCGCTGTCCAGGGAGATCTGGCTCTCGCTGACCGCCTTGATCACGTCACCGGCGTGCCGCAGCGCCAGCGGCAGCCCGCCCAGCTGCCGCGACAGCCGCCGGGCCTCCTCGTTCGTCCCGCCCAGGCCGCCCGTCCGCTCCAGCAGCATCGAAGCCCCGTCGTCCTCGCCGAGCGGCACCACCTGGTGGACGACACTGGCCTCGCCCCACGTCTGCTGGCGGCGCACCCGGCTGGTGACCAGCACCGTGCCGTTCGTATTCTGCGGGCGGCGCAGCCAGCCGTTGCCGTCCGCGACCTGCCCGTCGCGCGGACCCAGCCGCTCCGGGTCGTCCGCGTTGTCGAAGATCAGCAACCATGGGTCCGGGCACGCGTTGAGCAGCGTCCACACCGTGTCCATGGCCGTGCCCAGCAGCCACGCCCGCTCCACCGTGATCGACGGCGCCCCCAGGTCACGGGCGATCATCCGCATGCGCAGGCTCAGCTCCGGCATCGACACCCACCACACCCGCAGCCCGGTCCGCTGCGCCCGGTCGGCGACCTCCAGCGCCAGCCGGCTCTTGCCCGACCCGCCGAGGCCCGACAGTACGTGGACCTGCTGGCGGGCCTCGTCCGACAGCAGCGACGCCACCAGGGCCAGCCGCTCCTGCCCCTTCAGCTTGCCCTCCTCCAGCTGCCCGTACGGCGGGGGCGGGAACGGCGCCAGGTCCGGCTCCCCGGCGGCGGGCGGCGGCAGCAACGGCCGGCCCGCCGCCTCGGCGGGATTGCGCGGCATCAGCGGCCCCACTCCGCCCGCGTGCGCCGGCTCCTCGCGGGCCGCCTCCAGCAGCGCGGCGCGGACCGCCCGGTAGGGGGCGGCGGTGCGGTCGGCGGGCTGGACTATGGAGAAGTGGTCGGCGGTGATCACGCCGCCCTTGGGGAACACCCCGCGGGCGACGACGGGCGGCACGATCTCGTCGGAGGAGCCGCCGTAGGCGCGCACCGGTATCGGGCACTCCTTGTCGCTGTACGTCCGCGCGTGGACGACGGAGCTGAGGACGGTGCGCTGGGCCTCCGTCACCGCCCGGTCGAAGGGGCGCAGTTGCTTCTCCTGCGGGTGGCTCCACAGCTTGAGCCACCGGCGGACGGTGAGGAAGAAGCCGGAGCCGGTGTTGGGGCAGGCGAACATCGTGAAGTGCCTGATGCGCGCCAGGTCCCTGCCCTCCCCGGCCCCGAGCTTGCGGGCGAGGAACCGCTGCACGATCAGCCCCCCCTGGCTGTGCGTGACCAGCACGATCCGCTCGGCGTCGGCGAGTTCGGTCTCCAGGTACGTGCCGAGCTGGTCGGCGACGTCGTCGGTCTCGGCGATCCGGCGGTCGGGGCGCACGCTCACGAGGGGGGAGTCGTACGCGAAGCGGTGGACGCTGACCCAGCCGGCCAGCTCGGGGTCACTGGTGAGGAGCGCGTGGAACGCCGTCCACACCTTGGCGGAGGAGAACAGACCGTGCACCAGCACGAGGTGGACGCGCGTCCGTACCGCCATCGCGAACCTCCGCAGCCAGAATGGTGGTTGAAGCAGAAGGATTTCGGTCGCAGATGAAAACTTGGAGGAAGAGCTACCCGCGTCAATGATGCACGAGGGGCGACCGCAGGAGCCATAACAAGACACCCTCCGACCCGGCGCGCAACAGGCGCGCCGGTCGCGCGCCGGGGCGCGCACGGCGCGGGCAGCGCGGGCCGGGGGCGCGGGGGCGGGGCTGCGGGGTGGGGCGGGCGGGGTGGGTGCGCGACCGCCCCCACGTCTGCGGGCCGGGGGCCGGGGGGCGGCGGGGTCCACTCGGACCGGGTCGGGGGAGGTGCTGGGGGTTTCCCGTCAGTCCCATCGTCCTTCCGGGGCGGGCCGGCCTGTCAAGGGCGCTCCTTCGTCGCGTCGCTACGCGATGGCCTTCGGCCACCCTTGACAGACCGGCCCGCCCCGGAAAGCCGAAAGACTGCCGGGAAACCCCCAAAAGAACGGTCACGGGGCAAGAGGAGGAGGGACGGGCCCGTCATGGACGAGACGAGGGGCCGGGCCATGGCCGGCCGGGCATCCGGGCCCTCAGAGGCCATGATCCGGGACCGGTGGGGCTCTACCTGCACGGAAGGACGACCAGATCGGCCTGCGGACCACCCAGACGCGACAGATCGCTACGCGCTCCTCCCGGCTTGGCGTCCGACGACCGTCCGGGGCTGATACCTGCACCAGAGGTTGATCAGAGCAGTCCAGGTTGCAGGTGGGCTCGGCGGCCGTCGGCGGTCATGGGGCGTTCGGCCGGCGATGTCGAGGGCTGTGCCGTAGAGGCGGTTCACCTTCAGGCGGATGACCACTCCAGGAAGGCGGTCTCGTCCCCGGGCCTCGGGGATCATGCCGAGGAGTTCCCGGCGACCTGTCAGAGGCGCGGCGTCCCGGGCCAGTCCTTGGCGAGGAGACCGAGGATCACCTCGTCGACGAACTCGCCCAGCACCCACGCCGAGGACCGCAGGACGCCCTCGCGGACGAAGCCGTTGCCTTCGGCGGCGCGGAGCATCGCCGAGTTGTCTGCCAGGGTCTCGATCTGCAGCCGGTGGAAGCCGCGCACGACGAAGCCGTAGTGGCACAGGGTCGCCACCACGTCGGTGCCGTAACCCTTGCCCCGTGCGGAGGGGAGCAGTCCGAGCCCGATGTGCGCGCATCGGTTGTGGGTGTCGATGCCCCAGAAGGTCGCGGTGCCGACGAGGGTGCCGCCTTCCAGCTCCACGACGGAGAACGGGACGCTGTTCTGGTTCGTGTCGTCCACCACCAGCCGGGGGTCCTTGGAGCCGGGGGTGATCGGGCGCCACGGGCCGCCCTCGGCCCGTGAGCCGTTGACCACGTCGTCGTAGAGCTCGGTCCGCAGGGTGTCGATGTCGTCATCGTGCCGGGCTCTGAGCCCGACCTTGCCGCCTGTAAGCATGTGAGCTTCCTACCGGGGCGGGCTGACGGTCGGCAAACCAATAAGCGATGCTGGGCCCATGCAGTGGAAGATCCACGGAGAGCGCCCGATCTACGAGAACCACTGGTTGAACCTGTGGTTCGCCGACGTGGAGACGCCTGACGGAAGCCGCTTCGAACACCACGTCGTCAAGCTCCGCAACCTGGCCGTGGCCGCCGTCGTCAACGACCGGCGAGAGGTGCTGATGATGTGGCGCCACCGCTTCATCACCGACACGTGGGCGTGGGAGCTCCCGATGGGTCTCGTCGAGGCGGACGAGACCCCGGGCGAGGCCGCCGCCCGCGAAGTCCTGGAGGAGACGGGCTGGCGTCCGGGCCCGATGCGGCCCCTCGTCTACGCCGAACCGGCGGCCGGCATCACGGACTCCCAGCACCACCTGTTCCGCGCGGACGGCGCCACGTACGCGGGCCCGCCGACCGAGAAGAACGAGTCGGACCGCATCGAGTGGATCCCCCTGGCGGACGTCCGGGGCATGATCGACCGCCGCGAGATCGTCAGCAGCGGCTCCCTCGTCCCCCTGCTCTACGTCCTCATGGACGAAGGGATCCGCTGACCGTGCACCGTCCGGTCGGCTCTCGCGTGGGGTGCGGCGGGAGGTCTCCTGGAGCAGCCGTTCCCCCGGTTGAGATGGCCTCCAGTGCAGGTACCAGCCCCTGATGGCCGCCAGACGCCAAGCCGGGAGGAGCGCGTAGCGATCTTTCGCGCCTGTCCGCTGCCCGCGCCGCTCTGATCAACCTCTGGTGCAGGTACAAGCCCCGGACGGTCGTCGGACGCCAAGCCGGGAGGAGCGCGTAGCGATCTGTCGCGTCTGGGTGGTCCGCAGGCCGATCGGGTCGTCCTTCCGTGCAGGTAGAGCACCACCGGTCCCGGATCATGGCCTCTGAGGGCCCGGATGCCCGGCCGGCCATGGCCCGGCCCCTCGTCTCGTCCATGACGGGCCCGTCCCTCCTCCTCTTGCCCCGTGACCGTTCTTTTGGGGGTTTCCCGGCAGTCTTTCGGCTTTCCGGGGCGGGCTGGTCTGTCAAGGGTGGCCGAAGGCCATCGCGTAGCGACGCGACGAAGGAGCGCCCTTGACAGGCCGGCCCGCCCCGGAAGGACGATGGGACTGACGGGAAACCCCCAGCCCCTCCCCGACCCGGGCCGAAGGAGTACCGCCCCCGCACCCCCGCCCCAGGGGCTACCGCCCCAGCAGCACCGTGCCCGAGGAGCAGAACCAGCCTCCCGTGCCCGAGGCCAGGGCTACCTCCGGGAGGTGGCCGTCCGGCCGTCTGACCTGGCCCGGGCCCGCCTCGCCACGGAGCTGGCGGACGGCTTCGACCAGGAGGAAGAGGCCCCGCATGCCCGGGTGGCAGGCGGAGAGGCCGCCACCGTCGGTGTTGACCGGGAGTTCGCCCTCCCTCAGCAGGCGGCCCTTCTCCACGAAGGCCCCGCCCTCGCCCTTGGCGCAGAAGCCGAGGTCCTCCAGCGTCACCAGGGTCATGTACGTGAAGGCGTCGTAGATCTCGGCGAGGTCCACGTCCGCCGGGGTGAGGCCCGCGCGGGCGAAGGCCTGGGGGCCCGAGACCGCCGCCGGGGAGACGGTGAAGTCGTCCCACTCCGACATGGTGGTGTGGGAGACGGACGTACCCGTGCCCAGCACCCACACCGGGTCCTTCGCCGTGTCCGGTACGTACTCCTCCGCCGCCAGCAGGACCGCGCAGCCGCCGTCCGAGCGGATGCAGCAGTGGAGCTTGGTGAAGGGGTCGGCGATCGGATCCGACGAAAGGACGTCCTCCACCGTGATGGGGTCCCGGAACATGGCGTCCGGGTTCGTCGCCGCGTTCGCCCGCGCCTGGACCGCCACCGAGGCGAGCTGCTCCAGGGTCGTGCCGTACTCGTGCATGTGCCGTCGCGCGGCCATCGCGTACTTCGACACGAGCGTGTGGCCGTACGGCACCTCGAACTGGAGCGGTCCCCGTGCCCCGAACGACAGGTTCGAGGTGCGCCGCCGGGCCTTGATGTCGGCGCGGGCCGTCGAGCCGTAGACCAGCAGGACGGCGTTGGCGTGGCCGGCGGCGATGGCGTCGGCGGCGTGGGCGGCCATGACCTCCCACGTCGACCCGCCGACGGACGTGGAATCGACCCAGGTGGGCCGGAGCCCGAGGTACTCGGCGACCTCCACCGGGGCGAGGACGCCGAGGCCGGCCGAGGCGAAGCCGTCGATGACCGAGCGGTCCAGGCCGGAGTCGGCGAGGGCGCGGCGGGCGGCCTGCGCGTGCAGGGCGTAGGGGGTCGGGCCGTCGACCCGGCCGCAGTCCGAGAGGGCGACGCCGACCACGGCGACCCGGCGGCGGGCGGCGGGCGGGGACACGGGTGCGGACAGGGGTCCAGACAGGGGTCCAGGCATGGGAGGACCGTACAGCTGACGTACCGTCAGATGCTAGGCCGCGCACCCGAACGTCCCGGCCCCGCCCCCTGTGCATCTCGTCCCCGCAGCCCTAACATGACGCCCCGTCAGAAACGGGGAGGAGCCCGACGATGGATGCCGCCTTCACCGCGGAGCAGGACGAGATGCGCCGTACCCTGCGCGAGATCCTGGGCAAACGCTGCGGTCCGGACGAGGTCAAAGCCGCCGTCCGCACCGACGCGGGACACGACCGCGAGCTGTGGCAGCAGCTCTCCCGGCAGCTCGGACTGCCGGGCATCGCCATCGCCGAGGAGTACGGCGGCGTCGGCTGCGGCCCCGGCGACCTCGCGCTGGCCTGCGAGGAGGCCGGGCGCGCGCTGCTGCCCTCGCCGCTGCTGGCCACCGCCGCCCTCGCCGCCCCGCTGATCGCAGCCCTCGGCACCGAGGGGCAGCGCTCCGCCCTGCTGCCGCGGCTCGCCGCCGGGGAGCTGACGGCCGCCCTGGCCGTCCCCGGCCCCGCCCTGGCCACCGCACTCGCCCTGACCGGCGACAACGCCCCCGGTGACTGGGCGGGCGGGGGCCGCGCCGGCGGGGTCCAGGCGCGCCGCTCCGAGGACGGCTGGCGGCTGTACGGGGAGGTGTCCCAGGTGCTCGACGGGCACAGCGCGGGCCTGCTCCTCGTCGCCGCGCACACCGGCGGCTTCGCCCGGGGCCGGACCCTGCTGTTCCTCGTACGGGAGGACGCGCGCGGCCTCGTACGGCACCGGCAGCCCACCCTCGACGAGACCCGCCCCCAGGGCCGCGTCCAGCTCCGGGACGTCGCGGCGGAACTCCTCGGCGACCGGGAGGCGGACCGGCACACGGCCCCGCACCCACACCCGCAGACGGACCCGCACCCGCACCCACACCCGCACCCCACAAGCCCGTCCACGGACGCGGAAGTCGCCGCCGCCGCCGACCCGCTTCCGGCCCTCGCCGCCGCCGGGCGGGGCGCGGCCGCCGTCCTCGCCGCCGAGGCGGTCGGCGCGGCGGACCGGGCCCTGGCCCGCACCGTGGAATACGTGCGCGGGCGCGAGCAGTTCGGCCGGGCCGTCGGCTCCTTCCAGGCGGTCAAGCACCGCCTCGCCGACCTCTACGTGCAGGTACAGGCGGCCCGCTCCGCCGCCTACTACGCCGCCTGGGACCCCGAACAGAGCGGCCTCGCCCTCGCGCAGGCCCTGGAGGCCCTGCGGAACACCGCCGGCGAGGCGATCCAGCTGCACGGGGGCATCGGCTTCACGTGGGAGCACGACGCCCACCTCTACTTCAAGCGGGCGGCCGCCGACGAACTGCTCTTCGGCCCCGTCCACCGCCTGCGCGCGCACGCCGCGCACCACGCAGGCCTCTTCGACCCGTCCGCCTCCGCGTCCGCGACCCCAGAGAGGGTGGCCGTCTGATGGCTCCCGCCGCTCGCACCGCTCCCACGGCCCTCGGCGTCAGGTTGATGCAGAAGGTCTCCTCGACGCTCCTCTTCGCCAGGATCGCGCCGCATTTCATCCCCGCCATGGACAAGGCCGTGCACCGGCTGACCCGGGGGAAGGTCATGCTCAGCGCCCGGATGCTGCCGGGGGTGATCCTGACCGCCCGGGGGGCGAAGACGGGCGAGCCGCGCACCACGCCGCTGGCGTGCATGCCGGAGGAGGGAGGCGTGAGCTGGCTGCTGATCGGCTCCAACTTCGGCCGCCCCGGCCACCCGGCCTGGACCGGGAACCTGCTCAAGAACCCGGACGCGGACGTGAGCTGGCAGGGGCAGGACATCGCCGTACGGGCCCGGCTGCTGGAGGGGGCCGAGCGGGCTGCGGCGTGGCAGGCGGTCCTGAAGTTCTGGCCGCCGTACGCGACGTACCAGGCGCGCATCGAGCGCGAGATCAGGCTGTTCCGCCTGGAGCGGCGCTGACCGCGGGCGCGGTCTGACCCGGGGGTGCGGTCTGGCCCGGGGGTGCGGCCTGGCCCGGGGGCGCGGTCCGACCCGAGGGCGTGCCCGGGGCCGGGCGGGGCTGTGGCGGACCCTCCAGGGGGTCCGCCGTCACCTGGTCGGCTTCTTGCCGGTCATGCCCAGGTGCACGAGCAGGGCCAGGTTCGGCTTGAGTTCGGCCTGCTTGACGCCCCAGGTCTGGAAACCCTTCTGGTGCGAGGCGACCGCGGCGAGCATGGCGACGAGCGAGCCGGCCATCGCCGCCGGGCTGAGGTCCTTGTCGACCTTGCCCTTGGCCTGGAGTT
The DNA here is from genome assembly GCF_056435605.1 of Streptomyces sp. NPDC043896. Taxonomy (NCBI): domain Bacteria; kingdom Bacillati; phylum Actinomycetota; class Actinomycetes; order Kitasatosporales; family Streptomycetaceae; genus Streptomyces; species Streptomyces sp. NPDC043896. Next base: position 85,204 of record NZ_JBWKEE010000013.1, read on the forward strand.
CCTTCATCGAATCCGTCAGGGAGTTGGTGACGGAGTTCAGGATCTTCATGCGGATCTTGTAGAACCGCTTGTCGCCCTCGGCGGCTCCGAGGTCGACGACCCGCAGGATCGCGTCGTTGCGCCGCCAGAACTCGAGGAATCCCTCGACGAGTTCCTCGGCGGCGGCCCAGCCGGCCTTGCCGACCCAGTTGCGGCCCTCGACGAGCGCCGTCAACTGGGCGCCCTCCGTGGCCATTTGCTCGGCGATCTCCAGGACGGCACCCTCGACGTCCGGGAAGTACTGGTAGAAGGTCGCGGGGGAGGTACCGGCCTTGCGCGCGACGTCGATCACCTTGACGTCGCGGTACGGCGAGGAGCTGAGCATCTCGCTGAGGCAGTCGAGCAGCTTCTGCCGCGTCGCCTGGCCGCGCCGGCCGGCGACACGCCCGTCGACGGTGCGTACTTGTCCTGTCATGCCGTCAGCTTACCGAGGGGGGATCGGCGCGCTATTCGGCCGCCTGCAAATGGGGTTACGGGGCCGCCGACCTGCCCCGGAGGCCCCTCGCGCGGGCTCCGGCGGCGGGTTCCGGCCGTCGTGCGGGGCGGGGGTGCCCCGGCCGTACCGGGCGCTATCCCCCGAATAGTCTTATCAACAGGCTGTGGACAAGTTTTCGGGCGGAACATGGCTCATGGGCATGAAACACCCGCTGTCGGGACAAGCCCACCAAGCTACCGCGCACGACCGGCACCCCCGCACCACCGGCGCCGCCGCAACCACCCGCACGACCCCGCACCACCCACCCGACCCGGCGCCAACCGCACCACCCCGCACCACCCGCAGGACCCGCACCACCCGCACCACCCGCACGACGGAAGGAACCCGCCCCATGGCCGCAGCCGCATTCGCGGAAGGCTCGCCCTGCTGGGTCGACGCCTCCCTCCCGGACGTCGAGGCGGGCAAGCGCTTCTACGGCGAGCTCTTCGGGTGGACCTTCGCCGACCCCGCCGGCGCCGAGTACGGCCACTACACCCAGGCCTACAGCCGCGGCCGCAACGTCGCCGCCCTCGCCCCCAAGCCCGACGGCCGCATGCCCACCGTCTGGGGCGTCTACCTGTACACCTCCGACGCCTACGCCTGCGCGGCCCGCATCCGTGCCGCGGGCGGCCAGATGGTGATGGACCCGCAGCCCGTCGGCCCGTACGGCACCGCCGCGATGGCCGCCGACCCCGGCGGGGCCGTCTTCGGCCTGTGGCAGCCCGGCACCCACCACGGCTTCGACGCCCAGGACGAGCCCGGCACGTACTGCTGGGCGGAGGTCTACACGCGGGCCCGCGACGCCGTCGACGTCTTCTACGCCAACGTCTTCGGCTACGTCCCCCAGGACCAGGACGACTCCGACACCGGCGTCGAGTACCGCGTCTGGTCCCCGCCCGGCAGCGCGCCCGGCCCCGACAGCGCCGTCCTGGGCCGCAGCCTGATCACCGACGCCTTCCCGGAGATCATGCCGGCGCACTTCCTCGTCTACTTCGCCGTCCCCGACTGCGACCGCGCCGTCGCCACGGTGCAGCGGCTCGGCGGACGCGTCACGGCCGATCCGTTCGACACGCCGTACGGGCGGATCGCGGTCGTCGCCGACAATCAAGGGGCCGTGTTCGCCCTCCTGTCGGAGCCGCGCGCGAACGCACACCCGTAGCCGGGGCCGGACCAGGCGCGGGCCTGACAGAATCGGGTCGTACCGGTGCGCGCGTGCTTGGCAGCCGCGCACGGGTGGAAGCGGGTCCGGCAGGGGCCCGTACGGGGAGGTAGTGGAGGCGAGTGGTGGAGCAGCTGACGCAGCACGACCCGAGACGGATCGGCCCCTTCGAGGTGCTGGGACGGCTCGGCGCCGGCGGCATGGGGCTGGTCTATCTCGCACGGTCGGCGTCCGGGCGCAGGGTCGCCATCAAGACGGTGCGGACGGAACTCGCCGAGGACCAGCTGTTCCGGGTCCGGTTCACCCGCGAGGTGGAGGCGGCGCGCGCCGTGTCCGGCTTCTACACGGCGGCCGTCGTCGACGCCGACCCGCGTGCGGCGGTGCCGTGGCTGGCGACCGCGTACGTCCCGGCGCCCTCGCTGGAGGAGATCGTCAACGAGTGCGGGCCCATGCCCGCCCAGGCCGTACGGTGGCTCGCGGCCGGCATCGCCGAGGCGCTGCAGTCCATCCACGGCGCGGGGCTGGTCCACCGCGACCTGAAGCCGTCCAACGTGCTGGTCGTCGAGGACGGCCCCCGGGTGATCGACTTCGGCATCGCGAGCGGGGTGTCCAACACCCGGCTGACGATGACGAACGTCGCCGTCGGCACCCCGGCGTACATGTCGCCCGAGCAGGCGAAGGACTCGCGCAGCGTCAAGGGCGCCAGCGACGTGTTCTCGCTCGGCTCGACCCTCGTCTTCGCCGCGACCGGGCACCCGCCGTACCACGGGGCGAACCCGGTCGAGACGGTGTTCATGCTGCTGCGCGAGGGCCCCAACCTGGAGGGCCTGCCGGACGAGCTGCGGCCGCTGATCGACTCCTGCATGCAGATGGACGCCACCCAGCGCCCGACCCCCGCCGATCTCCAGGCGCAGCTGGCCCCGCACCTGTTCGACGGCGGCGACGACAGCGGGACGGCCTCGGCGTGGCTGCCGGAGCGGGCCGTCGCGATGATCGAGAGCCGCCGCGCGGGCAACCGTACGGGGACCACCCCGGCCCCCGTGGGCTCCCCGGCGCCGCCCCCCGGCCCGTCCACGCACCGCAGGCCCCCGCGCGGCGCCGCCGACCCGTGGGTGGACCCGCGGACCGGCCAGGCCCTGCCGCCGCGCCCGGACCGGCCGCCGCTGACCCCGCCTCCGGTGCCGGCCCCGGCTCCGGTCCGGGGCGCCGCCCCGGTGCCGGTGTCCTCGATGCCGGGGATGCCCGTACGGCTCGCCGGTTCGCCGGTGCCGATCGGGCCCGGGCCGCGCGCGACGGCCTCCGCCCCGGTGGGGCACGCCGCCGCGGACTCGGCGACGGGCTGGGTGCGCCCGCCGGCCGGCACCCCGGCGTCGGCCGTGGCGCCGGTGGCGACCCCGTCGGTACCGGCCCCCGGGCCGTCGCCGGACAGCGGGCGCTGGCGGCCGTGGCGCTTCCGCATGTCGAACGAGGTGTGGGGCACCCCGACCGTCGCGGGCGACCTGCTGTACGTCACCTCCTTCGAGGTGCACGCCCTGGACGTCGGCAGCGGCCGGCGCCAGTTCAAGACGCGGGACGTGGCCTGGTCCATGGCCGTCGCCGACGGCCGCATCCACGCCTCCGACGGGCCGTCCCTGTTCGCCCTCGACGCGAAGGACGGCTCCGAGCGGTGGCGGCTGAACGCCGACGCCTGGGTGTACGCGCTGCGCGCCGAGCGGGGCACCGTCATCACCGCCACGCGCGGCGGCGGGGTCCAGGGCTGGGAGGCCTCCAACGGCCAGAAGCTGTGGGAGCTCAGCGGCGCCCAGTCCGACTTCGAGACCCCGGAGGCGGCCCCCGTCCTCCACGAAGGCACCGTCTACGTCTGGCAGGACGCCCGGCTGCGCGCGCTGGACGCGCGCTCCGGCCAGGAGGCCTGGTCGTACCCGGTCGGCGACGCGGCCTCCTGCGGCAACGTCCCGGTCCGTGTGACCCCGGCCCCCGACGGCAACGTCTACGTCGCCGCCGGCACCCGTGTGCTCTCCGTCGACCGGGCGTCGGGCCGGGTCCGCTGGCACTTCGAGGCCCCGGCGGTCTTCCTGGCCCCGCCCGCCTTCGCGCCCGGCCCGGCGGTCACGGGCGGCGGGGTCTACCTCGCCGACTACCTGGGCACCGTCTACGCCCTGGACGCCGCCACCGGCAAGGACCGCTGGCGCATCGCCACCGAGCCGCGCCCCGCCGGGGACCCGGTGCTGGTGGCGAACGGCAGCGTGCACCTGGGCGCGGGCAGCGCCCTGTACACGCTGGACGCGGTGACCGGCACCCCGAAGTGGCGGTTCGCGGCGGGCGGCGAGATCACCGGCCCGCCGGTGGTCGCGGACGGCCGCGTCCACTTCGGCTCGGCCGACCACTGCCTCTACACCCTGGACGCGGCGGGCGGCCAGCTCCGCTGGAAGCTGGCGACGGGCGGCGAGATCACCGGCGCCCCGGTGGCGGAGGCGGGCGTGGTGTACGCGTGCAGCAAGGACCGCTGCGTCTACGCCCTGGACGCCGCGAAGGGCACGGGCACCCGGACGGGCGGCTGACCTCCCCCGGAACACCGCGGAAGGCCCCCGCCGGACCCGGCGGGGGCCTTCGCGCGCACGACCGACCGGCGGGTCCGTGGCCCCTCCGGGTCGCGTTCCGCACCGGGAGTGACAGGATGGGACCCATGAGCAACGTTTTCTTCGACATCACCATCGACGGTGCGCCCGCCGGCCGCATCGTCTTCAGCCTCTTCGACAAGGTCGTCCCGAAGACGGCCGAGAACTTCCGCCAGCTGGCCACCGGCCAGAACGGTTTCGGCTACGCCGGCTCCGGCTTCCACCGCGTCATCCCGCAGTTCATGCTGCAGGGCGGTGACTTCACCAACCACAACGGCACCGGTGGCAAGAGCATCTACGGCGCGAAGTTCGAGGACGAGAACTTCGACCTGAAGCACGACCGTCCGTACCTGCTGTCGATGGCGAACGCCGGCCGCAACACCAACGGCTCGCAGTTCTTCATCACCACCGTCGTCACCTCGTGGCTCGACGGCAAGCACGTCGTCTTCGGTGAGGTCGTCGAGGGCCAGGACGTCGTCGACAAGATCGAGTCCCTGGGCACCCCGTCGGGCTCCACCCGGGCCAAGATCGAGATCGCCGCTTCCGGCGTCGTCGAGGGCTGATCCCCCCTCCGCGCACCGGTCGGCCCCGCCCCCCTCGCCGGGGTGCGGGGCCGCCGCCGTTTCAGTGGTCCTGCGACGGGCTCGGGGTCCAGCGCTGCGGGTCCGCCGGGTCGAGCGTGTCGTGGGGCAGCTCGCGCCGCGCGCGGCGGGGGCGGCCGCGCATGACGGCCGCCGCCAGCAGGAGCAGCGCGCCCGCGCCGAAGGCGGTGCCGACGCCGACGCCGATGCCGGTGCCCTCGACGCCGACCGACAGCCCGCCGGCCGCCTGGCCCTGGCGGACCGTCCACAGCACCGCGAAGCCCAGGACGACGACCCCGGCGAGCGCCATCAGCAGCCGCGAGCGCCGTACGACGGCGAGCAGGGTGAGCAGCGCCGCGAACAGGTTCGGCAGCAGCAGCGAGCCCAGCAGCGCGGCCCCGTCGTCGGTGACGCCGGCGCCGGAGAACAGCTCCTCGATCCGGTAGTCGCGCCCGAGGCGGCCGTCGTACCAGGCGCGGAAGGGGCTCCAGACGGCGGCCGTCGCTCCGATCAGACCCATGAGCGAGCCGATTGCGTTGCGGATCATGCCCGGCCCTCCGGGGTAGGGGTGGTGAGCCCGACGCTACGTCGGGCTCCCGGGGGCCGCACGCCGGGCGCGTCAGGACGTGGCGCGGGCGGCTTCCACACGGGCGCGCAGGGCGTCGTTCATCGCCGTGAAGTCGCGCGCGGTGCCGTCCAGGAGCCTGCCGAGGAAGGGGACCAGCAGCCCGCGGAAGCGTTCGCCGTGTTCCAGCCGGGTGGTGCGGTTGGGGCCCTCGGACAGGCGCAGGTAGTGCTCGCCGTCGCAGAGGCCGCGGACGAGGAAGTGCCCGAGCCAGCGCAGCTCGCTGCCGGGGACGGCGACCCGGACGATCGGCCGGAAGGTCGTCGGCCTCCCCGACTCCGGGTACATCCTCAGGGTGAGCCGCTCCCCGGGGACCGCCTCGCCGGCGGCTTCCCGGATGAAGGGATTCCAGGTGCAGTAGCGGGGGAAGTCGGCGAGGACCGACCAGACCTCCTCGGGGGTCGCGTCGATGGTGATCTCGGTGCAGATGGTGCGCACTGGTGGCGTGCTCCTGTCGGGTGGTTCGTTGCCACCGAAGGGACGCGGGGTGGTGCGGTGGGCCGCCGGGTTCGGTGCTCGGGATGCAACCACGGTTTGGGCCGGCGGAGCACGGGCCGGAGGGTGTCTTCGCTGGTGGCGCAGAGAATGGAGGAGCGCGTTCCGGGTTTCGGGTGGTGAATGCCGACACGTCGGGCGCCCCCGGGACACCGGGGCGTGCCGGGGACCGCGGGTCCCCGCCCGTGGGCCGGGCCGGGCCTGTGCGTCCCCGCCCGTGGGCCGGGCTGGGCCTGTGCGTCCCCGCCCGTGGGCCCCGCCGGTCCGCCCCCGCCGGTCAGCGCAGCCGGAACTCCGTCCCCGGCCGCCGGGACGCGAAGAGCTCCGCCTGCCGTTCCGGCGGGAGGTTCCCCAGCGCGATCAGCGCCGGTGCCTGGTCCAGCGCCTGCCGGAGCGCCGCCTGCTTCGCCGACCACAGCGCCCGCACCGTGCCCTGCACGCCCTCCGTCGGGAGCCCCGCCAGCGTCCGCGCCGACCGCAGCGCCGCCTCCAGCAGCTCCCCGGGCTCCGCCAGCTCCGAGACCAGCCCGATCTCGTACGCCCGCCGCGCGGAGAGGCGTTCCGCCGTGCCCATCAGCGACATCCGGGCCGCCTCCCCGAACGGCATCCGCTGGGCCATGTACACGGCCTCGTAGGCGCTGACCATCCCGTACGAGGTGTGCGGGTCGAAGTACGTGGCGCCGGTCGAGGAGACGATGAACTCCGACTCGCCCAGCAGGTAGAACGCCCCGCCGCAGGCCATGCCGTTGACGGCGGCGACCACCGGCTTCCACAGGTCGTTCGCCTTCGGCCCGATCGCGACCAGCGGGTCGTCGGCCGAGTACGGGGACTCCGGCTGCGGCACCCGCGCCGACCGGTCGATCCCCGTGCAGAACGCGGCCGTGCCCGCGCCGGTCAGCACCACCGCCCGCACGTCCCCGTCGAAGCGCAGCTCCCGCCACACCCCGGCCAGCGCGGCGGCCGTCTCCAGGTCGACCGCGTTGTGCCGGTGCTCCCGGTCGAGGGTGACGACGGCGACCCCGGCGGCCTCGTCCCGCTCCACGCGCAGGGTCACGCCTTCTCCAGGATCCAGCGCGGCACGCTCATCCCGCCGGTCTCGGTGAACACCACCTGCACCCGGGCGCCGATGCGCAGCCGCGCCGGGGCCACGGAGTTCAGCGGGGCGTCGGCCGAGGCGACCAGGTTCCCGGCCAGCCGGATGTGCGGGGCGTCGGCCAGCTCGACGAGGATGACGTTGTACGGGGCCTGCGCGGCGTACGCGGGCAGCAGCGGCGGGTGCGGCCGCACCCAGGACCAGATCCGGCCCCGGCCGCTCATCGGGCGCCACTCGCTGTCGAAGGACTGGCAGTGCGGGCAGCACGGCCGGGGCGGGAAGCGCAGCCGGCCGCAGGCGGTGCAGGCCTGGACGCGGAGTTCGCCGCGGGCGGCGTACTCCCAGAAGGGGGCGCCGTCCTCGTCGGGGACGGGCAGGAGCAGTGCGTCGGCGGACGCGGGGGTCGTGCTCATGGTTCGGCTCCTCACGCGCGCAGCAGGATCGCGGACGTCGGGACGCCCTCGCCGGCCGTCACCAGGCAGGTCGCGGCGTCCGGCACCTGGGCGGTGGACGTGCCGCGCAGCTGCTTGACGCCTTCGTTGATCAGGTTGAAGCCGTGGACGTAGGCCTCGCTGAGCCCGCCGCCGCCGGTGTTGACCGGCAGCCGGCCGCCGATCTCCAGGGCGCCGCCCTCGGTGAAGGCGGCGCCCTCGCCGCGCCCGCAGAAGCCGTAGCCCTCCAGGGAGAGCGGGATCAGCGGGGTGAAGGCGTCGTAGATCTGGGCGACGTCCACGTCGGCCGGGCCGAAGTCGGCCTGTTTCCACAGGTGGCGGGCGGCGGTCCAGGCGGGGCCGGACAGCGGGTCGTCGTTCCAGTAGTTGACCATCCCGTGGTGCTGGGCGGGCAGCCCCTGGGCGGCGGAGTGCACGTAGACGGGCTTCTGCCGGCAGTCCCGGGCGCGCTCGGCGGAGACGATCACGCAGGCGAGCGCCCCGTCGGTCTCCAGGCAGTTGTCGAAGAGGCAGAGGGGCTCGCTGATCATGCGGGAGGTCATGTACATCTCGCGGGTCAGCGGGCGTTCGTACATCATCGCGGCCGGGTTCTCGTTGGCCCGGTTGCGGCAGGCCATGGCGACGTTGAAGAGGTGGTCGCGGGTGGCCCCGTACTCGTGCATGTAGCGGCGCGCGAGCATGCCGATCTCGTCGGCGGGGCGCAGCAGTCCGAAGGGGCGGGTCCACTGGCCGGGGGTGGGCAGCTGGACGGCGGTGTTCTTCCAGGGTCTCGGGCCGGAGCCGCGTTTGCGGGAGCGCCAGGCGACGCCGACGGTGGCCTGGCCGGCGGCTATGGCGGCGGCGAGGTGGCCGACGGTGGCGCAGGAACCGCCGCCGCCGTAGCCGACCTTGGAGAAGAAGGTGACGTCGCCGGCGCCGATGGCCTTGGCGACCTCGACCTCGTCGGTCTCCTCCATGGTGTAGGAGGCGAAGGCGTCGACCTCGGCGGGTGCGATGCCCGCGTCGGCGAGGGCCGCGAGGACCGCCCGGCAGGCCAGTTCCTTCTCGGACGCCGGCAGGCGTTTGGCGAAGGCGGTCTGGCCGATGCCGACGATTGCCGTAGCGTCCTTGAGCGTTGCCGCCATCGCCACCTCCGGGTATGCACCAGTACTGACAGCCGCGAAGGCTACAGCTAATCTGACGGATAGTCAGCTACTGGGTTCCAGGGAGGGGCGGGCGGATGTACGAGGACACGCGCGCGGACGGCGTCGGAGAGCACCCCCCGGGCACGGGAACGGCCCCGCCCGCCACCCCCGACCCCCGGGGCGACCTGCGCTGGGGCACCGTGGCCGCCCTCGTACGGGACGCCGCCGAGCGGTACGCCGGCCACGAGGCCGTCGTCGACGGCCGCACCCGCATCACCTACGCCGAACTCGGCGCCCGCGTCGAACGCGCCGCGGCCGCCTGCATCGCCGCCGGCACCCGACCCGGCGACCGCGTCGCCGTCTGGGCCCCCAACACCCTCGACTGGATCGTCTCCGCCCTCGGCGCCGTCACCGCGGGCGCGGTCCTCGTCCCCCTCAACACCCGCTTCAAGGGCGCCGAAGCCGCCTACGTCCTGCGGCGCAGCCGCGCCCGCCTGTTGTTCGTCACCGGCACCTTCCTCGGCACCTCCTACGTGGCCTCCCTGCGCCGCGCCGCCTCCGAAGGCCCCGGCACCGGCCCGCTCCCCGGGCTGCCCCACCTCGACCAGGCCGTCGTCCTCGCCGACGACGCCCCCGACTCCTTCCGCACCTGGAAGGACTTCCTCGCCGGCGGCGACACCGTCCCCGCCCGCACCGTCCGCGAACGCGCCGACGCGATCCGCCCCGGCACCCCCTCCGACATCATCTTCACCTCGGGCACCACCGGCAGCCCCAAGGGCGCCGTCATCACCCACGCCCAGACCCTGCGCTGCTACGCCGTGTGGAGCGAACTCGCCGGACTCCGCGAAGGCGACCGCTACCTGATCGTGAACCCCTTCTTCCACACCTTCGGCTACAAGGCCGGGATCATCGCCTGCCTGATGCGCGGCGCCACGATGGTCCCCCAGCCCGTCTTCAACGTCGACACCGCCCTCGCCAACATCGCCGCCGAACGGATCTCCGTACTCCCCGGCCCGCCCACCCTGCACCAGTCCCTCCTCGACCACCCCCAGCGCGACCACCACGACCTGTCGGCGCTCCGCCTGGTCGTCACCGGCGCCGCCGTCGTCCCCCTCCGGCTCGTCGAACGGCTCCGCGCCGAACTGCGCATCGCCACCGTCCTCACCGCCTACGGGCTCTCCGAAGCCGGCGGCATCGTCACCATGTGCCGCCGCGACGACCCCGCCGAAACCGTCGCCGCCACCTCCGGCCGGGCCATCCCCGACACCGAGGTGCGCGTCACCGCCCCCGACGGCACCCCCCTCCCGGCCGGGCAGGCCGGCGAGGTCCTGGTCCGCGGCCACCACGTCATGCGCGGCTACTTCGAGGACCCCGAGGGCACCGCCGCCGCCATCACCCCCGAGGGCTGGCTGCGCACCGGCGACGTCGGCGTCCTCGACCCGGCCGGCAACCTGCGCATCACCGACCGGATCAAGGACATGTTCATCGTCGGCGGCTTCAACGCCTACCCCGCCGAGATCGAGCAGCTCCTCGGCCTCCACCCGGACATCGCCGACGTCGCGGTCGTCGGCGTCCCCGACCCGCGGCTCGGCGAGGTCGGCAAGGCGTACGCGGTCCGCCGCCCCGGCTCCACCCTCACCGCCGACGACCTCATCGCCTGGTCACGGCGCGAGATGGCCAACTACAAGGTCCCCAGAGAGGTCGAGTTCGTCGCCGCCCTCCCGCGCAACGCCGGCGGCAAGGTCCTCAAGACGGAACTCAGGAAACGCTGACCCCCGCCGCGGCCGGGCACGCCGGCCCGCTCCCGGGCGCGCCCCGACACGCCCCGGGAGCACCCTCGGCCGCGCTCCCCGCGCACCGCGTTAGCCTGCACGGGTGAGCGCGCACCGCACAGTCGTCCGATTCCGCCGGTCCGCCCGGGCCCGGGCCTGGGCCGCCACCGGGGCCGTCGCCGCCCTGGCCGCCGTCACCACCCTGCTCCTGCTGCCCGGCACTACCGCCGGCGACGGCGAGCAGGGCGGCGGGTCCGCCGCGAAGAAGGGGCCCGGACTGACGGCCGCCGTCTCCGCCCCCTTCAGTGCCTTCACCGAGGGCTACGACTGCTACCGCATCCCCACGCTCATCACCACCAAGGACGGCACCCTGCTGGCCATCGCCGAAGCCCGCACCGCCAGCTGCAACGACATCGGCGACATCGACATCGTCCTCAAACGCTCCACCGACGAAGGCCGCACCTGGGGCCCCATGCAGGTCATCCGCGGCGCCGGCGACCCCGGCGCCTACGGCAACCCCGTGCCCGTCGTCGACTCCGCCTCCGGACGCATCACCCTCCTCCACGCCTACAGCACCTGGATCCCCGACGCCGACGGCAACCGCGTACGCGGCCCCCGCGAACTGCGCCTGGCCCACAGCACCGACGACGGCGCCGGCTGGACCACCGACCCCGCCCCGCAGCCCCACCTCAAGGGCGCCGACTGGGCCTGGGTCTCCGTCGGCCCCGGCCACGGCATCCAGCTCACCCCGACCCGCCCCGACCGCCCCGGCCGGCTCGTCGTCAGCGCCGACTACCGCACCGAGACCAACGAATCGGGCGCGCAGCTCCTCTACAGCGACGACGGCGGCCTCACCTGGCTGGCCGGCGCCCGCTGGGGCGCCCCCGAGGGCACCCCCGCCCCCAACGAGCCCGCCCTCACGCAGCTGCCCGACGGCCGCATCTACGTCAACGCCCGCTCCACCGCCACCTGCGGCACCCCCGACCACCGCGTCGCCGCGATCATCGAGGACGCCGCCGCCCCCACCGTCCCCGAACCCGGCTTCGCCCCCGTCGCCGACCTCCCCGCCCCGCCCGCCTCCGGATCCGTGCTCCAGCTCCCCGGCGGACCCCTGCTGCTGTCGGCGCCCAGCCGTCCCGGCGCCGAGTTCTCCGACCGCTGGACCCTCGCCGTACGCACCTCGAAGGACGAGGGCCGCACCTGGTCCAAGGGCGGCGCCGTCGTCCTGCGCGAACGCGCCGGCTACTCCGACATGACCGTCCTGCCCGGCGGCCGCGTCGGCCTGCTCTACGAGACCGCCAACGGCACCCCGCACGGCTACATCAAGTTCACCGCGTTCGGCCCCCACGAGCTCCGGGCCGCCACCGAGGACCTCACCCCCCGCCACACCACCGACGCCACCCCCTTCCAGAACCACCCCGTCGTCCACGGCGCCCCCAGGTCCGGCAACCGCCCCGACGGCGGGAAGACCATGCGCTTCGACGGCAAGGACGACTTCCTCCGCCTGATCAACTGCCCCGACGAACTGCGCATCGGCGACGGGGACTTCGCCGTCACCGCCTGGGTCAAGTACAAGACCCGCGGCCAGGACCGCGACAGCGGCACACCCCAGCCCCTGATCTGGGCCTACGGCCAGGGCCCCGCCGCCAAGCAGCTCCGCGTCGAGGCCGACCCCGCCACCGGCCGCCTCCAGGCCACCGTCAACGCCGGCACCGGCCCCGTCACGCTCACCTCACCGGCCCGCACCGACGACGACGGCTGGCACCACGTCGCCCTCCAGCGCAAGGGCACCCGCCTGGAACTCTCCGTCGACGGCGACCCGCCCGCCGGCACCGAACTGGCCCCCGAACAGATGGACTTCCGCCCCGCCGGAGCCTTCACCATCCACCTCGGCACGCAGCCCGACTACAAGGCCTTCTACGCGGGCGCCCTGGACGACGTACGCCTCTACGGCCGCGCGCTCTCCCGCAACGACCTGGCCCGCCTCCGCGCCGGCCACGACGTCACCGACCGGCAGCGCGTCCACCTGCCCTTCGACCGCACCTGGTGATTCAGCCGGCCTTCCGCGCCAGCAGCAGCCGCCAGCGCGGCCTGCCGTCCTCGCGGCGGCCGAAGTGCTCCAGCGGCACGGTCTCCACCGTGAACCCCGCCGACACCAGGTCGCCGCGGACCGGGCCGAAGGGGAACGTGCGGTAGTACATGACGAACGGCGGCCGCCACAGCGCGTTCCGCACCCGCATCACCGCGTCGAAACCCGCCACCGCCCACCACAGCGGCGACGTCGGCGGGACCGGCGCGCCCACCGGGAAGGCGAAGACCCCGCCCGGCCGCAGCGCCCGGTGCACCTGCGCGAAGAGGGCGGGCCGCTCGGACGGCAGGAAGTGCCCGAAGGCCCCGAAGCTCACCGCCAGGTCGTACGAGTCCGCGAGCGCCTCCGGCAGCGCCAGCGCGTCGGCCCGTACGAGGTCCACGCCCTCCGGGTGCGCCCGCCCGGCCTCCGCCAGCATGCCCGCGCTCAGGTCGACCCCGGTCACCCGGTCCCGGCACAGCCGGCGCAGCATCCCCAGCCCCGCGCCCGTACCGCAGCAGACGTCCAGACCGGACCCGAAGGAGCCCTCCCACCGGGCCAGGGCCTCCTCGACGGCGTCGAGCATCCGGTCGGGCGTGCGGAAGGGCGTCCCGTCGAACTTGGGCGCGAGCAGGTCGTAGCCGTGCTCCACGGACGAGAGGGCCTGGACGGCCAGTTCGCGCAGAGTCGGTCCCTGAGGAGTGAACACGCCCACACCCTACGGCGTCCGCGCACGGAAACGCGGCGGCCGCGGTGGTCCCCCTCCGGCCACCGCGACCGCCGCTCCTTCCCCCCGTGCGGACGGCCCCGAATTCCCCCGAATCCCCCGTGGGCCGTCCGTCCTCGCGTTCTTCCCCCGTACGCCCCCCGAGCGGCTCCCCCGTACGTCCCCCGTACGACCGCTCAAGGGCCCCCCGTACGCATTCCCCCTACGTCCCCCGTAGGTCCCCCGTACGTTTCCCCCGTACGCCGTGCCCTGCTCCCGGTGTTACGGGCGCGGACCGGACGCGTGGTTGTCCAGCGAGACGATCTCCTCGCCGGAGGACTGGCCGTCGAGCTGGGTCTCCCCGGGCTTCACCACCGGCGGCTCCGCGGGAAGCTCCCGCGGGTCGATCTCGGCACCCGAGGCGTGGTTGTCGAACGGTCTGATGTCTCCGTCGAGCGGCAGGCTGTTCTCGTTCGTCGTCATCTCGGTTCTCCTGTGGTGTGTCGGGCCCGTTCGGCGGTTCCCCCGTGGACCGCCGAACGGGTAGTCCTCCAGCCGGCCCGGTAGCCCCCCGAAGCGCCGGGTCGATGCGTCCATGGTGGCGCGCGGCGATAAACGAACGATGAACGTCCCCGTCCATCGGCGGGCCGGCCCCCGACCGCCCAGGTCAGGGGCGGCCTGCGCCGGTCAGGCCGCCAGTTCCGACGCCAGCAGGGCACGCACCTCGGCCAGTTCCGCCGAGCCGAGCTGCGCGAAGACGGTCTCCGCGTCCCGCCAGCAGGCCCGCGCCCGGTCCGGCTGGCCCAGCCGCCGCAGCGCCTTGCCCAGGACCGTCAGCACCGTGGCCCGGCGCCACTCCCCGCCGATGCCGCGCAGCGCGATCGCCTGCTCGGCGTGCTTGGCGGCCAGGGTGGGCCGCAGCGCCGCCAGGTGCGCCTCGGCGAGCCGGAAGTGGGTGACGCCCTCCCACAGCGGCTGGCGGTTGTCGTGGAACAGGGACAGGGCCTCGCCGAGCTGGTCCAGGGCCTCGCCGAGCCGTCCCGCCTGGGTGAGGGCGATGCCCAGCGCGTAGCGGCCGTTGGCCAGGCGCAGGGTCAGGCCCATCCGGTCGTAGACGGCGATGCCCTGCCGGGCGAGGTCGATGGCGCTGCCGAGGCGGCCCAGGCCGACGTGGATGCGGGAGAGGTTGCACAGGGCGCTGGCCTCGCCGATGTGGTTGTCGTCGGCGCGGAAGTTCTCTATGGCCTCCAGCAGGTAGCGCTCGCCGTCCTCGTGGCGGTTCTGGTAGAGCGCGATGATGCCCCGGTCGTTGGGTGCCCAGCAGCTGGGCAGCGGGTCGCCGGCCTCGCGGGCCAGGGCCATGGCCTGGCGGGCCTGGTCGTCGGCCTCGGCGAAGCGGCCGGCGAAGAGGTGGACCATGGTGAGGGTGGTGCGGGCCCGGCCCTCCGCACGCGGGTCCCGGGCGGCCCGCGCGGCCTCGCACAGGGTCAGCGCGGCCGACTCGTACTGCTTGGAGTTGGCGCCGGACTCGGAGAGGTCCTTGGCGGCCCACAGCAGGTCCACGGCGCGGCGCAGGGCGCCCGGCCGGCCGGCGGACTGGCGTACGCAGGCCAGCAGCGGGTCGGCCTCGGTGAAGAGCCAGTCGAGGGCGGCGCGGGGTTCGGTGAGGACGAGGCCGGGGTGGCGGGTTTCGCTGAGGTGGGCGGGGAGCCGGTCCCCGGGGCGTTCCACCGCGTACACGCGGGCGGCGGTGGCGAGGTAGAAGTCGAGGAGCCGGTCGAGGGCGTCCTCGCGGCCGCCGGCCTGCTCGTCGCGTTCGGCGCACGCACGCGCGTAGAGGCGTACGAGGTCGTGGAAGCGGTAGCGGCCGGGCGCGGCGGATTCCAGCAGGGAGCAGTCGACTAAAGCCTCCAGGAGGTCCTCGGTGTCGTGCTCGGGCAGGTCGAGGACGGCGGCCGCGGCGGTGAGGGAGACGTCGGGGCCGTCGGCGAGCCCGAGGAGGCGGAAGGCGCGCTGCTGGGCCGGTTCCAGCTGGCCGTAGCCGAGCTCGAAGGTGGCCTTGACGGCGAGGTCGCCGGCCTGGAGCTCGTCGAGGCGGCGGCGTTCGTCGGCGAGCTTGGCGGCGAGGACGGAGACGGTCCAGGTGCGGCGGGCGGCGAGCCGGGACGCGGCGATGCGGATGGCGAGCGGCAGGAAGCCGCAGGCGCCGACGACGTCGAGGGCGGCCTGCCGTTCGGCGCCGACCCGTTCGGCCCCGACGATGCGGGTGAACAGCTGCAGGGCCTCCTCGGGGCTCATCACGTCGAGGTCGACGAGATGGGCCCCGGCGAGGCCCGACATCCGGACCCGGCTGGTGACGAGGGCGGCGCAGCCGGCGGTGCCGGGCAGCAGCGGGCGGACCTGGGCGGCGTCCCGGGCGTTGTCGAGCAGGACCAGGACGCGGCGGCCGTCGAGGATGGAGCGGTAGAGCGCGGCACGGTCGGCGGGGGAGTCGGGGATGGAGCTGTCGGGGGTGCCGAGGGCGCGGAGGAAGGAGCCGAGGACGGCTTCGGGGAGGGCGGGGCGGGGTTCGGTGCCCTGGAGGTCGACGTAGAGCTGGCCGTCGGGGAAGTGCGGCCGGGCGGCGTGGGCGACGTGCACGGCGAGGGTGGTCTTGCCGACGCCGCCGATGCCGGCGAGCGCGGAGACGGCCATGACCTGCCCGTCGGCGCCCGCGAGGATCTCCCCGAGCTCGGCGACGAAGGGGGCGCGGCCCGTGAAGTCGGGGACGGTGGCGGGCAACTGGGCGGGCCTCACGGTGACGGGCGCGGCGGCGGGGGCGGGGTCCTCGGCGCGGGCCAGTTCGGCGTCGGCGTTGAGGATGCGCTGCTGGAGGGCGGAGAGCTCGGGGCGCGGGTCGACGCCGAGCTCCTCGGCGAGGAGGCGGCGGGTGTCCGCGTACACGGCGAGGGCCTCGGCCTGCCTGCCGCTGCGGTAGAGGGCGAGCATCAAGAGCTCGCGCAGCCGTTCCTGGAGGGGGTGGGCGGCGGTGAGGGCGGTGAGTTCGGAGACGGCCTCGGCGTGGTGGCCGACTTCCAGGTCGAGGTCGAGGCGGGTCTCCAGCAGCTGGAGGCGCCATTCGGACAGGCGGGTGCGCTCGGTCTCGGCGTGGGGGCCGGGGACCCCGGCGAGGGGTTCGCCGTCCCACATCTCCAGGGCGCGGGCGAGCAGGGTCCGGGCGAGGGCGCGGTCCCCGGCGGCGCGGGCCTTGTCGGCGTCGGCGGCGAGGCTGCGGGCGATGCCGAGGTCGAGGGCCTCCTGGTGGCGCAGCCGGATGGCGTAGCCGCCGGCGTCGCTGACGAGCAGCCCGGGTTCGAGGACCTTGCGCAGCCGGGAGGCGTAGGTGCGGATGGTGGCGAGGGCCTGCTGCGGGGGTTCCTCGCCCCAGATGGCGTCGATCAGCTCGGGCGCGGTGACGGTGCGGCCGTCGCGCAGCAACAGGACGGCGAGCAGGGCGCGCTGCTGGGGGCTGCCGGAGGCCAGGGCCTCGCCGCCGCGCCAGGCGCGGACGGGGCCGAGGACGGCGAAGCGGTTGTCGGCGGGGGTGGGGGTGGGGAGTGTGCCGGGCGCGGGCGCGGGGGGTGTGCCGGGCGTCGCGGGCGTGGCGGTGCCGGCCGCGGCGGTCTGCGGCGCGGCGGTGCCGGGCGGCGGTGTACCGGCGCCGTCGCGGGACCGGGCCGCGACGGGGTGGTTCCGCTGGTGCGGGATGGGCGGGTCGCCGTCCATCTGTCGTCCCCCCTGCCTTCCGTCGGTTTAAGGGTCAGTCTGCCCTGTGTTGCGCGCACACGTCAGCCCGCAGCGGAGCCATCCGCTCCTGGCCGAAGTGCGACTACGGCGGGAATAGCTGACGGTTCGTCAGTTCAGCGCTACGGTGGAGCGCATGGAGAACTTCCCCAAGATCATCTCGGTGGATGACCACACGGTTGAGCCCCCCCACGTCTGGCGGGACCGGCTCCCGTCCAGGTACCGCGACACCGGCCCCCGGATCGTCCGCGCCCCCCTGAAGGAAATGACCTTCCTCGGGGGCAAGTTCGCGCCGGTCATGGGCGCCAAGGGTGACGAGGGCCCGATCGGCGACTGGTGGGTGTACGAGGACCTGCACCGGCCGCTCACCCGCCTCGACACCGCGGTGGGGTACGACCGTGACGAGATCAAGCTGGAAGTCATCACCTACGAGCAGATGCGTCCGGGCTCCTTCTCGGTTCCCGACCGCCTCGCCGACATGGACGTCAATCACGTCCAGTCCGCCCTCTGCTTCCCCACCTTCCCGCGCTTCTGCGGTCAGACCTTCACCGAGGCCAAGGACCGCGAGCTCGGGCTGCTCGGCGTACGCGCCTACAACGACTGGATGGTGGAGGAGTGGTGCGGGCCCGAGGCGGGCGGCCGCCTCATCCCCCTGACCCTGATCCCGCTGTGGGACGCGCGCCTGGCCGCGGCGGAGGTGCGCCGCAACGCCGCCCGGGGCGTGCGCGCGGTCGCCTTCTCCGAGATACCCCCGCACCTGGGGCTGCCGTCGATCCACACCGACGAGTGGGACCCGTTCCTGGAGGCCTGCGACGAGACCGGCACGGTCATCGCCATGCACATCGGCTCCTCGTCCCGCATGCCCTCCACCTCGGCGGACGCCCCGCCGGCCGTCGGGTCCACCATCACCTTCGCCAACTGCTGCTTCTCGATGGTCGACTGGCTGATGAGCGGCAAGTTCGAACGCTTCCCGAACCTGAGGATCATGTACGCCGAGGGCCAGATCGGGTGGATCCCCTACATTCTGGAGCGCGCGAACGTGGTCTGGGAGGAGAACCGCGGCTGGGGCGGAGTCGCCGACAAGGTGCACCGCCCGCCGTCCGAGCTCTTCGCGGAGCACGTCTTCGGCTGCTTCTTCGACGACGCGTTCGGGCTGCGCAACCTGGACGCCATCGGGGTGGGCAACGTCCTCTACGAGACGGACTACCCGCACTCGGACTCCACCTGGCCGAAGTCGAGGGAGGTCGGCGAGGCCCAGATGGGCCACCTGGACCCGGAGACGGTGGACCGCATCGTGCGCGGCAACGCCATCGACCTGCTGGGGCTCACGGCGGAGGGGCTCTGGGCGGGGGCGTAGGGGGGTGTAGGGGTGCGTAGGGGTGGGGGAGGGGTCGCCTGCCTGCGGCTGCGGAAACGATATCTCATGATGGCGATCTTGATATCGTTTGAGTAGAGCGGAGGCAGGTCGCCCCGCGCGCCGAGGAGGTCATCATGGCCAGAACCGTCATCGACGTGGACGACGCCCTGCTGGCGGAGGCCGCCGAGATCTTCGGCACGAAGACGAAGGTCGCGACGGTCAACGCGGCACTTGAAGACGTGGTCAAGCGTCGTAAGCGAGAGGCGTTCTTCACCCGCCTGGCCGAGGGGCGGCTGCCCGACCTCACCGGCCCGGTCGAGCGTCCGGAAGAGCCCGAAGTCGCCCCTGCCGAACCCGCGGCCCCGGCGATGCAGGACAAGGCTGCATGAGCACGCGATTCCTCATCGACAAGTCCGCGCTGGCCCGCTATCCGAAACCGGCTGTCCGGAAGGTGGTCGAGCCCCTGCATGTCCAGGGTCTCCTCGCCCTCTGTGGCGCCATCGAGCTTGAGGTGCTGTACAGCGCGCGGGGAGCGGCCGAGGCTCGGGAGATCCGTGAAGAGCTGCGCGGATTCGATTGGCTCGCCACATACGACGAAGCCTGGGGCCGGGCCATGGAGGTGCAGGCTCTGCTGATCGAGGCGGGGACCTGGAAGGCGGTGTCCGTGCCGGATCTGGTCATTGCGGCGACCGCGGAAATGCACGGTGCGACCGTCCTGCACTACGACGGCGACTACGACATGATCGCCGCCGTCACGGGCCAGCCGATGCGGTGGGTCGTCCCGCGCGGCACGGCCGACTGACGCACCCGGCGGTCAGGCGGTGGATGCGCGGGTCGCCGTCACGGCCGGGTGGACGTGGGTCAGGAGGAGGTCGAGGAAGCGGTCCGGGTGGCGCAGGGCCGCGAAGTGGCTCGCGTCCTCGATCAGCGCGAACGCCTTGACCGGGGCCTCGACCGCGTCGAAGTACGCCTTCGCGCGGGCTGCCGGGGTGATCACGTCCTGGGCGCCCTGGAAGACGAAGAACGGGACGTCGAAGCGGGTTCCGTCGGCCCAGACGTCGATGTCGTGGGAGCCGGGGGTGACGGACTCCGAGAAGGACTGCGCCCTGAAGTACGCCGCGATCGTGCGCAGGCGGTACAGCGGCGACAGCCACATCGAACCCAGGACCACCTTCTTCACGGTCTCCAGCGTCAGCGGGTCGCTGCCCGCGCACAGCTTGTCGTACGCCGTCCGCTGCTCCGGGGTCCACCGGCGCGGGTCCGGGCCCATGGCCTCGACGGTCGCGAGGTCCTTGGTCTTGCCCGCCGCCCGGAGCCGGCCGAGGGTGGCGTCGTACGCGGTGGTGCCCCGGCCCGCCTCCAGGACGTTCTGGTCCGTGCCGACGTACGCCGAGTAGAGCTCGGGGTGGTTGCGGGCCAGGCGGAGCCCGAAGACGGTGCCGAAGGAGCTCGGGAGGAGCACGACCCGGTCCACGCCGAGGCGCTCGCGGACGTGGTGGGTGACTTCGAGGGCGTCGGAGTACAGCCGCTCGAAGGTGGCCTCCCCGCCCTGCGCGGGCGCGCCGCCGTTGGCGAAGGTGAGGCCGGCGCCGCGCATGTCCCACCGGACGAGGGTGAAGTGCCGCTCCCAGGACCGGGTGCGGGCGCCGTAGGGGGAGTTGGCCGCACCGGGACCACCGTGGATCTCCAGCAGCACCGGGTTGGCCCGGTCCTCGCCCCGGATGGAGATCCACTGGTCGATCCCGCCGATGCGGATGAACCCCTGCTCGTCGATGCCGTTCGGGGTCTCGATGCGCATCAGGCGCGCGTTGGCGGCGCGGCGGAGGGCGCGGTGGGCGAGGAGGGCGGCGAGGGGGGCGGTGAGGGCGGCGGCGGTGGCGATGGTGGTGGTGGCGATGGTGGTCGTGATCAGCATTACTGTTTCCCCCGGACACTGTTTGGCTGTTGAGGGGGAGCTTACGTGAAAGCGGTGGTTTGTAAAGGCCGTTGGTGATCGAGGGTGGTCGGATTCGACCGAGCTGCTGCTACTGGCCGCGTTGTACGAGTGGAGGTACTGGTCCGGGGGGAGGGGCTGCCCTGAACATGGCGCGGAGGTGCGTGAGTTGGGGGTGTCAGAGGTGGAGCGTGTGGACGACGCCGGCTGTGAGACCGAAGAGGAAGAGGGCTTCGAGGACCCGAACGGGGCCCTCCGCAGCTTCGCGGCGGTCCTCAAGGCCTTCCGAAAACGCGCCCGCCTGACCCAGGAGGGCCTGGGCGAGCTGATCGGCTACTCCGCGCAGTACGTCGGCTCGGTGGAGCAGACCCGCCGCTACCCGAGTGAACGGTTCGTGGAGCTGGTGGAGGAGCAGCTCGACTGCTTCGGGGCGGTCAAGGGCGCGGCCCAGTACCTGACCCGGCCGCGGCGGGTGGCGTCGTGGTTCCGCAAGTGGGCGCTGCTGGAGCCGACGGCGCTGAGCCTGTACACGTACGAGTGCCGGATGGTGCCGGGGTTGTTGCAGACGGAGGGGTATGCGCGGGGAATGATGGCGGAGCGAGTTCCGCCCCTGGAGGACGAAGAGATGGCGAGTCAGGTGGCGTCTCGGCTCGATCGTCAACGTATCTTCCTTGACCTGCCCAACTCCTCGTTCAGCTTCATCGTCGAGCAGGCGGTCTTCGATCGCAGGTTTGGAGGGGATGGGGCCATAAGGGAGCAGATCGAGCACATCATCGCGATGGGTCGGCTGCGCAATGTCACGATTCAGGTCATGCCGAGGGATCAGTCGGAGCATGCCGGTCACGCTGGCCCCATCTGCCTCCTGGAGACCCCCGACCATCAGTGGTTCGGTTACAGCGAAGGCCAGCGCACCGGCGTCCTCATCTCGGACCCCAGAGAGGTCAGCATCCTCCAGCGGCGATATGCCAAACTGCGTTCGCAGGCTCTCAACCCGGCTGACTCCTTGGGCCTGTTGGAGAGAACGCGAGGGACGCCATGAGCAATGTTGATCTGCACTGGTTCAAGAGCAGCTACAGCAGCAGCGACAACGACAACTGCGTCGAAGTAGCCCTCTCCTGGCACAAGTCGACGTACAGCGGCAGCGACGGCGACAACTGTGTCGAGGTGGCCGCCTGCCCGCAGGCCGTCCACGTCCGGGACTCCAAGGTGGCGGCCGGCCCCGAGCTGGCCTTGGCCCCCGAGGCCTGGACGGCCTTCCTCGGCGGCGTCACCGGCTGACGGGGTTCCGGCGGGGCGGTCTCAGAGAAGGTATGGGGCTTTCCCGTCAGTCCCATCGTCCTTCCGCGTCGGGCCGGCCAGTCAAGGGCGCTCCTTCGTCGCGTCGCTGCGCGATGGCCTTCGGCCACCCTTGACAGGCCGTCCCGCCGCGGAAAAACGAAGACTGCCGGGAAACCCCCAAAAGAACGGCACGGTCCAGAGGAGAAGGGGCGGCCGTGTCAGGGACGAGACGAGGGGCCGGGCGCCGGCGTGCCGGGCATCCGGGCCCCCGACCCATGCCTCCCGGGACGGGGGCCCGGGGCGCCGTGGATCGCTACGCGCTCCTCTCGTCCCGGCGTCCGGCGACCGTCCGGGGCTGATACCTGCAGGAGAGGACGAACAGAGCAGCCTGGGAAGCCGACAGGCGCGACAGATCGCTACGCGCTCCTCATGGCCAAGCGTCCGGCGGGCGTCTTGGGCTGATGGCCGCACCAGAGGTCGATGTCCGAGGCATCGGGTGCGGTTCCGTGGGCGACAGGAGACCTGACGCTCAGGTCCAGCCCGTGGTTGCGCGGATCAGGTCGCGCTCCTCGGGGGTGGGGAGGCGGAACTCCAGGCGCTCGCCGTACCAGTCGAGGATGCCGCTACGCAGCTCGGTGGCCAGGTGGTCCAGCTCGTCGGTCTCGAACATGTCGTTCGCGTCCGCCGGACGGCCGGGCGCAGCCGTCTGGAAGCGGATGACCTGGATGTGGTCGAAGACCTCCCCACTCCGGTCGTGGCTGAGCTCGCCCGCAGTGATGCGCAGGTAGAAGGGCACCCCTTCGGTGTCCTGGCCGATGCCCAGGACGCCGTCCAGGTCCGCGTACTCCCCGCTCACGTGCTCATTGTCCTCCCATGCGGGTATCAGCCCAAGACGGCCGCCGGACGCTTGGCCGGGAGGAGCGCGTAGCGATCTGTAGCGTCCGCCGGCTCCCCAGGTCGATCTGTTCGTCCTCTCCTGCGGGTATCAGCCCCGGACGGTCTTCGGACGCTGAGAAAAGAGGAGCGCGTAGCGATCTGCTGCGCCTGGGTGGTCCGCAGGGTGCTCCTGTCGTCCTTTCGTGCGGGTAGAGCCCCACAGGTCCCGGCTCTCGACTTCTGGGGCCCCGGATGCCCGGCGGGGCGGCGCCCGGCCCCTCGCCCCTCGCTGACGGGGCCGCTCCTCCTGCTCTTGCCCCGTGACCGTTCTTTTGGGGGTTTCCCGGCAGTCTTTCGGCTTTCCGGGGCGGGCCGGTCGGTCAAGGGTCGCCGAAGGCGATCGCGTAGCGACGCGACCGAAGGGAGCGCCCTTGAGGGACCGGCACGACACGGAAGGACGATGGGACTGACGGGAAACCCCCATACCCTCCCTGATTCGGCCAGGTTGAATCCCGCCAACCCGGCCCCGCCCGACCGTCCGGCCTTGCACCTTGGCATGCCCACGGGGCATGCTCGCCAGGGCGAGCGGGAGGGATCATGGCGGTGGACAAGCGGTCCGTGGTGACAGGGGTGCTGTGCGCGTTGGCGGCGCTGGGTGCGTCTGCGGCGGTTGCCGAGTTGGCGCCGCCGCCGGAGGGGGCCGCTCCGGTGCGTGCCAAGTCCGCCGCGCCCTCGGCTTCGCCGACCGGGCCGGCGCGTTCGCAGGCCTCGAAGCCGCTGCTCGCCACGCCCCCGCCGGTCGTCGCGAACCCGCAGCCCGGTGGGCCCGCCGCGTTCACCGGGGCGCTGTTCACCGGCGGCCTCGACGGTGAGCACTTCTGCACCGCCACCGTCGTGCGCAGCCCCGGCAAGAACATGATCGTCACCGCCGGCCACTGCCTGATGGAGGGCAAGCCGACCGGCAAGGGCGCCGTCTTCGTACCCGGGTACGCGAACGGGGCCGCCCCGTACGGGGTCTGGAAGCTCGAAGAGGTCTTCGAGGACGAGCGCTGGGCCGAGGGCACCGACGACGACTACGACCTCGCCTTCGCCCGCCTCGCCCCCGACGCCAAGGGCCGTACCGTCGAGGAGGTCACCGGCGGCGCGCCGCTGGACACCTCCGGGCGCGCGGGCGAGGAGGTCACGGTGACGGGCTACCCCGCCGACCGCAAGGTTCCGCGTACCTGCACGGCCGTCGCCGTGCGCACCGGCGAGCGGCAGCAGCGCTTCGACTGCTCCGATTTCCCGGGCGGCACCAGCGGCAGCGCCTGGATCGGCCGCGACGGGAAGATCATCGGCATCCTGACGGGCGGCGACACCGACGACGTCTCCACGAGCACGGTGCTCGGCGACTACGCGGGCAGGCTCTACGCGCGGGCGACCGGCCAGCGCTGATTCCGTCCGCGCCGACGTCAGCCCGTGACCTCCCCGCCCAGGATCCCGTGCGCCAGCGCGAGCAGGTCCGGGACGGCCGGGTGGCCCGGGCCCTCGCGCCAGGCGAGGACGACCGGGACCGGCGGGGCGTCGGCGAGGGGGCGGTAGAGCAGCGACGGGTGCGCGTGGTTGCTGGGCGTGGCCGAGGTGGTGACGCCCAGGGCGCGGCCGGCGGCGATGGCCATGAGCCACTCGTCGGTGTTGGTCACCTCGATCACCGGTGTGGGACGGGCCGTCGCGGGCCACAGGTCGAGGGTCGTGGTGCCGGAGACGGTGTTGAGGACGATGGGGCGGCCCGCGAGGTCCGCCAGGGTGACGCGGGGGAGTGCGGCCAGCGGGCTGTCGGCCGGCATGACCACCACCCGTCGCTCGGTCAGCAGCAGCTCCGTTCGGAGCCCGGGTGCGGTGACCGCGCCGCGCAGCAGGGCCGCGTCCACCTTGCCCTGGGTGAGGCCGGCCGTGGGGTCGTCGACGCGGAGCAGCTCCAGCGGGACGTCCGGGCGGGACTCGTCCCAGCGCCGCAGCAGGGGGACCGTGTGGTCGCCGAGCGCCGCCCAGGTGTGGCCGAGGCGCAGCGGCCAGCTCCGCAGTCCGCCGGGGTCGAGGGCCGCGTCGACGGCGGCGAGGGCGGCGCGGGCCTTGTCGCGGAAGGTGCGGCCCTGGGCGGTGAGTTCGAGGTGGTGGGTGGAGCGGTCCACGAGGCGGGTCCCGAGGTGCTCCTCCAGCCGGCGCAGGGTGCGGGACAGTGCGGGCTGGCTCAGGTGGAGGCGGGCGGCGGCGCGGGTGATGGTGCCCTCGTCGGCGATGGCGAGGAAGGCGCGCAGGTGCCGCAGCTCGATGGTCATGCCTGGGGAGCATAACCGGGCGCCACTCGGCATTTCACACGGCGCCGCCCGGTTCCTAGCGTGGAACGCATGACTTCCCCCTCGTCCAGGGCCTCCACGGCCTCAGCGCCCGCCCCCACGACCCCCGCCCTCCACCGCCACCCCGCCGGCCGCGGCACCCTCGGCGGGGTCGGGCTGGTGCTCGCCGGGACGCTCTCCGTCCAGTTCGGGTCGGCCTTCGCCGCGCTGCTGTTCTCCCGGGCCGGTGCCCTGGGCACCGTCGCGCTGCGGGTGGCCTTCGCCGCGGTGCTGCTGCTGGCCGTCGCCCGGCCGCGGCTGCGCGGGTACTCCCGCGGGGACTGGGCGGTGGCCGCGGGCTTCGGCCTGGCCCTCGGCGGGATGAACCTGCTCTTCTACCAGGCCATCGACCGCATCCCGCTGGGCGCGGCCGTCACCCTCGAAGTGCTCGGGCCGCTGCTGCTGTCGGTGGCCGTCTCGCGCCGCGCGGCGAGCCTGCTGTGGGCGGCGCTCGCCCTGGCCGGGGTGTTCCTGCTGGGCCGGGGCGGGTTCGCCGGACTGGGCGCGGCCGGAGTGGCGTTCGCGCTCGGCGCCGGCGCCATGTGGGCGGCGTACATCGTCCTCAGCGCCCGCGCGGGCGCCCGCTTCCCGCGCCTGGACGGCCTCGCGATCGCGATGGCCGTCGCCGCCCTGGTCAGCCTGCCGTTCGGCATCGGATCGGCGGGCGCGACCCTGCTGGAGCCGGGCGTGCTGCTCCTCGGCCTGGCGATCGCGGTGATGAGCTCCGGCGTCCCGTACACCCTGGAGCTGCTCGCCCTGCGCAGGCTGCCCGCGGCCACCTTCGCGGTCCTGGCCAGCCTGTCGCCGGCCGTCGCGGCGGTGGCCGGCTACCTGGTGCTGGACCAGGGGCTGTCCCCGGTCCAGTGCGCGGCGATCGCGCTGGTCGTGACGGCGAGCGCGGGCGCGGTGCGTACGGGCGGGGGCGGCCGCCGCTGATCGGCGGGCCTACACACCGCCCTCGATGAGGGTCCAGCCCGAGGAGACCTGCGGCAGTGGACCGACGTTGGTGTAGCTGCCGTTCACAAGGGTCGAGGTCCAGGCGGTGCCGTCGTTCTTGTAGAAGAACAGGCTGTCGGAGGTCCGGCCCACTTTGTCCCAGATACCACTGGTGCCGATCTTGCGGAACGATATGCCGCCGCCGTCGGCCGCCTTGGACACCCGGAACTCCAGCTGGCCGCCGGCCCTCGCCCACGACAGCACGGAGTCCTTGGTCGCGGTCAGCTCCCCGAGGAAGTCGTCCCGCGGGATGCTGCCCTTGTCGGTGTAGACGCCGCCGGAGAGGGTCCCGTAACCCACGTTGCTCCAGGGGAACTCGGTCGACCCGTGCCGGGCCGCCGCGACCAGGGTGTCGCAGGAGGCGGCCATGGTCCCCCAGTTCGAGCTGAAGTTCTCGTAGACGCGGGACTCCCGGTACAGGCCGCCCTTGAGGGTGCCGGTGACGCCGTTGCCGTCGCTCTTGTAGAAGAGCACGGAGTCGCCGGACGCCTCGACGAAGGTCCAGCCCGTGGAGAAGTCGTCGTAGGTCTCGCTGCGGGTGTACGTGCCGTCCGTGAAGGTGCCGGTCTCCCCGGCGCCGGTGTTCTTGTTGTAGAGCACCAGCGAATCGCGGCTGGCCGCGGCGTGCGTGTAGCCGGCCGGGAGGCGCAGCGCCCCCTTGTACTGCCAGCGGCCGCCGGTGAGCGTGCCGGTGCCGGCTTCGCCGGTACTCGCCTTGTAGAACAGGATCGAGTTGTTCGGTGTCGTCTGGTTGCAGTACGGGGACGCGGCGCTCGCGGGCGTGACCGGGCCGGCCAGCAGGACGGCCGTCGCGGACGTGACGGTGGCGAGTGCGGCCACCAGCGACTTCCGCATGGGCAGGGACTTCCTCATGGGTGCTCCCCTTTCCTGGCACGGGGGCGCGTGCGGCCGCCCGTCGGGGGCGCGCGCCGCAGCGGTGCGGATCTGGAGGAGGACGCGTGTACGCGCGGACCGGCCGGGCCCTTGCCCGCCCCCCGCGGCATCGGCCGTCGCCGCCGCTCGAACGTCCCCGTTCATGCTGCGCCGCGCGCGGCCGCCCCGCATCTCGGCACCGCTCAGGCGATCAGGCCCAGGTGCACCGGCTCGGCGGGGGTGCGGGCGAGGAGGTCCGGCAGGCGCGGGGGCCAGAGGGGTTCGCCGAGGCCGGCCAGCCGCTCCGGGGAGAGCCACTGCCAGTGGATGTCCGGGGCTTCGAGCACCGGCTCGCGGTGGGGGCCGGTGGTGACGTAGATGTGCTCGTGCTGGCGGACCGGGACGCCCTGGTGGGTGAAGTCGTGCTCCCAGGTGCACAGCAGCCGCTGCGGCTCCAGGTCGGTCCAGCCGGTCTCCTCGCGCAACTCGCGCCGCACGCACTCCTCGGGGGTCTCGCCCGGGTCGATCCCGCCGCCCGGGGGCAGCCAGTGGATGCCGACTTCTACGTTGTTCTCGCGGAACAGGAACACCGATCCGCTGGGGGAGAGGACGACAATGCGGGCTGCCTGACGCGGAGTTCTCATCAGATCAGGGTAAGTCGGGGGGTACCGGGACGGGAGGGGTCGGCGGCACTCCTCGGGGCGCCGCCGACCCCGCCCTACGCCGCCTGGAGCGCCAGGGTCGGGCTCAGGCGGGCGGCGCGGAGGGCGGGGTAGAGGCCCGCCAGGGTGCCGATGGCGAGGGTGGCCGCGAAGCCGCCCGTGACGGCCCACGGGGGGACCACCCAGGGGAGGTCGCCGGCCCGGGCGTAGACGCCCGTGGCGGCCGCGCCCAGGGCGATGCCCGCCAGGCCCCCGAGGCCGGACAGGAGCAGGGATTCGGTGACGAACTGGATCCGGATCTGCCCCTTCGTGGCGCCGAGCGAGCGGCGCAGGCCGATCTCGTGGCGGCGCTCCAGCACCGAGATGATCATGGTGTTGGCGACGCCGACCCCGCCCACCAGGAGGGCGATCCCGCCCAGACCGAGCAGGAGGGTGCTGAACGCGCCCTCCGTGGCCGCCTTCGCCTGGAGCGCGGCCGAGGGGTCGGTCACCGACACCGCGCTCGGGGTGCGGGGGTTGGCCGTCTGCGCGATCAGGGAGCGGACCGCGGCGACCCGGTCGTCCGCCGAGCGTTCGTAGACCGCCGTCGGGTGGCCGTCGAAGCCCAGCAGCCGTTCGGCCGCCTCCCAGCCGACCAGCGCCGAGCGTTCGATCTCCGGGGCCAGCGGGACCGGCGCCAGGATGCCGGTGACCGTGAAGTGGCGTCCGCCGATGAACACTTGCTGCCCCGGATCCGTGATGCCCAGCCGCCGGGCCGAGACGTGCCCGAGCACCACCGACGGGTAGCGGCCGGTGGCTCCGTTCAGCCAGCCGCCCCGGGCCACGGAGGCCCGCAGGGTGCCCAGCAGGTCGTCCTTGGCGGCCTTGAGCGCGATGCCGCCGGTCTCCTCCGGCGGGATGTTCTCCGACCGGCGGACGGACTCCCCGACGTCGCCCGTGGTTCCGACCGACTCGACCCCCTCGATGCGCGAGACCATGCCCGGGGCTTCCTTCGGCAGCTTCGTGTCCTGTCCCGAGAACATCGCGGGGGCCGGGGTGGCCACCAGCATGTTCGTGCCCAGCTTGTCGAGCTCCCGCAGGAGCTTGGCCTGGCTGGAGGAGGAGATCCCGACCACCGCGATCATCGTCGCGATGCCGATGGCGATCCCGAGGGCCGACAGGAACACCCGCACCGGCCGCGAGCGCAGCCCCGCCGACCCGGCGTGCAGGACGTCGCGCGGGGTGAGCCCGGGCGGCCTGAGCCGCGTACCGGCCCGTTTACCGTCCCGCCTGCCGGCCCGCGTCAGGTCCCGGATCCGGTTCCGGTTCGGGGCGCGGCGCCGGCCCCGCCCGCCGTCGTGCGGGACCTCGCGCCGCTGACCGTCGACGGTGACGCCACCCTCCTCGGGCACCTCGTCCGCAACCTCCTCGCCAACGCCGCGCGGCACAACCGCCCCGGCGGCCGGGTGCGCGTGGCGACCTCCGCCGACGGGGTGCTGACGGTGTCCAACACCGGTCCGGTGATCGCCCCCGACGACGTGCCGCGCCTGCTGGAGCCCTTCCGCCGCCGCGCGGAACGCCGCCACACCGCAGGTGAGGGCGCCGGTCTCGGCCTCTCCATCGTCGCCTCCATCGCCCGGGCCCACGGCGCGGAGCTGCTGGCCGAGGCGAACCCGGAGCCCGACGGCGGGCTGACCGTCCGCGTCCGCTTTCCCGCGCCGCACGGGTCGCGGGGGACCGGCGTTCGCGGGGAACGATGATCACCTGATGTACCTTCGGGGGGATGAGCAAGCACGCCCGAGCCCGCTCCCGCTTCGGCGCCGGCGGCCGTACGCAGTCCCGTACGGGCCCCCGCGCGGCCGACCGCCGGCGTTCCGGTTCCGCCGGCCGCCCGCCGAAGGCGCTGATCGCCGTGGCCGCCCTCGGCCTGCTGACCTTCGCCGCGGGCTGGGTGCACGCCCTGCACGAGCAGCCCGGCGCACCCGTCCCGGCGGCCCGTTCGGACGCCCGGCCCCAGGCCCAGAGCC
Organism: Streptomyces sp. NPDC043896; assembly: GCF_056435605.1. Lineage (NCBI taxonomy): Bacteria > Bacillati > Actinomycetota > Actinomycetes > Kitasatosporales > Streptomycetaceae > Streptomyces > Streptomyces sp. NPDC043896. The sequence continues at coordinate 114,550 of NZ_JBWKEE010000013.1, forward strand.
CCACCCCGAGGCCGGGTCAGGCCCAGGGGGCGGGCGGGCCGCAGGCCCAGGGCGCCCCGGGCCACGCCACGCGCCGCACCCCGCGCGCCGACCCCCTCCAGGGGCTCCCGTCCTCCCTCAGCGCGGCGACCCGTGCCGGGATCCCGGCGAGCGCGCGCCAGCTGGTGCTGGTGACGGGGAAGGCGCAGGACTCCTCGGAGTCCACCGTCACCTTCTTCACCCGTCCCGCGGCGGGCGCCGACTGGAAGGCGGCCGGGCAGTGGCCGGCCCGCAACGGCGCCAAGGGCTGGTCCGCCGAGCGCGAGTACGGGGACCTGACGTCCCCGCAGGGCGTGTTCTCCCTCACCGACGCGGGCGGCCTGCTGCCGCCCCCGGCGGGCACGAAGCTCCCGTACGACCAGGACCAGGGGTTCGTCCCGTCGGGCCGGGGCGTGAACGGCGAGTCGCTGGACGGCTCCTTCGACTACGTCGTGGCGATCGACTACAACCGCCGCAAGGGGGCCTCCCCGCTCGACCCCGCCATGCCGGAGGGCGAGGACAAGGGCGGCAACATCTGGCTCCACGTGGACCACGACGGCCCCTCCCAGGGCTGCGTCGGCCTCCCCAGGCCGGCGATGGAGCACCTGCTCCGCACCCTGGACCCGGCGGCGAAGCCGGTCATCGCGATGGGCCCGGCGGGCTTCTGAGCACGCCGGCCCCCTCCGGGGGCCGCAGGACGAGCAGCCCGATGAGTGCCGCGGACCGCCCGGCGGACCCCGGCGCTACGGGGCGAGGTCGAGGATCCGGACCCGCTCACCGGCCCACCGCTTGGGCTCCGTGGTCGCGACCCGCGCGCCGGCCGGCCGGTCGGGGGTGGGCCGGGCGGCGTGGAGGCAATGGGCGGCGGCCCAGGTCTCCTGGCGTGCGACGGCCAGAGCGGCGGGCAGGTCCAGGTCGAGGACGGTCACGCCCGGCAGGGCCGCGAGGTGTTCGGCGGTACCGGGCCGGAGCCGGTCGGCCTCGACCAGGGCGCAGGAGGGGGCGTAGAGGAACCAGCCGGACTCGGCGTGGGCACGGTGGATGAGGCGCGAGACCAGGATGTTCCCCCGGCCGGCGGCGGTCATCGCCGTCTCGTCCAGCACGATGTGCATGGGCTCGGTCACGGATGCCCCTCCCCCCGCAGTCGGCGGTCCAGCTCGTCGTCCAGCTTCTCCTGCTCGGATGCCGTCGGTGCGTAGCCGTTCCAGTCGCGCAGCAGGACGCGGGCGCGTTCGGCGCGTTCGGCGCGTTCGGCTGGGGTGAGCAGGGTCTCGGCCAGGCGGGCCAGGTAGGCGCGGAGTGACAGGCCCTCGGCGGCCGCTATGGCGGCGAGTCTCTCCTTGGCCGCCTCGGGGATACGGATGTTCGCGTCGGGCATCATCGTGCTCCTTCCCGTGCCCGCAGGGTACGGGTGCGTACCCGTACCCGTACCCGCCTTCACCCGGTGCTCACCCGATCGGGCCCCTGGCCACCCCCTTGCCTGACGGACCGTCAGCTACGACGATGGCCCGGCACCGCACGACGAATCGGCATACGAAGGCGAGGCGGGCCCGGCATGGGACGCGTGTTTCCGGAAGGCCGGCTGGTGTACGGGATGCAGCTCCCCGTCCAGTCGCAGAGCACCATCTACGCCGAGCCCTGGGAGGCCTCGGCCGGCGCGGCCGACCTCGCCGAGGTGGCCCGCGCCGCCGACCGGGCCGGCTTCGGGTACGTGGCCACCTGTGACCACGTGGCGATCCCGCGCCGCCTCGCCGGCCCCATGGGCACCGTCTGGTACGACCCGGTGGCCACCCTGGCCTTCCTGGCCGGGATCACCGAGCGGGTGCGGCTGCTGAGCCACGTCGCGATCGTCGGGCTGCGCCACCCGCTGGTCACCGCCAAGCAGTACGCGACCCTCGACCACCTCTCCGGGGGCCGGCTGGTCCTCGGGGTCGGGGCCGGGCACGTGCGGGAGGAGTTCGAGGCGCTCGGCGTCGACTTCGAGCGGCGCGGGTCCGTCCTCGACGAGGGCCTGGACGCGCTGCGCGCGGCGCTGGGACCGGAGGAGTACCCGGAGTTCCAGGGGGAGCGGTTCTCCTTCCGGGACCTCGGGCAGCTGCCCCGGCCCGCGCAGGAGCGGATCCCGGTCTGGGTCGGCGGCTCCTCGCCCGCCGCCGTCCGCCGGGCCGCCGTGCGCGGCGACGGCTGGCTCCCGCAGGGGGACCCGCGCGAGCGGATCCCGGGGCAGGTGGCCCGGATCCGCGAGCTGCGGGAGGCGGCCGGGGTGGAGGGCCCGTTCGAGGTCGGCGCGATCACCGAGCCGCTGTACGTCGGCGAGCCCGGCTGGGACACCGGCCGGCGGACCCTGACCGGCAAGGCGGAGGCGCTCGCCGAGTCCCTGCGGGAGTACGCGGCGCTGGGCGTGGACCAGATCCAGGTCCGCTTCCGCAATCGCGACCGCGCCGAACTCGTCGACCAGATCACCGCTTTCGGGGCCGAGGTGGCCCCGCTCCTCAACGACTAGGAGTACGGCATGGGCAAGCTGGACGGGCGGGTCGTCGTCATCACCGGCGCGGCACGCGGCCAGGGCGAGCAGGAGGCCCGCCTCTTCGCCGCCGAGGGCGCGCGGGTGCTGCTGGGCGACGTACTGGACGAGCAGGGCGCGGCCGTCGCCGAGGAGATCGCGGCGGAGGCGGGCGCGGACCGGGTGCGGTACGTACGGCTGGACGTGAGCCGGGAGGAGGACTGGGCGGCCGCGATGGCCGCCGCGAAGGAGGCCTTCGGCCGGGTGGACGGGCTGGTCAACAACGCCGGCATCCTGCGCTTCAACGAGCTGGCCTCGACCCCGCTGGAGGAGTTCCGGCAGGTGGTCGAGGTCAACCAGATCGGCGCCTTCCTCGGCATCAAGGCCGCCGCCCCGGAGATCGCGGCGGCGGGCGGCGGAACCATCGTCAACACCTCCTCCTACACGGGTCTGACGGGCATGGCGTACGTGGGCGCGTACGCCGCGACGAAGGCGGCGATCCTCGGGCTGACGCGGGTGGCGGCGCTGGAGCTGGCCGCGCGGAACATCCGGGTCAACGCGATGTGCCCGGGCGCGGTGGACACCCCCATGGCCAACCCGGGGCTGCTCGACCCGGCGGGGATGACGGACGAGGCCCGGGACGCGATGGACGGGCTGTACAAGCGGGTGGTCCCGCTGGGGCGGGTCGGGCGGCCGGAGGAGATCGCGAAGCTGGCCCTGTTCCTGACCGGCGAGGACTCCTCGTACATCACCGGCCAGCCGTTCGTGGTGGACGGCGGCTGGATGGCGGGCGTCAGCATTCTCTGACGGTTCGTCAGACAAGGCGTTACGGCTCTCTTGACGGTCCCGCCCCGGCGGTGGAACAGTCGGACCCATCGAATCTGACGCAACGTCAGAAACCTAAGGACGGTGAACCCCTTGGAATTCGGGCTCTTCGTGCAGGGATACGTGCCCGAGGCGCGGTCCAAGGTCGACCCCGAGGCGGAGCACAAGGCGCTGCTCGAGGAGACCCAGTACGTCATCCAGGCCGACAAGTCCGGCTTCAAGTACGCCTGGGCCTCGGAGCACCACTTCCTGGAGGAGTACTCCCACCTCTCCGCCAACGAGGTCTTCCTCGGCTACCTCGCCGCCGCCACCGAACGCATCCACCTCGGCTCCGGCATCTTCAACCCGCTCGCCCCGGTCAACCATCCGGTGAAGGTGGCCGAGAAGGTCACCATGCTCGACCACCTCTCCAAGGGCCGCTTCGAGTTCGGCACCGGGCGCGGCGCCGGCAGCCACGAGATCCTCGGCTTCCTGCCCGGCATCACGGACATGAACCACACCAAGGAGATCTGGGAGGAGACCATCGCGGAATTCCCCAAGATGTTCCTCCAGGAGGAGTACGAGGGGTTCCAGGGCAAGCACTGGTCGCTGCCCCCGCGCAAGGTCTTCCCCAAGCCGTACGGCAAGGCCCACCCGGCCATGTGGTACGCCGCCGGCTCCCCCTCCTCGTACGCCATGGCGGCGAAGAAGGGCCTCGGGGTCCTCGGCTTCAGCGTCCAGAAGGTCTCCGACATGGAGTGGGTCCTGGAGCAGTACAAGACGGCCATCCAGGAGGCGAAGGCCATCGGCGCCTTCGTGAACGACAACGTGATGGTCACGTCGACCGCGATCTGTGCGGAGACGCACGAGAAGGCGGTGGAGATCGCGGTCAACGCGCACATGAACCGCTTCCAGTCGCTGGTCTTCCGCTACCACGACACCTTCCCGCGGCCGGAGGCGATCCCGCAGTGGCCCGAGACCCTGCCGGAGTACAACGCGGAGATCATCGAACTGCTCATCGCGGAGGAGCTGCTGATCTGCGGCGACCCGTCGGAGGTGCGGGCCCAGTGCAAGCGCTGGGAGCAGGCGGGGGCGGACCAGCTGTCCTTCGGACTGCCGACCGGTGTCTCGTACGAGGACACGATGACGACGATCAAGCTGATCGGCGAGCACGTCATCCCGCACATCGACACGGACCCGGTCCACCGCACGACCCGCTTCCGCCAAGCCGCCTCCTCTTCCTGACGAGCCGCTCGCGCGGTCCGGCGCCGGGACGCCTGACCGGCTTCGCGCCGCCGCGCCCGGGCGCCTCTCCGGCTTCGCGCCGCCGCGCCGGACTCCGTCCGGCGGGTGCGGGGCGGGGCCGGTGCGTGTGCCGGTGCCCGTGGCCGGTGCCGGGGGGCGTGTGCGGGTGGTGGGCCGCTGCGCGGAGCCGGCCCCTCCCCGCCCTTCCACCGTTCCCAGGGGCTCCGCCCCTGACCCCGGTACGGGCGCTCCGCGCCCGTCGCCTCACACGCCGGCCGGCGTTCGAGGCGCGTGGTCCGGGGCGCAGCACCAGCAGGGGTCCGGGCGCAGCCCGGGCCCTCCCAGCCGCGCCGGCGTCTGAGGCGAGAACGGGTGAAGGGCGGGGAGGGGACAGCCCCGCAGGGCCGACGCACCGCACCGCCGCGGCACCGCCCGGTACGGCACCGCCCGGCGCGGCACCGCCCGGCGCGGTGGGGGAACACCCCGGCAGGGGACGCACACGCCCGGCCAGGGCAACGGCAAGGACCACGGAACCACCCAGGAGGGGACCGCATGCTCGACCACCTCATCCGCGGAGCGACCGTCGTCGACGGCACCGGCGCCCCCGCGTACACCGCGGACATCGGCATCAAGGACGGCCGCATCGCCCTCGTCGCGGAGCCCGGCACCACGGCGGAAGCCCGTACGGCCGAGGACGCCGCCGGCCTCGTCCTCACCCCCGGGTTCATCGACCCGCACACCCACTACGACGCCCAGCTCTTCTGGGACCCCTACGCCACCCCCTCCATGAACCACGGCGTCACCACCGTCGCCGGCGGCAACTGCGGCTTCACCCTGGCCCCCCTCAACCCGGCCCGCCCCGAGGACGCCGACTACACGCGGCGCATGATGAGCAAGGTCGAGGGCATGGCCCTCGCCGCCCTCGAAGAAGGCGTCGACTGGACCTGGTCCACCTTCGGCGAGTACCTCGACGCCCTCGAAGGCCGCATCGCCGTCAACGCCGGGTTCATGGTCGGCCACTGCGCCCTGCGCCGCCACGTCATGGGCGAGGACGCCGTCGGAGGACAGCCCACCCCCGCGCAGCTGGACCGGATGCTGACGCTCCTCCACGAGGCCATGGACGCCGGTGCCTGGGGGCTGTCCACCACCCAGTCCTCGACCCACTCCGACGGCGACGGCGCCCCCGTCGCCTCCCGGCACGCCGGCCCCGCCGAACTCCTCGCGCTCTCCCGCGCCGTCGGCGAACACGAGGGCACCCAGCTCGAAGCCATCGTCGCCGGCTGCCTCGACCAGTTCAGCGACGAGGAGATCGACCTCTTCGTCGACATGAGCGCCGCCGCCGGCCGGCCCCTCAACTGGAACGTCCTCACCATCGACGCCGCCGTCCCCGAACGCGTCCCGCGCCAGCTGGTCCCCAGCGAGCGCGCCCGCAGGGCCGGGGGCCGGATCGTGGCGCTGACCATGCCGATCCTCACCCCCATGAACATGTCCCTCGGCACGTTCTGCGCCCTCAACCTCATCCCCGGCTGGGGCGAGGTCCTCGCACTCCCCGTCCCCGAGCGCATCGCGAAGCTCAGCGACCCGGACGTCCGCGCCGAGATGCTGCGCCGCGCCGACAGCAGGGAGGCCGGCGTCTTCCGGCGCCTCGCCCACTTCGGCCGGTACGTCATCGGCGACACGTACAGCAAGGAGAACGAGGGCCTCTCCGGCCGCGTCGTGAACGACATCGCCGCCGAGCGCGGCCAGGACGCCTTCCAGTGCCTCGTCGAGATCTGCGCCAACGACGACCTGCGCACCGTCCTGTGGCCCATGCCCACCGACAACGACCCGGCCTCCTGGGCCCTGCGCGCCGAGACCTGGCAGCACGAGGACGTCATGCTCGGCGGCTCCGACGCCGGTGCGCACCTGGACCGGATGTGCGGGGCCCCGTACACGACCCGGTTCCTCGGCGACTGCCTGCGCGGCCGCAGGCTCGTGCCGCTGGAGCAGGCGGTACGGATGCTCACCGACGACCCGGCCCGCCTGTTCGGGCTGCGCGAACGCGGCCGGATCGCCGAGGGCTACCACGCGGACCTGGTCCTCTTCGACCCCGAGCGGATCGACGCGGGCCCGGCGACCCTCGTCCACGACCTGCCCGGCGACAGCCCGCGGCTGGACGCGCGGGCGATCGGCGTGGTCTCCGTACGCGTCAACGGCGTCGAGACCATCCGCGACGACGAGGTGACGGGCGCGGTCCCGGGGATCGTGCTCCGATCCGGCCGCGACACGAGGACGGTGAGCACCCGATGAGCGGGGGCACGCAGCGGCTCTACATCGGCGGCGAGTGGGTCGAGCCCGACGGCGGCCACTACGAGGTGGTCAACCCGGCCGACGAGTCCGTGGTGGGCCTGGCCCCCGAGGCCTCCCGCGCCCAGGTCGAGGAGGCGGCCCGCGCCGCCGCCGAGGCCTTCGGCACGTGGTCCCGTACGGCCCCCGAGGAGCGCGCCGCGATCCTCGACCGGGCCGCGGACGTGATGGAGCGCGAGTTCGAACCGTGGGCGGCGCTCGCGCGGGCCGAGACGGGCGCCCCGACGGGCATCGCGCGCGGGATGCAGGTCGGTGTGGGCGTGTCCCGCTTCCGGCGGTACGCGAAGGGCGCCCTGGAGCCGGTGGAGAAGGGGCTCCCGCCGCAGATCACCGAGGCCGGCCCGATGGGGAAGGCGTCCGTCCTGGGTGCGCTGGAGGTGCGCCAGCCGGTCGGCGTGGTCACCTGCGTCACCTCGTACAACAACCCGTGGGCGAATCCGGCAGGCAAGGTCGCCCCCGCCCTGGCCATGGGGAACACGGTGGTGGTCAAGCCGGCCCCGCAGGACCCGCTGTCGGTGTTCCGGATGGCCGAGGCGCTGCACGAGGCGGGGGTCCCGGCGGGTGTGGTGAACGTCGTCTCGGGCGCCTCGGTGGAGGTCGGCGAGGCGGCGGTGGACTCCCCGTACGTGGACATGGTCTCCTTCACCGGCTCCACGGGCGTCGGGCAGCGCATCGCCGAGGTGTGCGGGCGCTCCATGAAGCGGCAGCTGATGGAGCTGGGCGGCAAGGGCGCGGCGGTCGTCTTCGAGGACGCCGACCTGGACGCGGCGGTGAGGGGGATCGGCACCACCTTCTCCTTCTACAGCGGCCAGATCTGCACCGCGCCCACCCGGGTGATCGTCCACCGGTCGGTGTACGGGCCGCTGGTGGAGAAGCTGCGCGGCTATCTGGCGTTCATGAAGGTCGGTGACCCGGGCGAGCGGGGCACGGTGGTCGGCCCGGTGATCTCGGCGGCGCACCGCGACCGGGTGGAGTCGTACGTTGAGCTGGGCCGCAAGGAGGGCGCGCGGATCGCGTACGGCGGCGAACGCCCGGTCGTCGGCGGCGGCCGCGGCTTCTACGTGGCGCCGACCCTGCTGGTGGACTGCACGAACGACATGCGGGTGGTGCGGGAGGAGATCTTCGGGCCGGTGGTGGTCGTGGTCCCCTTCGACGGGGACGAGGAGGAGGCCGTCCGGCTGGCGAACGACAGCGACTTCGGGCTGATCAGCTACGTGTGGTCCGGGGACGTCGCCCGTGCCTTCCGGGTGGCGCGCCGGCTGCGCTCGGGCGGGGTCGGGGTCAACACGATCGGCCGCAACATGGAGGCCCCGTTCGGCGGTTTCAAACGGTCGGGTGTCGGCCGGGACGTGGGCTCGTACGCGCTGCACGCGTACAGCGAGGTGCAGTCGCTGGTCTGGACGACGTGACGGAGGGCCCCGGGGGTGTTCCGCCCCCGGGGCCCCTCTCCTACTCCTGCCGTCGTTTCCGTTGTGTCCGCTGTTCCCGCGGCGGCACGGCGTAGCCGAGGGACTCGGCCAGTTCGCGGTTCCCGCCGGCCACGACGGCGTACGTCTTCGGATCGGTGGTCTCCAGGAGCGCCACCGCCGCCGCGGCCCGGACCTCGGGCGGGCGGCCGTCGTCGGGCAGCCGCCAGGCGAACATCAGGACCGGGGTCGCCGTCCCCCGCCGGCTGCGGTGCGGTGGCCGGGGCGGGCCGGTGGCCGAAGTCCACGATCACGCTGTCCGGGTCCTGCCAGTCCGTGCCGGCCCGGATCCAGTCGAGGTCCCAGCGGGTCCGCAGCTCCGGCCGTTCCCGCAGGGCCGCGGTGATCCGCCGGGCGGTGCGCCGGGCCGGCCAGGACCAGGACTCGTCGTCCCGGGCGCGCCGGAGCTCGGCCTCGTACGCGGCGGCGTCGAAGCGCAGCTCCGGCGGGGGCGGGCCGGCCGCCCCGCGCCAGCCGTCCCAGACGACCTCGTCCCCGTCGCGGCGGACGGTCACGTGGAGGGCGCCGCAGCACCCCTCGGTGCAGCCTGCCTCGGCGAGCTGCACCTCGCGCGGCTCGGGCCCGGCGAGCAGGACGTCGTTGTCGAGGAGGCTCTCGGGAGGGTGGGCGGGGCCGTTGGTGAACAGGGCCGGGACCAGGGGTCTCCCGTCGACGAGGATCCGCGTCTCGACGCAGGGGGATCCGGGGTCGTCGTCCACGGCCACCTCGATGCGCAGGGGCGCGGGCGGGGTGGGGCCCCGGAAGGGGCGGGGGCGGTTGCGCCGGAGCCAGGCGGCCCGGCGGGGGTCCTCGTCCCCGGCGGGTGCGGTGCCCAGGAGCCGGTCGAGGCGGGCGAGCAGCGCCTCCCGTTCCCCGGCCGGCCAGTCGAGCAGCGCTCCCACGCCGCTGTGCAGGTCGAAGGCGAGGTTCAGGAGGAGGACCTGGTGGCCGAGGGTCCGGGCGGGGAGGCCCGCGCGGGCGATCACCATCCGGTACGTCTCCACCGCCGGGCCGTAGTCGGGCAGGTCGGCCCGGGCGTGGCGGTCGCCGCACATGGCGTGCAGCAGCCGTCCGGCGGCGGTGACCAGTGCGGTGTCGTCGGGGCGTGCGCGCAGGAGCTCGTCGAGACGGGTGGCTTCGGCGATGCGCCGGCCGATCCAGAGGGCCGCGGCGGGGCCGTCCGGGGAGCCGAGGAGGGCGACGAGGGCGTCCCGTACCGCGTCGGTGCCGGTGTCACCGGATGCGTGGGCCGAGAGCGCCTCGACGAACGGGTCCAGCTCCAGGCCGTGTCTGCGGTGGCCCAGCAGCAGCAGGGCGGCCGCCTGCCGGTCGAGGGGGTCGAGGGCGGCCGCGGCCGCCCTGCCCAGTCCGCGCAGCCGGCCGAGGGCCTTGAGGCAGGGCACGTCCTCGGGTTCCCCGAGGCGGATCAGGAGGGCCACGCCGACGCCGACGGCGGCGGGGCTGGTTCCGGTCCGGGTCAGCCGGCGGGCGGTGAGGCGTGCCGCGGCCTCGTCGGCCAGCGGGAGCCGGGTGACCACCGCGCGGACGGTGCTGTCCGGCATGAGGAGTCCGCCGACGGCGTGGTGGACGGCCTCGGCGGCCCGGACGGGGTCCGGGTCGGCCAGCGGCCCGGCGAGGGCGGCGGTGACTTCCTCCTGCGCCCGGTTCCAGTCGAGGCGGGGGCGGGAGGGGGGTGGGGCCGGCGGGGATCGGGTAGCCGCGGCGCGGGAAGGCGCCGACGGGTTCGATGCCCTGGCGGAACAGGGCGTAGTCGTACAGGGAGGTGCCGGGAGTGAGCGGCGTCCGCTCGTCGCGGGCGCTCACCGGGCGGGGTGGGACTCGATTCCGTAGGTCATGCGGGCAGCCTGCCAGGGGTGGTCACGGGCCGTCCAGCGGTTTTCACGGGGCGCAGTCGTTTGCCGGTCCTGGGTGGGTTCCGGAGGGCCCGAAAATTGGCACGGGAAAGTTTTGAAACGGACATTTGGGGTACTCCTGCGGTTTCCGCATTCCGGAACCTCGGTCTCGACGCCTCGCGAACCGTGGATGGGTGCGTCGGTGAACCTTGTATTACCAGTTCGTGAATGGTTCCGATCTTCGTAATCCAAGGAATTTAGCCCTGTGAATTACCGGACTTAAGTCTTCCGGATCAGGAAACCGCAGCATCTACCGTCCTGACCCATGACACAGCTGGACGCGCGGCCTCAGGTCGGAGACACGGTAAGCGGCGTCGCCGAGGGCGACGCCGGAAGCGGGACCGACGTCCGGGGCAAGGGCCTCGGCAAGGGCTCCGTGGGCCTGCTGGGCAGCGCCGTCATCGGCATCTCCACCGTCGCCCCCGTCTACTGCCTGACCTCCACCCTCGGCTCCACCGCCGGCGAGGTGGGGGTCCAGATGCCGGCGGTCTTCCTCGCCGGGTTCCTCCCCATGCTCCTGGTGGCCTTCGCCTACCGCGAGCTCAACAAGGCCATGCCGGACTGCGGCACCTCCTTCACCTGGACCGTCAAGGCCTTCGGCCCGCGGATCGGCTGGATGTGCGGCTGGGGCCTGGTGATCGCCACGATCATCGTGCTCTCCAACCTCGCCGGCGTCGCCACCTCCTACTTCTGGCTGCTGGCAGGAGAGATCACCGGCAGCGACTCGGTCGCCGCCCTCGACGAGAACAAGCTCGTCCACATCGCCACCTGCCTGACGCTCATCGCCGTCGCCACCGCCATCAGCTACCGCGGCATGACCGCCACCAAGGGCGTCCAGTACGCCCTCGTCGGCCTCCAGCTCGTCGTCCTCGCGATCTTCGTCGCCATGGCCTTCCAGAAGGCCTCCGCCGGCACCTTCGACACCGGCCTGGACTTCTCCTGGCAGTGGATGAACCCCTTCGCGGTCGAGTCCATGGCGGCCTTCACCGCCGGACTCTCGCTCTCGATCTTCATGTACTGGGGCTGGGACGCCTGCCTGGCCACCAACGAGGAGACCACCGGCTCCGCCAAGACCCCCGGCCGCGCCTCGCTCATCGCGATGGTCGTCCTCGTCGGCTCCTACCTGGCCACCGGCATCGCCGCCCAGATGGCCGTCGGCTCCGGCGGCGAGGGACTCGGCCTCGGCAACGAGGAGACCTCCGGCAACGTCTTCGCCGCCCTCGCCGGCCCCGTGATGGGCCCGGTCCTCGGCATCCTGCTCTTCGTCGCCGTACTCGCCTCCGCCGCCGCCTCGCTGCAGACCACCTTCATCCCGGTCGCGCGCACCGTGCTGGCCATGTCCACGTACGAAGCCCTGCCGCCCGCCTACGCCAAGGTCCACCCGAAGTTCAAGACCCCGGGCCGCGCCACCGTCATGGCGGGCGTCGCCACCGGCGCCTTCTACACCGTCATGACCCTGGTCAGCGAGAACGTCCTCACCGACACGATCTTCGCGCTCGGCCTGATGATCTGCTTCTACTACTCGCTGACCGCGTTCGCCTGCGCCTGGTACTTCCGCGCCGACCTGCGCCGCTCCGCCCGCGACCTGTTCTTCAAGGGCGTCTTCCCGGTCCTGGGCGGCCTGCTGCTCGCCGCGGTCTTCTTCAAGACCCTGGCCGACGCGTGGGACCCCTCCTACGGCTCCGGATCCGACGTCCTCGGCATCGGCAGCGTCTTCGTCATCGGCGTCGGACTGCTCGCCCTCGGCCTGGTCGTCATGTTCGTCACCGGACGCCGCAGCCCCGCCTTCTTCCGCGGCGAGGTCCTGACGAAGTCCACCCCGGCGCTGGTGGTCGAGGACTGACCGGCTGACGCCGGGGCGGCCCGGGCCCCGTACCGGGTCTCCGGCCCGGGTCTCCGCTTCCCGGGTCTCCCGCCCCGCGTCCTCCGTCCCGCCGTGTCATGGCCCGCGGCCCCGGACCGATCCCCCGGTCCGGGGCCGTCGGCGTGCCCGGGCCCGGGTCATCCGATGCGCGGAACGGGCCGGACGGGCGGTGACCCGGGGTGCCGGGGGTCGTTGGGCGGGGCATGAAGGCACTGAAGCGCACCCTGTCCGCCCTCGCCCTCACCGGCGGAGCCGCACTCGCACTCACCCCCCTCACCGCCCACGCGGCCGACGGAGGCGAAGGCGCCACCCTCGCCGGGCAGCCCCCGGTCAAGCGCGTCGTCGACATCGTCGACCACCCCGGCCAGGCCGTGAAGGACACCAAGACCGCCGTCGCCATCACCGGCGCCGCCGTCGGCAGCGCCACCAACTCCACCAACAGCTCCCTCGCCGGCGCCGGCGGCGCCCTCGACTCCGGAGTGCCGGACGCGCCGAAGGTGAAGTGACGGCTCAGCCGGCCCCGACCGCCGGAGTGACCAGCACCAGCGGGATCTCCCGGGCGGCCGCCGCGCGGTAGGCCGCGTACGAGGGCATCGCGGCCACCACCACCGGCCACAGCCGCTCCGCCTCCGCCGGGCTCGCGCGACGGGCGAGCGCCGGGAAGGACCCCGCGCCGACCTGGAGGGTGACGGCCGGATCGGCGGTCAGGTTCAGGTACCAGGCCGGATGGCGGTCCCCGCCCGCGTTCGAGGCCGTCAGGACATAGGCGTCCCCGTCCCGTACGTACGCCAGCGCCGTCCGGCGCAGCAGGCCCGACCGGCGGCCCCGGGTGGTCAGCAGCAGGTCCGACACCCCGGGGCGCGGCCGGCCGGCGGTCTCCTCGAAGCGGCGGATATGCTCCGCCACCCAGGGGGCCGGGCTGTCGGTCACCGGCTCGGCGCTCACGCGGCCTCCGTCCCGGCGACGCCCGCGTGGACGCCGTGCAGGGTCGGTGCCGTGATCTCGTCGAGGACGGCCGCGGCGACCACGGCGCGGCCGACGCGGCCGGCGGCGCCGAAGACGATGAGGCGGGAGTCGTTCGTGTTGCTGGTCGTCATGCCGGTGAGCGTAGGGAAGGGGCTGGTTACCGATCGGATACCGGCCTACGGTGGCGATCATGACGCAGCCGCAGCCGCAGCCGCCCCTGGACCCCGAGATGTTCGACCCCGTCTGCCCCTCGACGCTGGCGCCGTTCCGCGTCGGCGACAAGTGGGCCGCGCTGATCCTGCGCTGCCTGGAGGGCGGTCCACGCCGCTTCTCGGAGCTCAAGGTCCCGCTGCGGGGGATCACCGCCAAGTCCCTGACGCAGTCCCTGCGCGGGCTGGAGCGCGACGGCTTCGTCGTACGGGCGGAGCCGGGCGGCTACGCCCTCACCCCGCTCGGCCGCGGCCTGCTGGGGCCGTTGGACGCGGCGTGCGAGTGGACGCGGGAGCACTGGGACGAGCTGATCGACGCCCGGGAAGCGGGCATGGCGGCCGCCCGGGCGTCGCAGGCCGGGCCGGCTCAGCCCCAGGTGCGGGAGCAGAGCACGAGCCGGTAGCCGTCGGGGTCGGCGACCGTGACGCCGAACTCGTCCCAGTACGGGTTGTGCGAGGGCACCCGGGTCCCGCCGCAGTCGACGAGGCGGCGTACGAACTCCTCGTCGGGGGTCTGCCCGAGGTAGACGACGAACAGGTCGTCGACGGTGGGGGAGGGCTCGACCGGGTTGTCGGGGTCGAGGGTCAGCTCGAAGTGCCAGCCGCCGTCGGCCGGACCGACCATCAGCAGGTCGTGCTCCCCGGGCCCGTCCTTCCGGCTCCGCCACAGGACGTCGAGGCCGAGCCCGTCGACGTAGAACCGCTCGACGGCCGCCAGGTCGCGGGAGGGACGGGCGACGCGGATGTGGGTCTGTGAGTTGATCATGGGGGGAGCGTACGTGTGTACGGTGCGGGCGGGCCATGTCCGCCTCGCCCCGGTCCCCGCGCACTCGGCCCGCTCGGCATGCTCGGCATACTCGGCAGGGTGATCATCCCCGAGAGCATCCGTACCGACCGGCTCGACCTGCTGCCCCTGAGGGTGGAGCACGCCGAGGAAATGGCCGTCGTGCTGGCCGATCCCGCCCTGCACGCCTTCACCGGCGGTGCCCCCGAGTCCGTCGCGGAGCTGCGCGCGCGGTACGTGCGCTGGGCCGCCGGATCGCCTGATCCGGCCGTCTCCTGGTGCAACTGGGTGGTGCGGCTGCGGGAGACCGGCTGCCTGGCAGGCACCGTCCAGGCGACGGTCGGCGACGGCACCGCCGAGGTGTCCTGGGTGGTGGGGACCCCCTGGCAGGGCCGGGGGATCGCGAGCGAGGCGGCCGCAGGACTCGTCGCCTGGCTGCGCGAGGACCGGGCGCGGACGGTGGTCGCGCACGTCCACCCCGGCCACCGGGCGTCGGCCGCCGTCGCCGCCGCGGCCGGCCTGGCCCCCACCGACCGGTACCAGGACGGCGAGGTCCGGTGGGAGCTGCGGGACTAGGAGCGTGTCCTGGTAACGGGTGAGCGGGGTGTCCGGGAACGGAAGCTGTGGCCGAGCTCGGGGCCGAGTCCGTGGTAGTGGCGGAAGTTGTAGATCAGCGGGCTCCACCTGGCCGGGTCGACGTGCTGAGAGCCGGGGACGACGATGCGCGGATCGGCGTGGACCTTGAGCACCTGGGCTTCGACGATGAGGAACACGCCGGAGACGTCGGGCTGGACCCGGGCGGCACGGGCCTCCAGTTGCAGGGGGCATTCGGCGACCCGGGGCGGCCGGACCAGCGCGGAGGGCTCAGGCCGCAGCCCGGCGGCCGCGAACTTGTCCCGCTCGGATCGGAAGGCGCCCTGCTTGTCCACGGGCACGGGGGTGCGCCCGGTGAGCGGCGCGAGCTGTTCCACCGCCGGCCACTGGGTCGGCGCGGGCAGGTTGATCACGAGCTCGGGCCGGCTGCGGAGGTTGTGCGCGGTCTGCCCCTCGACCCCCACACCCAGGACGACCACCTGGCCCAGTGCCCAGGCCGAGGAGATCGGCGCGAGATTGAAGGAGCCGTCCTCGTTCTCCGTGGAGAGCAGCACGACGGGTGTTCCGAAGTACAGGATGCTCGGTGTGATGGTCACATGGTCCGCCAAGGTGTCGGCGGGCGCGCTGTCCGGCGTCAGGGTGTTCACGGGACCCGACGGTAGGGCGGAGAAGCTTCGGCGCGCGCCGAAGGATCCCCGGTGGATGATGGACGGTGATGAACAACCGTGACGCCCATGCCGAAGGCCCGGACCTGGCCGCCCTGGCCGGTCTCCTGGCCGACAACACCCGCGCAGGGTTCTGCCTCGCGCTGCTGGACGGCCGGGCCTGGACCGCGACCGAGTTGGCCCGCCATGCCGGGGTGGCCGCCTCGACCGCGACTGAGCACTTGAACCTCCTTGTCGCCGGAGGATTGCTGGCACAGGAGCGTCAGGGCCGTCATCGCTACGTTCGCCTGGCCGATCCCGCCACGGCGGAACTGGTCGAGAACCTTGCCTCGATGGCGCCTCTACGAGCCACCCCGCCCCACTCACTGCCGGCTGTCAACCGCAGCCGGGCGCTGGCCCGCGCCCGCACTTGCTACGACCACCTCGCCGGCGCCCTCGGGGTCGCGATCACCACGGCCATGACCGATCGGGGACTACTCGACTGGGAGCGTGGACTGACGCTCACCGGCAACGGGACCGCCTGGCTGGACGAGCTCGGCATCACCCTTCCGCCCGACAAGCGACGTCCGCCTGTCCGCTCATGCCTGGACTGGACGGAACGCCGCCCCCACCTGGCCGGCACCGTCGGTGCCGCCGTGTGCCGGCATGCCTTCGACTCCGACTGGATCACTCGGATCGGCACCGGCCGCGCCGTCGTTCTCACCGACACCGGCCGGCGCGCCCTCCGGGACCACCTCGGCCCGTCCGACGACTGGTCCGTTACCGACCCACCCCCCTAGGCCTCGGCCCCGCCCCGCTCGGCCGCGCTGCGTTCCACGCAGAACTCGTTGCCTTCCGGGTCGGCCATGGTCACCCAGCCCGTGCCGTCGGGCTTGCGGTGGTCGCCGGCGATGGTGGCGCCGAGTGCGACGAGGCGTTCCACCTCCTCGTCCCGGGTGCGGTCCTGCGGCTGGAGGTCCAGGTGCACCCGGTTCTTCACCGTCTTGCCCTCGGGCACGCGGATGAACAGCAGCCCGGCACCGTCGGTTTCGACGAGCACCTCGGGGTCGCCGGGGAAGTCGTCTTCGCCGAGCTTGCCGTCGAGTGCGGCGATCCAGAACCGGGCCAGGTCGTAGGGGTCGGAGCAGTCGATGGTCACGTGTCGTACGAGAGAAGCCATGGCCGCACTATCGATCACGGCCCGGCCGGTGTCCACGACGCCCGCCCGGAGAAGTCACCTGCGCCAGAAGAGGTGGTGGACCACTCCGCTCGCGCTGGGGACGACCTCCAGGCGGAACCGGTCGAGCAGCTCGTCCGGGGACTTCCACAGCCGTGAACCGGAGCCGAGCTCGACGTGGGGCGAGACCGCCACGTGCAGGGTGTCGACGAGTCCGGCGTCGAGGAACTCCCGGATGGTGGCGGCTCCCCCGCCGAGGCGTACGTCCTTGCCCCGCGCCGCCTCCTTCGCCCGCGCGAGGACCGTGGCCGGGTCGGCGGAGACGAAGTGGAACGTCGTGTCGGAGAGGGTGAAGGAGGGCCGTTCGTGGTGGGTCATCACGAACACCGGGGTGTGGAACGGCGGCTCCTCGCCCCACCAGCCCTGCCAGTCGTGGTCCTGCCAGGGGCCGCGCTGGGGGCCGAACTTGTTGCGGCCCATGATCTCGGCACCGATGTTGTTCGCGAAGTCCCGGGTGAAGTAGTCGTCGAGGCCGCGGCTGCCGCCGGGGTCGGTGCGGTTGGGCCAGTTGGCGGTGGCGCCGGCCCAGGCGAACATCGTCCCCGGGTCGGCGTGCCCGAAGGGCCGTTCCAGGCTCTGGCCGTCACCGGCGCCGAAGCCGTCCCGCGAGACGTTGAAGTTCTGCACTCTCAGCAGCTGCTGCACCACGGTTTCCTCCTCCGCTGTCGTCCTACGACGATGGAGACTGCCCCCGGCCGGGAGACTCATCGCCCGCCGGCCGGGCCGTTCGCCCTTACGGCATCGGTCCGGGCTTCGTGTGGAGGACCTCGCGGGCCTGGTCGGCCGCGCGGATGATGCTTTCGGAGACGAAGTCGACGAACCGGCCGATGTTCTCCAGGCGGGTGGCGGCCGGGGTGTTGCGGCCGAGGACGCCGACGCCCTTGCGCGCGGTCTCGGCGAGCAGGGCCGTGGACCGGGCGCTGGCCATCATCGACTCGTACCAGACGTCGTCGTCGACGATGTAGCGCTCGCGGCGGCGTTCGTCGCGTTCCCGGCGGATGAGGCCCTGGCCTTCGAGCAGGGCGACCGCCTTCGAGACGGAGCCCGGGCTGACCTGGAGGCGCTGGACGAGTTCGGACGCGGTGAGGGTGCCGGTGTCGGCGGTGTAGAGGCAGACCAGCACGCGGGCGGTCATCTTGGGCAGGCCCGACTGCATGAGGACGGTCGTGAACATCTCCTCGTACGCGCGCACCGCCTCCGGGTCGCGGCCGTGGACCTGGGGGGCCGTCTGCGGGCCGCGGGGCGCGGTGGCCGGCTTGCGGCGGTGGGTGCGGTGTTCGGTGGCGCGCTGTGCGAGGTCGGCGCGGTAGCCGGCGGGTCCGCCGTTGCGCATCACCTCGCGCGTGATCGTCGAGGTGGGGCGGTCGAGCCGCCTGGCGATCTCGGCGTAGGCGAGGCCGTCGGCCACTCCCAGCGCGATCTGCTGGCGTTCCTGCGGGGTGAGCCTGCCTCCCGGCATCGCGGTCTCCTTCGTGCGTCCCGTTGTTCGCTGTGGCCCCAGCGTAGCGTTCAGATTCAATCCGTTGCAACGTTTTCGTAGCTGGCGTTGCGTTAGATTCAGGCGCGGTGCAACGATATCCAGTGTCTGACCTGCATGTATGGCGATTGTGCGCAACGAATGCGTTGCCCAACTCTTGAACGCGACGTAGCGTTCAGGTCATCGGAAACAGCGAGCAACGAACCCGAAGGAACGAAACGATGCCGAACTTCGCCACCCCCGCCGCGATCGCCGCCGTCCTCGACGTCCCCGCCGGCACCCTCCGCTTCATCGCCGCCGACCGCGCCGACACCACGGTCGAGGTCCTCCCCGCCGACGCCGGCAAGAGCCGCGACGTGAAGGCCGCCGAGCGCACCACCGTCGACCTCCGGAACGGTGTCCTGCGGATCCTGACCCCCTCCAAGAACGAGGCCCTCGGCGCCTCCGGCTCCGTCGCGGTCACCGTCCACCTGCCCGCCGGCTCGCACATCGAGGCCAAGACCGCCAGCGCCGACTTCCGTGCCACCGGCCGCCTCGGCGACGTCACCCTCGACAGCGCCCACGGCACCGTCAGCCTCGACGAGACCGCCGGCGTCCGCCTCGCCCTCGCCGCCGGCGACGTCACCATCGGCCGCCTGGCCGGCTCCGCCGACATCCGCCTCCAGAAGGGCGACCTGACCATCGCCGAGGCCACCGGCGGCGTCCTCACCCTGGCCACCGAGCACGGTGACATCTCCGTCACCGCCGCCCGCGGCACCGCCGCCTCCCTCGACGCCGGCACCTCCTACGGCCGCATCGGCAACGCCCTCCGGAACACCGGTGACGGCGCCTCCCTCACCATCCACGCCACCACCTCCTACGGCGACATCAACGCCCGCACCGCCTGACCACCCGCCCACCCCGCCGCCCCGCACGCACACCGACCCGAAGGAGCACACCCCATGTCCGTCACGCCGAACACCGACCGCCCGGAACTGCGGAAGGCCATCGAGGAGATCGCCGCGTCCGACGCCTGGGCCGGGGTGCTCGTCCGCGTCAACGACCGGCACGGCGAGTGGGCCGGCGCCGCCGGCGTGCGCGAGCTCGGCCAGGACGCCGCCCCGCAGGCCGACGGCCACTTCCGGATCGGCAGCAACACCAAGACCTTCACCGCCACCCTCGTCCTCCAGCTGGTCGCCGAAGGCAGGATCGCCCTGGACGCCCCCGCCGACGACCACCTCCCCGAGTACGGCCTCGACCGCCGCATCACCGTCCGGATGCTGCTCCAGCACACCAGCGGCCTCTTCAACTTCACCGGCGAGTACTACGACGACGGCACCATCGCCCCGGGCATCGACTGGCAGGGACAGGAATGGGTGGACAAGCTCCTCCACACCTACACGCCCGACGAACTCGTCCGCTTCGCCCTGGCCAGGCCGGCCCGCTTCGAGCCGGGAACGGACTGGAGCTACGCCAACACCAACTACGTCCTCCTGCGCCTCCTCGTCGAGAAGGTCGCCGGCCGCCCCTTCGCCGAGGAAATGCGGGCCCGCCTCCTGACCCCACTGGGCCTGACCGGCACCTTCCTCCCGGAGTCCTCGCCGGAGATCCCCGAGCCGCACGCCCACGGCTACTACACCTACCAGGACGGCGAGGAGTGGAAGACCGCCGACGTCACCCGCGCCAACCCCTCCTGGATCTCCGCGGCCGGCGACATGATCTCCACGACCGGGGACCTGCACACCTTCTTCTCCGCCCTGATGGGCGGCGAGCTCCTGCCCTCCGAACTCCTCGCCGAGATGCGCAGCCCGCACAGCAAGTTCGCCTACGGCCTCGGCCTGATCGTCCAGGAGACCGAACACGGCACGCTGTACACGCACAACGGCGGCTTCTGGGGCTGGGGCGCCCTGATGTACAGCTCGGCGGACGGCAGGACGACCCTCACCGCCTCGCTCACCGCCAGTGACGCGCAGCTCGACCTGATGCAGACGGCCGAGGCCTTCACGAAGACCCAGAACGCGCTGATCGACGCGGTGTTCGGCGCCTGAGCCCCCGTAAAAGCAGGTGCGGCGGCCCGTCGGGGCCGCCTAGCTTGATGTGGATGAGCAGCGACTATCCATTCGCGGACGGGTACAACCTCGTCTGGGATCTGACCGGATTCGGAACGGACGAAGAGATAGTCGAGTCCGTCTCCCTCTCCCGGGACCAGTTCCTGAAGATCAGGCACCTCTTCGCGCTGGGCGACGACCCCTGGATGGTGTGCGGCGAGTACCGCGTGGCACCGGGGATCTGGGCGCACGTACGCAGCGCCGTGCCGGGTGTCCGGTTCCAGCGCGACTCCGACTACTTCCTCGGCGCCCGCCAGGCCCTGCCTGACGGGCGCTTCTGGCGTCCGGCCCCGGGCGTGGCGGCGCCGGGCCCGATCCCGCCGCCCTAGCGGGTGACCCCGCCGAGGAACGCGGTCCAGGTGGCGGGGCTGACCGCCAGTTCCGGGCTCGCGGTGAGCTTCGAGTCCCGGACGTGGACGGTGTCGGCGCAGGCGGCGACCTCGACGCAGTCGTCGCCCTGGCTGCTGCTGTAGGTGGACTTGTGCCAGGAGAGGGCGACCTCGACGCAGTTGTCCCCCTGGCTGCTGCTGTAGCTGCTCTTGAACCACCGGAGCTGGGAGCTGTTCACAGGAGTCCTCGCAATCGCATCAACAGGCCCGTGCTGTCCGCAGGGTTGAGGGCCTGGATGCGAAGCTTCGCATACTGCTGGTGGAAGTCGCTTACCGCTTTCGGGTCGGAGATGACCTGGCCCGCCTTCTGGCCTTCGGTGTACCCCCACCACTGGTGTTCCTCGGATTCGAGGAGTCGGAAGGGGCCATCGGTGCCGGCGTGCTCCGGGCTGACCGTCGGCATGAGCTGGATGTCCACATTGGGCAGTTGGGCGCAGTTCAGCAAGTGGTCGATGAGCCTGCGCGTCACCTCCGGGCCGCCCGTCTGCCGCTCGATGACCGTCTGCTCGATGATGAAGCTGAAGGTCGTGTACGGCGTACGCGTCAGCACCTTCTGTCGGTTCATGCGCAGGGTGATCCGGTCTTCGGCGTCCTGGGCCGTGGGCCTGGGCGGGACGTTCTCGATCTGCGCCCGCGCGTAGGCCTCGGTCTGCAACAGCCCCGGAATCGACCTGCACTCGTACGTGTTGAGGGCGACCGCCGTCTCTTCCAGCTCCGCCCACCGCCTGAACCACGAGGCCAGCCCGCGCCTCCGCGTCATCTGTTTCGCCGCGATCTGGATGACCCCGAAGGTGTTCAGCACCTCCTCCGCCTTGTTCACGAACTTCGCAGACGGATGTCGGCGGCCCTGCTCCACGGACGCCACGTACTGCACCGAGTAGCCGACCCGCGGCCCGAACTGTTCCTGGGTCAGAGCGGCGCGTTTGCGGGACGCCTTGAGCATGTCCCCGAAGTTCTTCAGGTCGGGATCGGGTTCCACCTGCTTGTCACCGTCGCCGCCCTCGCCAGCCGTCATCACGGTCACCTCCCGATTACTCATGCTCACGGTCGGTGACTGCGCTTGTCCAGTCACTGGACTACTACAGTTCAACAGTAGTAGTCCCGTTGCTGGGAACTCCCCAGCCCACGCGGGACGTTCTAGCCATGACGGCACCCTCCGGCCACCCCCAGGCCTTCGTACGCGTGTTCACTCAGCGTTTCAGCTGCACCCCCCGCGGCGCCCGCCTCGCCCGGCAGCTGGCCCTCGTATCGCTGCACGACTGGGGTGTCCCGGAAGGGACGCGGCTCTCCGACGACGCCGGGCTCCTCGTCGCCGAGCTCGCCTCCAACGCCGTCAGCCACGGCCGCGTCATCGGGCGGGACTTCGAGCTGCGCATGACCCTGCTGGACGGCGACCCCCACGGCGGCGTGCTGCGCCTGGAGGTGTCCGACCCCCGCCGGGACCGCCGGCCCGCCGTGCAGCCGCCGGCGTACCAGGCCGAGTCGGGGTACGGGCTGCGCATCGTGGAAGGCCTCGCGACGGACTGGGGCGTCATGGACCGGGTCATCGGCAAGACCGTCTGGGCGGAGCTGGCCCGGTAGAGCCCCTGTCACAGGGGGCGGCTACCTTGCACAGGCAACAGGACACGAAGAAGGAGCCGCCGTGGTCGTCGAGGTGGGGTACGCGCAGGCGTGGGACCCGGAGGCGTGCGCGCCCTGGCGGCCGCTGTCCGCCGGGGAGGCCCGCGAGCGGGACGCGGCCGGGTTGCCGTACGTGGTGGTGTACCGGACGGCGGGCCGGGAGGCGCCGCTTGAGGTCCGGCTCGTCTCCTGGCGGGACCACTACGTCGGGGTGTGGGTGTACGACGCCCAGGGCCGCCGCACCCACGACCTGGACATGCGGCTGCTGGACGACCCGGGGCGGCTGCTGCGCCGGTACTCGGTCGCCTGGAACTACACCGGCCCGGAGATGGCGGAATTCGACCGGGAGTGCCCGCGCGTCACCGTCGACCTCTTCCCCGACGGGCGGGGGCGGCGGACGGAGGAGAGCCGCGGTGAGGGCGGGGGTTCGTACGTGACCTCGCCCCGGCTCCGGGAGGACGAGCGCTGGATGGACCGGCCCGCCTTCGGGGAGTGGCCGCTGCTGTCGGCGCAGGTGCACGGGTTCGCGGAGCCGCCGGTGTTCGAGGTGGTCGAGCCGGCGGGTGAGGGCGGCCACGGTGACGCCCCCGCCGGGTGCTGGCGGCCCCCGCGGCCCGCGCAGCCCGGGCCGATCGGTGAGCTGTTCCGGCCCGGGGTGCGGGTCACCGACGGGTACCACCCCGAGCAGACCGTCGTGGAGCCGCAACGCGTCGGCACCCTGCGGGTGCCCAGCGGGCTGCTGGCCGTCTCCGGTCCCGACGCCGGCCACGAGGGCCCGGCGATCACCGTTCCCGTACCGCCGGGGGAGTACGTACTCGACGAGGCGCGGGTCCGGTTCCGATACCACTGCGAGTGGCGGAACCAAGAGGTGACGTCCACGGCCGCCACGGCCGTCCGGCTGCTCGTCAGCGAGACCCCCGCCGCGTCCTGGGAGATGGCCCTCGGCGCGGACGACGACCTCCGGATCTTCATCGAGAGGCAGATAGCGGGCTTCGTCACCGACGGCGCCACGGGCTGCTTCGCCGACGCCGGCGCCTTCGAGGCGCTCATCGGGCTCTTCGAGCGCGGGCTGATCAAGGGAGAGCCCGACCTCGACGGGTTCGAGGACCTCGGCGACGGTTCCATGTTCATGCAGCGCACGTGGGACACGGCCACCGGCGGTGAGCTGATGGCCTTCGCGACGTGCGGGGACGGTACCTACCCCGTGTGGGTGGGGCGCTCCGGGGCCGGTGACGTGGTGGCGGTCGTGGTGCTGGTCGAGGGGATGCCCGAGATCCTCCCGGAGCGGGACGGGGACGCCGCCGGTGTCTGAGGGGATGTACGTGACCTACGCCGAGTCCTGGGACCCGGCGTCCCGTACCGCCGGCCGGGAGCTGTCCGGCGACGAGGCGCGTGCGCGGGACACGGCCGGCCTCCCGTACGCGGTGCTGTACCGCGCGCCGGGGCGCGAAGTCCCGCTCGGGGTGCGGCTGGTGGCGTGGCAGGCGGGCTTCGTCGACGCCTGGGCGTACGACGAGCACGGCCGGGGGACCGCCGAAGCGGAGCAGCGGCTGCGGGACGACGGGGGCCGGCTGCTGGTCCGGCGGCTGTTCGTGCGGCGGTATCCGGACGCGGGCACGGCGGAGTACGCGGTGGACGTCCCCCGGACGGCGGTGGTGGTCTCCGCCGACGGCACGGCGCGGGTCTCGCACCAGCCCGCGGGGATGCGCGGCGACTCCCTGGAGGCCGAGGTGGAGCTGGCCGACGCGGACCTCCGGGCGGTCCGCCCGGGCTTCGACGACTGGCCGGAGCTGCCCGTGGCGGACGCGCTCCCGGACTGGGCCGGCGCGCTGCCGGACGCGGAGGCGGCCGGCTGGCGGCGGGAGCCCTCGCGGCTGTGCGGGCCCGCCGACTTCGACCGGGTGTTCCGGGCGGGGACGGAGATCCCCGGGCTGACGGTGCTCGACCCGGTGCCGTGCGGGAGCGTGCGCGTGCCGAGCGGGGTGCTGGCCGTGGCCTGCCCGGCCACCGGGGCCGGGCTGTCCGGGATCACGGTGGAGGTGCCGCCGGGCACGTACCCGGTCGAGGCGGCCTCGGTCGAGGTGGCGGAGGAGCACTGGGGGTCGTACCAGGACGTGGCGGCCGTGCGGCTGCGGATCGGCGACGACCCCGTGGCCGTGTGGGAGATGGCGCTCGGGCCGGGTGACGACACGATCCGGCTCCGGAAGGGCGAGGCCTTCGGCTTCGGCACGGACGCGGCGAGCGGGGCCTTCGGCGACGCCGGGGCGTGGGAGGAGCTGCGGGACCTGCTGGAGCGGGCCCGGTGGCAGGGGTCGCCGGAGCACGGCCGGCTCTCCGATTCCCTCGCCGGCGTGCACCTGGACGGCGGGAGCCTCGGCGCGGACCTGGCCGTCTTCGCGACGGGCGGCGACGGGGTGTACCCGGTGTGGGTGGGGCGGTCGGCGTCCGGGGAGGTCGTCCGCGTGGCCGTGCAGACGGCCTTCGAACTCGACCTCGAAGCCTGACCGGGCCGGTCCGCCTCCCGGGTGTGGGGAGGCGGACCGGCCCGCGCGTACTACGACTTCGGCAGCGCCGGCAGCGAGGGGAGCTTGCCCGGCTCGCTCTTCTGGAAGGTGTCCTGGCCGGCGCCCTCCCACGTGACCTTCAGGGTGGTGGCGTCGAGCGAGTCGACCTTGCCCTTCGAACGGGTCGCGCCCGTCGGGCACTTCAGGTCGAAGGTCGAGCCGTTGGTGGTGCCGTCGCAGGTCAGGCCGGTGGCGGCCTCGACCACGAACGCCCGCTGGCCCTTGACGGTGAGCACCACGCCCTTGCCCGGCGTCGCCATGGCGATCCAGCCGCCGTCGAGGCTGCCCGAGCCCGCCGCCGCGCCGCCGCCCGCGGAGGGGGTGGCGGCCGGGGTGGCCGCCGACGGGGCGGAGGCGGCGGTTTCCGGCTTCTTGGCGTCGGTCGGCTTGCTGTCGCTGCCGCAGGCGGTCAGGGTGAGCAGGGCCGCGACTCCGGCTGTGGTGGCGACGGAGATACGCAGGTTGCTGTGCACGGGAAGTCCCCCTGGGGCGAATCGATCGAAAGACGGGCCAACGTAGCAGCCGACCGGGCAGGTGGCGGCCACCCGCAGACACGCCGGGGTGGGGTGATCCGGTTCCGTGCGGGGCTGTTCCGTCCGTGTCAGAGGTACTGGGCGAACCCGTCCAGGGTGCGCAGTACTTCCGCCTCCCGCGCGGAGGGGAGCTGGAGGACGACCTCCTCGATGCCCAGTTCGGCGTAGTGGCCGAGCTTGCCGGGCGTCGGCTGGACGGCGTACGGGACGACCCGCAGGGCCTTCGGATCGCGTCCGGCGTCCTCCCAGACCCGGCGCAGCGTCGGCAGGGACTCGGTGAGGCCGCCTCCGCCGATGGGGAGCCAGCCGTCGGCGTGGTCGGCGATCGCGGCGAAGAGCTTCGGGCCGGCGGCCCCGCCGATGAGGGTGCGCGGGCCGTACAGGGGCTTTCCGGGGGCGAGTTCGCGCGGGGCCTGGACCGGCTTGGGGTACGCGGAGCTCGCGCGGACGGAGGCGTACGGGCCTTCGTGCGCGGTCGGCTCCGGCGACCAGAGGGCGCGCATCAGCGCCATGTGGTCCCGTACGCGTTCGCGCCGGGTGGGCCAGTCGACGCCGTGGTCGGCTGCCTCCTCCACGTTCCAGCCGTAGCCGATGCCGAGGGTGAGGCGGCCGCCGCTGAGGTGGTCCACGGTGGCCACCTGCTTGGCGAGGCCGATGGGGTCGTGCTGGGCGACGAGGGTGATCCCGGTGCCGAGGCGGAGGCGTTCGGTGACGGCGGCGGCCTGGCCGAGGGCGACGAAGGGGTCGAGGGTGCGGCCGTACTGGGCGGGGAGTTCGCCGCCCATGGGGGCGTCGGTGTCGCGGCTGACGGGGATGTGGGTGTGCTCGGGGAGGTAGAGGCCGGAGAAGCCGCGCTCCTCCAGGGAGCGGGCGAGACGGGTGGGGGAGACGGTGCGGTCGGTGAGGAAGATGGTCGTGGCGATCCGCATGGGCGAGGGCACCTCCGAGACGTCGGGAGGGCCAAGGTACGGGCTCGCGCGTGAGGACGGCAGAGCGTACGGGACTCCCGCGCGGCGGGTGTGAGGTGTGATGGGGTGGGCGGCATGGACTCTGTGGAGACGATCACCGTTCCGGAGGCTTTGCACGGCTACCCCGGGGTGGCCTTCGGCGGATACGTGGCGGGGCTGCTCGCGGGGCGGCTGCCCGGGAGCGCCGGGGGCGCGGGGGGCGCGGGGGCCGGCGGGGCCGGCGGGGCCGGCGGGGCCGTGCGGGTGGACTTCCGGCGGCCCGTGCCGACCGGGACGGCGGTGCGGCTGGATCCGGACGCCGAGGGCGGCGGGGCCGTGCTGCTCGGGGCGGACGGGGCGCTGCTCGCCGCCGCGTCGGCGGTGGCCGCGCCGGGCGGGGAGGTACCGCGGGCGCCCTCCTGGGCGGAGGCGTCGAAGGCCGCCGACGCCTACCGGGCGGACCCGCCGGACGGGCAGGTCGACTGCTTCGGCTGCGGGCTGGACCGGACCCCGGCGACGGGGCTGCGGCTGCACTGCGGGCCGGTGCCCGGGCGGGACCTCGTCGCCACGGCCTGGACCCCGGACGCCGGACTCCTCGACGGCGACGGGCTGTTGCCGCCGGAGCTGGCGTGGGGGGCGCTGGACTGCCCGGGCAACGCGGCGGGGCGGCTGCTGGCGGGAGGGCCGGCGGGTGCCGTGACCGCGGCGCTGACCGGGCGGGTGCGGGGGGCCGTGCCGGCGGCGTCGGGGCTGGTGTCGTACGCGTGGCTGCTCGGGGTCGAGGGGCGCAAGTGCCGGGTGGGGACGGCGCTGGCCACCGGGGCGGGGGAGGTGTGGGCGGTCGCCGAGGCGCTGTGGGTGTGGCCGCGGTCCGCGGTGTGAGCGGTGCCGGTGCGGGTGCCGCTGCCGCTGCCGCTGTGCGGGGTGCGGGATGCCTGCGGCGCTGCTCCCCGCCCCGCCCTTCCTCCGTTCCCAGGGGCTCCGCCCCTGACCCCGCGCCTCAAACGCCGGCGGGGCTGGGGTGTGGGCTCCGCCCCTGACCCCGTGGTTCGGACGCCGGCGGGGCTGGGGTGTGGGCTCCGCCCCGGGCCCCGTGGTTCGGACGTCGGCGGGGTTGGGGGTGTGGGGTCCGCCCCGGGCCCCGTGGTTCGGACGCCGGCGGGGTTGGGGGTGTGGGGTCAGCCGCGGGGGTAGCGGGTCAGCCAGGCCGAGTCGGTGAGCGCGGGGCCGTGCAGGGCCGCGCCCTGGGTCAGCTCCAGGGCGAAGTCGTCGGCCAGCTCCAGCAGGGTGGCCCGGCCCTCCATTCCGGCCAGCCCGGCCGCCGGGAGGGCCGTCTCGCCGTGCAGGGCGCCGAGGAGGGCCCCGCACAGGGCGGCGCCGTGGCCGGTGGCGGCCAGGCGCAGCCCGTGCGGGACGTCCTCGGCGACCAGGGCGCACTGGACGGCGACGGCGAGGGCGTCCTCGGCGGTACGGCCTCCGCCGTCGGCACCGGGCTCGCCCCGGGTGGCGGCCGCGAGGGCCCGGTGCAGGGCCTCGGTGACGGGTTCGTGGCCGGGGCGGGCGGTGAGCAGGGGGAGGGTCCGCCGTACGGCGGTGTCGAGGGAGTCGCCCCGGGTCAGGCCGTGCACGATCACGGCGAAGGCTCCGGCGGACAGGTAGGCGGCGGGGTGGCCGTGGCTCTGGACGGCGCACTCGACGGCGAGCTGGAGGACCAGCGAGGGTTCCCAGCCGACCAGCAGCCCGAACGGGGCCGAGCGGACGGCGGCGGCCGCGTCCCGGGCGGTGGGGTTCTTCGGCTGGTCGAGGGTGGCGAGGGTGTCGTCGCCGAAGCCGGTCAGGCAGGCCCGGGCGGGCTCGCGGCGGACGTAGAGCCACTCCTCGTTGCCGAGCCAGCCGTTGTCCGGGCGCCGCTCGTCGGGGCCCCAGTCGTGCTGGGTGGCGTGCCAGCGGCGGTAGGCGCGGTGGACGTCGGTCGGCGGGTGCCAGCCGCCGGTGTCCCGGCGCACGTGGGCCCGTATCAGGCCGTCGACGGTGAACAGGGTCAGCTGCGTGGCGGCGGTGACGGCACCGCTGCGGCCGTGGGCGTCGCCGATTGCGGAGCCGAGGAGCGCGCCGCGCACCCGGCTCCGGAAGTCCTGCTGCTCGACCCGCCCCCACAACGCGGCACCGGCCGCCCGCGGCGCGGGCGGCCCGCCGGCGGGCGTGCGCAACGTGAGCGTCCCGGATGCGGGAGTGGCGGCGGCGGATGCCCCGGCGGAGGCCGACCCCGGCACGGGCCCGCCCGGCGCCGGGGGGCCGGGCAAGGGTGCGCCGGGTTCGGGCGTCCCGAACGCGGGCGTCCCCGGCGCGGGCGTCCGGAACGGCGGTGGCACCGGGGCGTGCGTGCCGGGGCCGGCTGCGCCCGGCTCGGCTGTGCCCGGCTCGGGCGTCCCCGGCTCGGGTGCTTCGAAGGCGGGCGTGCCCGGCGGGGGCGTGCCCGGTGTGGGTGGACCGGGCGGGGGTGGTACCGGTGTGGGTGTGCCGCCGTGCGTCGTGGTGTCCGCCGTGCTCGTCGTCGTGTCCATGCCGTCCCCCCAGGCTCAGGACGCGCACTGTAGTGGACAGTTCCGGTCGTATTCGGAAGGGCTCGGTCGGGTCGCCCGTAAGTGACCGGAGAACGGCCGGAATGCGAATGGTTCCGGCCACCCGCACCCCATAGGTGGCACGTTTTGCCACTCGCCTTCGCCCCGGTCGTTTTCGGCCACACCTCGTTCATCCGGCGTTCTCCGGCCGCCCACAGCCTCGGGGACATGAAGAAGGCCCTCCTCGCCGCGACCGCCGTCGCCTCCGCTCTCGCCGCCTCCCTGGTCGTCGTCCCCACCGCCTCCGCCTCCGCCTCCGACCGGGAGTGGTTCGGCAGCCACCGGGACCGCACGGCCATCCCCTTCACCGAGGCCACCGTCACCGCCGCCGCCGACGGCTCGTACAGCCTGAAGTGGAACACCAAGGGCACCAAGCGCGTCACCGTCAAGGCCAACGGCAAGGTCGTCGCCAAGGGCGGGGCCAAGGGCCAGGCCGTGGTCACCGGGCTGCCCGCCGCCGACCGCCAGTGGTTCGACTTCCAGCCGGACCACGGCCAGGGCCTGCGCCTCGCCGACCGGCTGGTCAAGCTGGAGGGCACCGCCAACTTCCGCGACGCGGGCGGCTACCGCACCACCACCGGCCAGTGGGTCAAGATGGGCGAGGTCTACCGCTCGGACGCCCTGAACAAGCTCACCGCCAACGACCTGGCCAAACTGGAGCGGCTGCGCGTGCGCACCGTCTTCGACCTGCGCATGCAGGACGAGCGCACCAAGGACGCCGACAAGGTCCCGGCCGGCGCCGCCTACGTCGTCGCCGACGTCTTCGCCGGCTCCGGCTCCTTCCAGACCCTGCCCAAGTCCCCCGACGAGGCCGTCAAGGCCATGGTCGACGCGGAGAAGGCCATGGTCAGCGGCGAGGGCGGCAAGAAGGCGTACACGCAGGTACTCGACGGCATCCGCGGCGACCGCGGCCGCGTCGCGCTCTTCCACTGCACCGCCGGCAAGGACCGCACGGGCTGGGCGAACGCCGCGCTGCTCACCGCCCTCGGCGTGCCCCAGGAGACGGTCATGGCCGACTACCTGGCCAGCAACGACTACCGCAAGGCCGCCAACGACGCGATCCTCTCCCGCCTCCCCGCCCAGCAGGCGGCCGTCTACAAGCCGCTGCTCGACGTCCGCCCCGAGTACCTGAACGCGGGCTACGACGAGGTGAAGGCGGAGTACGGCTCCTTCGACCGCTACCTCAAGGACGGTCTCGGCCTCGACCCCCGCGAACTGCGCGAGCTGAAGAAGGACCTCCTCGTCGGCTGACACCGAGCAGGAGGAACACGAGCGGGGCCCCCGCGCGGACGGGCCCCGCTCCCGTTCTCACTCCACCACCGGCAGCAGCTCCGGCAGGTGGCCGTCCGAGGCGCGGGCCGCGTCCTGGCGCTCCTGCGGCACCTCCCCGTACAGCGTGGTGCGGGCCTTCGCGGGCCGGCCCGCCGCCTCCGCGACCGCGACCAGGTCCCGGACGGACTTGTACGAGCCGTAACTCGACCCGGCCATGCGGGAGATGGTCTCCTCCATCAGGGTCCCGCCCAGGTCGTTGGCCCCGGAGCGGAGCATCTCGGCAGCGCCCTCCGCGCCCAGCTTCACCCAGCTCGTCTGGATGTTGGGGATGTGCGGGTGGAGCAGCAGCCGGGCCATCGCCGTGACCGCCCGGTTGTCGCGGACCGTCGGCCCGGGCCGGGCGATGCCCGCCAGGTAGACGGGGGCGTTGGTGTGGATGAAGGGCAGCGTCACGAACTCCGTGAAGCCCCCCGTCCGCTGCTGGATGCGGGAGAGGGTGCGGAAGTGGCCGAGCCAGTGCCGGGGCTGGTCCACGTGCCCGTACATCATGGTGGAGGAGGAGCGGATGCCCAGCTCGTGGGCCGTCGTGACGACCTCGATCCAGTCGGCCGTCGGCAGCTTGCCCTTGGTCAGCACCCAGCGGACCTCGTCGTCGAGGATCTCCGCCGCCGTACCCGGGATGGAGTCCAGCCCGGCCTCCTTGGCGGCCGTCAGCCAGTCCCGTACGGACATCCCGGTGCGGGTGGCGCCGTTGACGACCTCCATCGGGGAGAAGGCGTGCACGTGCATCCCCGGGACCCGCTCCTTCACGGCCCGCGCGATGTCGAAGTACGCCGTCCCCGGCAGGTCCGGGTGGATGCCGCCCTGCATGCACACCTCGACCGCGCCGACGTCCCAGGCCTGGGCCGCGCGGTCGGCGACCTGTTCCAGGGACAGGGTGTAGGCGTCGGCGTCGGTGCGGCGCTGCGCGAAGGCGCAGAAGCGGCAGCCGGTGTAGCAGA
This sequence comes from Streptomyces sp. NPDC043896, assembly GCF_056435605.1. Classification (NCBI taxonomy): domain Bacteria; kingdom Bacillati; phylum Actinomycetota; class Actinomycetes; order Kitasatosporales; family Streptomycetaceae; genus Streptomyces; species Streptomyces sp. NPDC043896. The sequence continues at coordinate 145,654 of NZ_JBWKEE010000013.1, forward strand.
CGTTGGTGAAGTTGATGTTCCGCGTGACGACGTACGTGACGTCGTCGCCCACCACCGACCGGCGCAGGTCGTCCGCGATCCGGCACAGCGCGTCCAGGGCCGGCCCGTCCGCGTGCAGCAGGGCCAGGGCCTGGTCGTCGGTGAGCTTCTCCGGGTCGTCGGCGGCCTGCGCCAGGGCGGCCCGTACGTCGGTGTCGATGCGCTCGGGGACCATGCCGGGGGCCGCCGCCTCGCGCAGGGCCTCCCAGTCGCCGTAGACGTGGTCGAAGTCCTCGCGGCGGTCGCCGGTGCGGCCCTCGGAGTCGATGGCGGTGTGCAGGTCGGTGCGCCCGTAGGAGGCGAAGGAGTCGTCCGGCTCCTGCCACGGGTGCCCCTCGACGACGGCGTCCGGGGCGGCGAGCCCCGTCTCCGGGTCCGCGAGGGCCCGTACGTGCGGCAGCAGCCGGGGGTCCAGCCACGGTTCGCCCCGCTGCACGAACTCCGGGTAGACGCAGAGCCGTTCGCGGAGCTCGAAACCGGCCGCCGCCGACCGCTCGGCCAGCAGGTCGATCTGGGGCCAGGGCCGCTCGGGGTTCACGTGGTCGGGGGTGAGCGGGGAGACGCCGCCCCAGTCGTCGACGCCGGCGCCGATCAGCCGGGCGTACTCCCCGTCGACCAGGTTGGGCGGGGCCTGGAGGCAGGCCGAGGGGCCCATGATGTGCCGTGCGACGGCGACGGTGGCGACGAGGTCGTCCAGCTCGGCGTCCGGCATGCCGCGCATCGCCGTGTCCGGCTTGGCGCGGAAGTTCTGGATGATCAGCTCCTGGATCCCGTGGTAGGCCCGGGAGATCCGGCGCAGCGCGAAGAGCGACTCGGCGCGCTCCTCGTACGTCTCGCCGATGCCGATCAGCAGCCCGGAGGTGAAGGGGACCGAGGAGCGGCCGGCGTCCTCCAGGACGCGCAGCCGGACGGCGGGCTCCTTGTCGGGGGAGCCGTGGTGCGGGCCGCCGGGCTCCGACCACAGGCGGGTGGCGGTGGTCTCCAGCATCATCCCCATGGAGGGGGCGACGGGCTTGAGCCGCTGGAAGTCGGACCAGGTCATCACGCCGGGGTTGAGGTGGGGCAGCAGCCCGGTCTCCTCCAGGATGCGGATGGAGATGGCCCGCACGTAGGAGATCGTGTCGTCGTAGCCCTGTGCCTCCAGCCACTCGCGGGCCTCGGGCCAGCGGTCCTCGGGCTTGTCCCCGAGGGTGATGAGGGCTTCCTTGCAGCCGAGGGCCGCACCGCGGCGGGCGATGTCGAGGACCTCGTCCGGGGACATGTACATCCCGTGCCCGGCGCGGCGCAGCTTGCCGGGGACGGTGGCGAAGGTGCAGTAGTGGCACTTGTCGCGGCACAGCCGGGTCAGGGGGATGAACACGCTCTTCGAGTACGTGATCACGCCCGGCCGGCCCGCGGCTTCCAGGCCCGCGTCGCGGACCCGGGCGGCGGAGGCGGTCAGGTCCTCCAGGGCCGCGCCGCGGGCCTGGAGGAGCACGGCCGCCTCGGCGGCGTCGAGCGCGACGCCGTCGCGGGCCCGCCGCAGCGCACGGCGCATCGCGTTGTCGGTCGGGGCGTCACTCGGAGTGGTCATGTGGCGAGCATACGATCCGCCCGGACACGGGTGGAGGGCGTCATCGCATCAGCTCACCGGCGTTGACCAGCAGAGACTGGCCGGTTATCGCCCGGGCCCGGTCGGAGGCGAGGAAGACGGCGGCGTCGGCGACGTCCCCGTCGGTGGCGAGGTCGGGCAGGGCCATCCGCTCGGTGAGGCGCTGGTGGACCTCGGACTCGGGGACGCCCTCGGTGTGGGCGGTGAAGGTGACGAAGGCCTGGACGGGCGGGCCCCACATCCAGCCGGGCAGCACGGTGTTGACGCGGATCCGGTGCGGGCCGAGCTCGCGGGCCAGGGAGTACATGGCGGAGGTCAGCGCGCCTTTGGAGGCGGCGTAGGCGGCCTGGCGGACCTCGTTGGGCGCGGCGACGGCGGACTGGGTGCCGATGAAGACGACGGAGCCGCCGCCCGCCTTGAGGCCGGGCAGGCAGGCGCGGGTCATGCGCAGGGTGCCGAGGAGGTTGACGTCGAGGATCTGCTGCCAGGTCCCGAAGTCGGCGTCCTCCAGGCCGCCGAAGTACGAGTCCCAGGCGGCGACGTGCACGACGGCGTCGATGCCGCCGAAGCGCTCGGCGGCGAGCGCGGCGAGGGCCTCGCACTGCCGCTCGTCGGAGATGTCGGTGGGCAGGTGGGCGGTGTGGGCGCCGTCGGGGTCGATCTCGGCGGCGGTCTTGGCCAGGTTGGCCTCGGTGCGCGCCCCGAGGACGGCGTTGCCGCCGTCGCGCACGACGGCGGCGGCCACCTGGTGGCCGAGCCCGGCCCCCACACCGGAGACGACGACGGTCTTCCCTCGCAGCAGCATCACGCGCCCCCTGGCGGCTCGGACCAACAGATCTGACGGTCCGTCAGGGTAGGGGTGCGGGGCGCCGGTGGGAAGGGGTGCGGGGCCGGGGGAGCGCCGGCGATCTCAGCGGCGGCCGCTCACGTCCAGGAAGATGTTCACGGCGACCCAGGTCGCCCAGAGCAGCGGGATGATCGCCACGTAGGCCAGCGGGCGCGTGTGCACCGGCGGCCCCTCCTCCAGCGGCCGGCGGCCCGGCGCGGGGGTCGGCTGCGGGAGCTTGGCGTACTTCATCGCCGCGAACAGGTTCCACAGCAGCGTGAACGGCGTGAAGATCACCAGGGAGAAGGGGCTCCACCAGCCCTGGCACAGGGTCTTGGTGGTCATGGTGCGGATCAGCGACCGGGCGCAGCGGCGACAGAAGGGGCCGTTGAGGGTGTGGAAGCGCATCAGGATCAGTACGCCGACGTGCGCGCGCACCGCGAAGTTCGCCGTCTCCGGAGCCCCGCACTGGCGGCAGCCCGGCGCCTGCGCGTGCGGGTACGGGGCGGCGTACTGCGGGTGCTGCGCCTGCTGTGGGTAGCCGGGGGCGGGGTGGCCCGGGGCGGGGTGGCCCGGGGCCGGGTGGGCGGGGTAACCGCCCGCGCCCTGCGGGCCGTACGGGTTCTGGCCGTACGGGTTCTGCCCCGCCGGAGGCTGCCCGTACGGGTTCTGCCCGGCCGGGGCGCCGGGGTGCGGGCCGGGCGGAACGGGGGCTCCGGAGTAGGGGTTCGGCGGCGGAGTGCTCATGGAAGGGCCTTCGGGATCGGCGGCGGCAGGCAGCGGCGACCGGCGGGCCCCCCGGACCGGTTCCGGTTCCGGTTCCGTTTCCGCTTCCGGGCGTTCTCACGGAAGGTCCCACGGAAGAGGGGTGCCGAACACCAGTGCGCTCGATTGGCCTGAAACGTACCAGGCCCTTGTGACAGCCCTTGTTACGTTTCAGGACTTCCGGTTCGCCGCGACCAGTTGGGCGAAGACCTCCGGGGAGACCGCCTCGCCCCGGCCCGACAGCGCCGCCACCTCCTTGCCGTTGACCTCCACCACCGGGGTGCCCTTCTTGCCGCTCTCGCCGAAGGCCTTCGACACCTTGTCCACCCACGGCATGTACGAGAGCTCCTCGACCGCCCGGTCGAAGTCCGGCGTCCGCAGCCCCGGCACCTGCCCGGCCAGGTCCAGCAGGGTGGCCGTCGAGCCGAACCTGTCGTCTGTCTCCTCGCGCGGATGGTTTCCGTAGAGCACCCGGAGGTAGTCCACGAACTTCCCGGGGCCCTCGTTCACCGCCGCGCCCAGCGCGTTCAGCGCGCGCTTGGAGCCCTTGCCGCCCAGGCCCCCGTCCAGGAAGGTCGCGAAGTGGTACTCGACCCGGTAGGTCCCGGCGTCCGCCTGCTCCTTCAGGGCCGGGCCGAGCCCCGTCTCCACGTTGGCGCAGAAAGGACAGCGCGGATCCAGCCACACGGACACCACGTCCTTCGCGTCCGCCCTGCCGTACGGGACCACCACCCCGTCCTCGCCGCTGGTGTGCGCGGGCCGCACGAAGGGCTTCCCGGCCGCCTCGCTCACCCCCGGGCCGGACCGCCCCGCCGCGTACACGCCCACGCCGGCCGCGACCGCCAGCACCGCCGCCAGCGCGCCCCCGACGAGCAGCCGTCCGCGCAGCCGTGCCCGCCGGGCCTCGGCCTCCCGCTCCGCCCGGAGCCGCTCCCGGGCCTCGCGGCGGTGGTCCTTCTTGCTGCTGCTCGCCATGACAACCAGGATAAAGAGCAACGAGCCGGGCCAGTACGGGCCTTTGGGGTATTGCGGGCAAGGTCGAAGGTCCCCTCCCGGGCCGGGCCGCAAGGCCGCCGGAACAGGGCTGGACGTCCTGGGTCACAGGCGGGTGAAGCCGAGACGAATGGTGCGTCATATCTGCGGGGGCGGGGGTGAGTCGTATCGGAATACCTGATAGACAGAACAATCGCGGCCCGACCGGCCGCACGCCTTTGACGGCCGCCTTGGGGGGATCGCCGCACCGTGAAGCCGCTTCACCGCCATGTAGTCAACACCTCGCGCAAGGTCCTGTGCACGGCCGCCCTCGCGGCCAGCCTGACCACCGCCGCCGTCGTGACCAACACCCCGGTCGCCGGCGCCGGAGAGGCCGAGCCCACCCCCGACAGCCCGCAGGCCGCCGACCGCGGTGACGCCCGCCTCGACCTGCCGGGTCAGCTCGCGGACCCGGTGGTCCCGCCCGCCGCCGGCGCCGGCGGTACGACGGCCGAGGGGGCCTCCGGCATACCCGCGACCGCCCTCGACGCCTACAAGCGCACCGAGGTGGCCGTGGCCGCCGCCCTGCCCAAGTGCAAGCTGCCCTGGCAGCTGGTCGCCGCCATCGGCCGCGTCGAGTCGGTGCACGCCTCCGGCTACGGACTCAAGTCCGACGGCACCACGGAGAAGCAGATCCGCGGCCCGCGCCTGGACGGCAACGGCTTCGCGAAGATCCTCGACACCGACAAGGGCGAGTTCGACGGCGACACCGAGTTCGACCGGGCCTTCGGCCCCCTCCAGTTCATCCCCTCCACCTGGGCCACCTGGAAGGCCGACGGAAACGGCGACGGCAAGCGCGACGCGAACAACATCTACGACGCGGCGCTCGGCGCGGGCCTCTACCTCTGCTCCGGCGGCAAGGACCTCTCGAACGCCGCCGACCTCGACCGGGCGATCCTCAGCTACAACCAGTCGCGCGAGTACGTGAACTCCGTCCTCGGCTACATGCGCCAGTACCAGCAGGACGGCACCGCCGGGATCCCGAACCCGCCCGTCGGCACCTACCCGACGCCGCCCACGCCGACCATCCCCACCCCGCGCGTCCCCACCCCGCAGCCGCCGGCCACGAAGCCGTCCAACCCGGGCAACCCGAGCAACCCCGGCAACCCCGGCAACCAGACCCCGAACCCGAAGCCGGAACCCTCGAAGCCGACGCCCACGCCCGAGCCCTCCAAGCCGACCCCGGCACCCGCCACGCTGGCCAAGCTGGAGCGTGTCGGCAGCGCGAAGCTGGAGGCCGAGGCCGGCAGCCTCTTCGCGGACGGCGTCAGCTTCAAGGCGTTCCTCAGCGACGGCAAGCCGGCCGCCGGCCAGGCCGTCGTCGTCGCCGTCGAGCAGGACACCACCGGCGGCACGGGCTTCGTCTTCGGCAACGAGTCGAGCGTGGTCGTCCGTACCGACGCCCAGGGCATCGCCACCGCACCCCGGCTCAAGGCCGGACCGCGGGCGGGCACCTTCACCCTGCGGGCCACCGCCTACGACGCCAAGAGCCAGTTCACCGTCGCCGTGGACGGCAAGACCACCGCGAAGCCGGCCGAGAAGCCGGTCGTGATCACCGGCACCAAGGCGGTACGGGTGGCCGCGGGCACCCCGGTCACGGGCCTGGAGTACCTCATCGCCCGGGGCGACCAGCCGATGGTGGGCGCCCAGATCACCGCCGCGCTCGTCGAGAAGAAGGGCGGCGCCTGGACCCCCGTCGACCCGGCCACCGCCAAGGGTCCCTGGTTCCAGGGGGCGACGGCCGAGGAGAAGCTCTTCACGAAGGCGCTGCCCAGGACCGGCACCGACGGCAAGGCCGCCCTCCCCGAGCTGCTCACCACGGGCGTCCCGGCGGGCACGTACCACCTGCGGCTGCGCACGGCGGACGGGGTCGAGCTGATCGTCGCCGTCGAGATCACCGCGGCCGCCGCCCCGCAGGCCTGACCGGGGTCCCCGCCGACGCGGAACGGCCGGCCGCGCTGGGCGCGGCCGGCCGCTGCGTCGCGTACGGCGGTGTCCGACGGGGGCGTCGGACGGGGGGCGTCAGACGGGGGTGGCCTGGAGGGCCTGGAAGCCGACGCCGCAGGTACCCGGCAGGTTGGTCGGGCTGAAGGCCGTCGAGCTGGTGGTGCAGCGGGCCTCGTAGATCACCCCGCTCTTGCTGAGCAGGGAGAGCGTGAGCCTGCCGCCGCTGTTCTCCTCCACGGAGACGGCCACGTCCACGACGCACTTCGGCGCGTTCGGGACCACCTTCAGGTCGATCCACACGCCCTGGTTGCGGCTGTCGTTGAGGAAGGCGTGCCCGTCCCGGTCGGTCGCCAGGCGGAACACCGTGCCGAGCGCGAAGGAGAAGTCGGGTGCGGCGGAGGCGACGTGCCGCGCGACCGGCCCGCACTTCTTCTTGCCGTGCTCCGGCTCCGGGGTCGGGCCACCGGAGGCCGCCGCGGACGGGACCATCAGGGCTCCGAGGAGCAGGGCCCCCGTAGCGGCGGAGATACCTCGTGCGGCCCAAGCGAGCTTCCTCATGTGCTGTGCGTCCTTTCCCGTGGCGGCCTCGTACCAGGACCGACCATCCCCGAGCCAGACGAAATGCACACATACCGTGATGAACGGTCACTCAGGGAGACCAACGGCACGCCCCGAACGGCGCTGCCGCCGGAGGTCCGCACGGAAAAAGGCAGGAGCCCCGCCCCCTCCGCTCGCACGGAGGAGGGCAGGGCTCCTTGGGTACTGCGAATCCGACCGCGATCCGGTCGGCCTGGCGACTAGGCCGGGGTGACGTTCTCCGCCTGCGGACCCTTCGGGCCCTGCGTGACGTCGAAGTTGACCTGCTGGTTCTCCTCGAGGGAGCGGAAGCCAGAGGCGTTGATCGCGGAGTAGTGGACGAAGACATCCGGGCCGCCGCCGTCCTGGGCGATGAAGCCGAAGCCCTTTTCAGCGTTGAACCACTTCACGGTTCCGGTAGCCATGAGCCCTCCTATGGGCCAAAGGGTCGCCCTGCTCCAGAACCTGCTAAGAAGTCTGAAAACTACAAAAGCCTGCGGGTTACATGCTCCGCAGGCCTCGTACTGCAAGGGAAACCAAACTGCAACTTGCGTCGAGCCTAGCACGCACCCTCGGGCCGAGACCAGAGGGAAAGATCACGTCACCCGGACGTTTGAGGCCCGCTCGATCGCTGACGGAGAACCGCGGCTAGTCTCGCGATGTGGACGTCTATCGCAGCCGGCCCCGTGTCGGCCACATCCAGTTCCTGAACTGCCTGCCCCTCTACTGGGGGCTGGCCCGAACCGGCACGCTGCTGGACATGGAGCTGACCAAGGACACCCCCGAGAAGCTGAGCGAGCGGCTCGTCCAGGGCGATCTCGACATCGGCCCCATCACCCTCGTCGAGTTCCTCCGCAACGCCGACCGGCTCGTGGCCTTCCCCGACCTGGCGGTCGGCTGCGACGGCCCCGTCATGTCCTGCGTGATCGTCTCGCAGGTTCCGCTGGAGCGGCTGGACGGCGCCCGCGTCGCCCTCGGCTCGACCTCCCGCACCTCCGTACGCCTGGCCCAGCTGCTCCTCGCCGAGCGGTACGGCGTGCGGCCCGACTACTTCACCTGCCCCCCTGACCTGGGGCTGATGATGCAGGAGGCCGACGCGGCGGTGCTGATCGGGGACGCCGCGCTGCGCGCCTCGCTGCACGACGCGCCCCGCCTCGGGCTGGCCGTGCACGACCTGGGCCAGATGTGGAAGGACTGGACGGGACTGCCCTTCGTCTTCGCCCTCTGGGCCGCCCGCAAGGACTACCTGGAGCGCGAGCCCGTCCTCGTGCGGGAGATCCACGAGGCCTTCCTCGCCTCCCGCGACGTCTCCCTGGAAGAGGTCGTCAAGGTCGCCGAGCAGGCGGCCCGCTGGGAGGCCTTCGACGCCGGGCTCCTCCAGCGCTACTTCACCACCCTCGACTTCCGCTTCGGCGCCGACCAACTGGCCGGCGTACGCGAATTCGCCCGCCGTACCGGAGCGGACACCGGGTACGACGCGGATGTCGCCGTGCAGCTGTTGAAGGTGTCCACGCCAGATCGCTGATCACGAAATCACCGACGATCTTCCGCTTCTCCCCAGGGGAATGTTCCGTTTGCCGGGAATTCGGTCCCCTTTCGTATTCACGTCACTCGAAGGCGAATGCGAACGTCGACGGGGGAAGCGGAAGGTATTCGGCGGGAGCGGGCCCCCGTCACCCCCTAAGGTGCTGTCTGTTCGCACAAACACGGATCTCGGGGGACGGGGGACGCGATGCAGCCGCTCGAAGCCGGCGAGCCGCGCACCATCGGTGCTTACCGGCTGCTCGGCCGGCTCGGCGCCGGCGGCATGGGCCGGGTCTATCTGGGGCGCAGCGCCGGCGGCAGGACCGTCGCCGTCAAGATCGTGCACCCGCACTTCGCCTCCGACACGGAGTTCCGCGCCCGCTTCCGCCGCGAGGTGGAGGCCGCCCGGCGGGTCGGCGGGGAGTGGACCGCGCCCGTGCTGGACGCCGACCCGGAGGCGCCCGTGCCGTGGGTGGCGACCGGGTACGTGGCGGGCCCCTCCCTCGACCGGGCCGTGGCCGGGCACGGGCCGCTGCCCGAGGCCTCGGTGCGGGCGGTCGGTGCCGGGCTGGCCCGCGCGCTGGTGGCGGTGCACGGGCTGGGCCTCGTACACCGGGACGTGAAGCCCTCCAACGTGATGCTGACCCTGGACGGGCCGCGGCTGATCGACTTCGGCATCGCCCGGGCCACCGACGGCACGGCCTCCCTGACCTCCACCGGGGTCTCCGTCGGCTCGCCCGGCTACATGTCCCCGGAGCAGATCCTCGGCAAGGGCGTGACCGGCGCGTCGGACGTGTTCTCGCTGGGCGCGGTCCTCGCCTTCTCGGCGACCGGCCGGCCGCCCTTCAGCGGGGACAACTCCGCGACCCTCCTCTACAAGGTGGTCCACGAGCCGCCGGAGCTGGACGGGCTCCCCGCCGGGGAGCTGCGCGAGCTGGTCCGTTCCTGCCTGGCCAAGACGGCTGCCGAGCGCCCGGCACCCGAGGCCGTCGCGGCGGCCCTGGGCGGCGCCCTCGGCGCGCCCGGGTGGCTTCCGGCGCCACTGGTGGAGGAGGCGAGCCGGGCGGCGGTGGCCCTGCTGGACCTGGACGCCGACACCTCCGGTGACGTCTCCGGGACCGGGTCCGGGACGCGGTCCGGCTTCGGCCCGGGGGCGTCCGCCGGGGCCGGCCACGCCGCCGGGCCCGCGACGGCGGGCGGCACGGGGCCCGGTCCCGGCTTCGGCGGCGGACCCTCCAGCGGCGCCGGCTTCGGCGCGGGCCCGTACGGCTCCGGCTCGGGGCCGGTGCCGTTCACGGCAGGGTCCTCCGGCGGGGCGGCCGGCGCCGGCTTCGGCACGCCGGACCCCTCGTACGGAACCCCGGGCGGGTACGCCGGCGGCGGCGTGTACGGCGCCCCGACCGAGACCGCCGGCCAGACGGGCGGCGGTGTGCCGCAGCCGCGGAGCGCCCCCGACGGCGGCGGCCGCGGGGTCACCCTCAACGCGGCCGGCCGCCGCTTCAGCTGCACCCTCGTGCTCGGCGCGGCCGCCGTGCTGGCGGCGCTGTCCGGCGGGCTGTACGGGCTCGGCCTGCTGCCGGGCCAGGGGACCACCCGGGACTCGGCCTCGGGCGGTGCGAAGCCCTCCACCCCGGCCCCGGCCGCCTCCGCGCCGGACGCCGCCGAGCCGTCGGCCTCCGGGTCGGCCTCCGCGTCGGCCCCGCCCAAGGGCACCCGCGGCGACGTGCCCAAGGAGCTCATCGGCACCTGGAAGGGCACGGTCACCACCGCCCGCCTGGGCGTGGCCAGCAGGTTCGAGATCACCATCAAGGCCGGCAAGACCGGCGAGGTCGTCGGCCGGGACAAGTCGGTCATCGACCTGCTCGGCACCCGTACCGACTGCAGCGGCGACTGGAAGCTCGCCTCCGCCACCGACCGCTCCCTCGTCCTCGACACCGCCGGCGGCCCCAACCCGGCCCCCGGCATCTGCGCCAACGGCTCCCCCAACGAGCGCTTCACCCTCAACGCCGACGGAACCCTGCACTACAAGTCGGGCGACGAGCCCGCCGGCTACCCCGAGGGAGACCTCACCCGCAGCCCCTGACCCCCGCCCTGACGGCGGCCCACGGCCCCTGGCGTAGGCTGGATCGGTCCGGACCCTTGACACACCGCCGAAAGGTGATCCCCCGGTGACCGACCTGGCCGCACTCCAGTCCGTCCTCGACCGCGCCGCCGCAGGGGGCCGGATCACCAAGGAAGAGGCCCTCGACCTCTACCGGCACGCCCCGCTGCACGCCCTCGGGCAGGCCGCCGACGCGGTGCGCCGCCGCCGCTACGCCGGTACGGAGCACATCGCGACGTACATCATCGAGCGCAACATCAACTACACCAACGTGTGCGTCACGGCCTGCAAGTTCTGCGCCTTCTACGCGGCCCCCAAGGACACGAAGAAGGGCTGGTCCCGCGACCTCGACGACATCCTGCGCCGCTGCGCGGAGACCGTCGAGCTGGGCGGCACGCAGATCATGTTCCAGGGCGGGCACCACCCGGACTACGGCGTCGAGTACTACGAGCACCACTTCTCGGCGATCAAGAAGGCCTTCCCGCAGCTGGTCATCCACTCCCTCGGCGCGTCCGAGGTCGAGCACATGGCCCGCATCTCCGGCGTCTCCGCCGAGGAGGCCATCGAGCGCATCCACGCCGCCGGCCTCGACTCCTTCGCCGGCGCCGGCGCCGAACTGCTCCCGGAGCGGCCGCGCAAGGCGATCGCCCCGCTGAAGGAGTCCGGCGAGCGCTGGCTGGAGATCATGGAGATCGCCCACAAGCTGGGTGTGGAGTCCACCTCCACCATGCTGATGGGCACCGGCGAGACCAACGCCGAGCGCATCGAGCACATCGCGATGATCCGGGACACGCAGGACCGCACCGGCGGCTTCCGCGCCTTCATCCCGTACACGTACCAGCCCGAGAACAACCACCTCAAGGGCCGGACCCAGGCGACCGTCTTCGAGTACCTGCGCATGATCGCGATCGCGCGGCTCTTCCTCGACAACATCGCGCACATCCAGGGCTCCTGGCTCACCGTCGGCAAGGAGGCGGGCCAGCTCGCCCTCCACTACGGCGCCGACGACCTCGGCTCGATCATGCTGGAGGAGAACGTGGTCTCCTCGGCCGGTGCCAAGCACCGCTCGAACCGCCAGGAGATCATCGACCTGATCCGCAAGGCCGGCCGCGTCCCCGCGCAGCGCGCGACCACGTACGAACACCTCCTGGTCCACGACGACCCGGCCAACGACCCCGTCGACGACCGCGTGGTCTCGCACATCTCCTCGACCGCCATCGAGGGGGGCACCGCGCACCCCGAGCTGAAGCTCATCTCCACGAACTGACGCTCGATGCTGACCCTGCACACCGCCGACCTGCTCGTGACCGGCCCGGGCTGCGCACCGCTGAAGGGCGGCGCGGTCCTGGTCGAGGGCGACCGGATCGTCCGCACCGGCCCGTACGCGGAACTCGGCGCGTCCGCGCCGCACGCCCGGGTCCGCCGCTGGCCCGGGGTGCTCACCCCGGGACTGCTCGCGCGCGGGGCGGACGAGCTGCTGGAGCGCACGTACTACCCGGACGACCCGTACGAGGTCACCGAGCTCGGCGCCGACCCGATCACCGGGGCCGAGGCGCTGGACGCGCTGAAGATGACCGAGGCCCGCTGGGGCAACAGCGCCCGGCGGGGCACGCAGAAGCTGCTGGCGCGCGGGGTGGTCGCGGTGGCCGGGCGCTTCACCGTCGCCTCCGTCCGCACGGCGGTGACCCGCTCGGGCCTGACGGTGGTCCCGCCGGCCCCGTACGAGGGCGCGCCCGCCCCGGACCCGCTCACCGGCCGGGAGTCCGCCGGGCAGGCGTTCCACGGGGTCCTGGAGGCGGGTGCCCCGGCCCGGTTCGCGGTCTTCGCGGTGGCGGACGAGGCCGAACTGCTGGAGCGCGGCGCGACCACGTGCGTGGCCACGGTCATCGCGGGCCGGCTGCTGCACCGGCGCCGCTGAGACGCCTCAGGGGACCTGCGGTCCGGCGAGGTAGGTCCCGCCGGCGGTGTACGGCCAGGCGTTCGACGTGCATCCGTGGAGGCCCTTGATCTGCTGCATCATCGCCGGGGCGGGGGCGCCGGGACGGGGGCAGGTCTCGTGGCCGCGGCCCAGTTCGTGGCCCACCTCGTGGTTGACGATCAGCGCCCGGTACTCGGCGGCCGTGCCCCGGAACTTCGGCGACCCCTCCTGCCAGCGCTTGAGGTTCACCACGATGGTGTGGTGGGCCTGGCAGTTGGTCTCCCCGATCAGCTCGGGGGTGGTCACCTCGCACAGCCGGTCGGTGGTGGCGGGCGTGGCGATCTTCACGGTGAAGTCCACGGGTTCGCCGCGGCCGGCCAGCCGGAATCCGTACGCGGGGTCGCGTATCCACCCGCGCCGGTCCCCGAGTATCGCCTCGACGGTCCGGGCGGCGGAGTCCGGGTCGACGCCGCTGCCGTTCTCCGTCTCCACCCGCCAGCGCAGCGGGCGCCCCTGGCCCTGGGAACGGCCGGCGGTGGAGGAGGCGGTGAACACCCCGGACGCCGCGGACGCGCTCGGGCTCGGGGACGGGCTCGGGGACGGGCTCGGGGCGGGGGGAGGGTCCGGAGCCGCGGGTGCGGCCGGGGCCGCCCGCTCGGCCGACGGGGGCGGGCCGCCCCGGCCGGCGGTGGCGGATCCCCTCTCCAGCCCGAGCCAGTAGGCGGCCGCGGAGAGTGCCGCCAACGCCATGGAGCCCAGGACCGTGCGGCGCAGTCGCCTGCGCCGTGCGGCCCGTCGTGCCTTGACTGACCGGCGTGTCGCCATGAGTGGTCCCTTTGTTCGGATTGCCCGGCCAGTCTGCCCGTTTCCGGTCCTGATCTTCCGGAATTTCGCCCGGGGCGGGCCGGGCCGGGCCGGGGCGGCCGACGCGGTGGCGGCCTGAGAGGATGACGGGGTACGACCCGTCCGCCGCAGACACACCGAGCACCGAGGGGCCAACGCCAGTGACAAGGGCTTCCCTGGACAAGCAGCCGCACGAAGTCGCCTCCATGTTCGACGGGGTGGCCGCGAACTACGACCTCACCAACGACGTCCTGTCCCTCGGCCAGGCGCGCCTGTGGCGCAAGGAGGCCGCCAAGGCCGTCGCCGCCCGCCCCGGCCACACGGTGCTCGACCTGGCCGCCGGCACCGCGACCTCGTCCCTCCCGTACGCCGCGACCGGCGCGTACGTCGTCCCCTGCGACTTCTCCCTCGGCATGCTCCGCGAGGGCAAGAAGCGCAACCCGTGGCTGCCGCTGACGGCGGGCGACGCGACGAAGCTGCCCTTCAAGGACGACGTCTTCGACACGGTGACGATCTCCTTCGGGCTGCGCAACGTCCAGGACACGGACGGCGCGCTGCGCGAGATGTACCGGGTGACCAAGCCCGGCGGCCAGGTCGTGATCAGCGAGTTCTCGCAGCCCACCTGGGCGCCCTTCCGGACCGTGTACACCGAGTACCTGATGCGCGCCCTGCCGCCCGTCGCCCGCGCGGTCTCCTCCAACCCGGACGCGTACGTGTACCTCGCCGAGTCCATCCGCGAATGGCCGGACCAGCCGGCGCTGGCGGGCCTGCTGCGGAAGGCCGGCTGGTCGAAGGTGGCCTGGCGGAACCTGAGCGGCGGCATCGTGGCGCTGCACCGCGGAGTCAAGGCGTAACCCTCCATGGACTACCAGGGGCTGCTGGAGCGGATCGCGGCCGACGTCTCCCCGCTGGTGGGGAGCGGCACGCCCGCCGAGTACATCCCGGCGCTGGCGAAGGTCGACCCGCGGCAGTTCGGCATGGCGCTCGCCGACCTCGACGGCAACGTCTTCGGGGTCGGCGACTGGCGCGTCCCCTTCTCCGCCCAGTCCGTCACGAAGGCCTTCGCCCTGGCGCTGGCCCTCGCGGAGGGCGGGGACAGCCTGTGGGAGCGGGTGGGCCGGGAGCCGTCGGGCAACCCGTTCAACTCCCTGGTGCAGCTGGAGTACGAGAACGGCATTCCGCGGAATCCTTTCATCAACGCGGGCGCGCTCGTCGTCACGGACCGGCTGCAGACCCTCACGGGCGACGCGAGCAGCGAACTCCTGGACTTCCTGCGGCAGGAGAGCGGCAACCCGGAGCTCGGCTTCGACCCGGAGGTCGCGGCGTCGGAGCAGGAACACGGCGACCGCAACGCGGCGGTGGCCCACTTCATGGCCTCGTACGGCAACATCGACAACCCGGTGCCGGCGCTGCTGGAGCACTACTTCTGGCAGTGCTCCATCGAGATGAGCTGCGCGGACATGGCCCTGGCCGGGCGTTTCCTGGCCCGCCACGGGCTGCGCGCGGACGGCTCCAGGCTCCTCACCCGCAGCGAGGCGAAGCAGGTGAACGCGGTGATGCTGACCTGCGGGACGTACGACGCGGCGGGGGAGTTCGCGTACCGCGTGGGCCTGCCGGGGAAGAGCGGCGTGGGCGGCGGCATCGTGGCGGTCGTCCCGGGCCGGTGCACCCTCGCGGTGTGGAGCCCGGGCCTCGACGCCCGGGGCAACTCGGTCGCGGGGGTCGCGGCGCTGGACCGCTTCACGACCCTGACGGGCCTGAGCGTTTTCTGACGGGCCCGGGCCGGGGCAGGGCTTCCACCCGCACCCGGCGGGAGCGCCCCGGCTGCATAGACTGCGTCATGTCCTGTGCCGCCGGGCACTTTCCACCGAGCCTTCAGGAGAACCCGCAGTGACCGAAGCCCTCACCGAACACTCCGCGGACGTGATCGTCGTCGGGGCCGGGCCCGCCGGTTCCACGACCGCCTACTACCTCGCCAAGGCCGGGCTGGACGTCCTGCTCCTGGAGAAGACGGCGTTCCCGCGCGAGAAGGTCTGCGGCGACGGTCTGACCCCGCGTGCCACGAAGCAGCTCGTGGCCATGGGCATCGACATCTCCGAAGAGGCCGGCTGGCTCCGCAACAAGGGCCTGCGCATCATCGGCGGCGGGCAGCGGCTCCAGCTGGACTGGCCGGAACTGGCCTCCTACCCGGACTACGGACTCGTCCGCAAGCGCGACGACTTCGACGAGACCCTGGCCCGCCAGGCGCAGAAGGCCGGTGCCCGGCTGTACGAGCGCTGCAACGTGGGCGAGCCGATCCGCGATCCGCGCACCGGGCACATCACCGGCGTGCAGGCGAAGCTCGGCGAGGAGAAGACCCCGGTCACCTTCCACGCCCCGCTCGTCGTCGCGGCCGACGGCAACTCGTCCCGGCTGTCGCTCGCGATGGGCCTGCACCGGCGCGAGGACCGCCCGATGGGCGTGGCCGTCCGTACGTACTTCACCTCGCCCCGGCACGACGACGACTACCTGGAGTCCTGGCTGGAGCTGTGGGACCGGCGAGGTCCGCAGGACCGGCTGCTGCCGGGCTACGGCTGGATCTTCGGCATGGGCGACGGCACGTCCAACGTCGGACTCGGCATCCTGAACTCCTCCTCCGCCTTCAAGGAGCTGGACTGGCGCGAGGTCCTGAAGGCCTGGTGCGCGTCCATGCCGGAGGACTGGGGCTACACCCCGGAGAACATGACGCAGCCGATCCGCGGGGCGGCGCTGCCGATGGCCTTCAACCGGCAGCCGCACTACACCAAGGGCCTGCTGCTGGTCGGTGACGCGGGCGGGCTCGTCAACCCGTTCAACGGCGAGGGCATCGCCTACGCGATGGAGTCCGGCCAGATCGCGGCCGACGTCATCGTGCAGGCGCACGCGCGGGCCACCCCGGCCCAGCGGGAGCTGGCGCTGCACAACTACCCGAAGGTGCTGAAGGAGACCTACGGCGGCTACTACTCGCTGGGCCGCGCCTTCGTGAAGCTGATCGGCAACCCGAAGGTCATGAAGATCGCCGCGCAGCGCGGCCTGACGCACCCGGTGCTGATGCGCTTCACGCTGAAGATGCTGGCGAACCTGACCGACCCGACGGGCGGTGACGCGATGGACCGCATCATCAACGGCCTCTCGAAGGTGGCCCCGAAGGCCTGAGCGGGCCCGTGAGGGCGCCCCGCGGCGTCTGTGAGCCGCTCCCGGTGTCCGGGGGCGGCTCAGTCGTTCCCGGGGCCGCGCAGGGGCGTTCCGGCCCCTTCGGCGGTTCCGGGGGCGGTGTGGACGGCGCGAATGCAGCGGGCGAGGAGGACGAGGCCGGACAGCAGCAGCGCGCCGGAGACGGTCCACCCGAGGCCCAGCGTCAGGGAATTGCCCGGTTTGTTCCAGGGGCGGGTGGTGGTCAGCAGCCAGCCGCCGACCGAGAGGAGACCCAGGCCGAGGGCGGCGGGGACGGCGGCGGCGTCGGCGGCGTCACGGTCCTCGGGGCCCGGAGTGCTGTGGTCCTCGCGGGACGGTCTGCTCACGGGACCACCACCTCCAGGGTCTGCTCGAACGGCCGGGCGACGCGCACCCGCCATCTTCTCAGCATGCCGAAGGTCCGGTACTCCGCCCCCGAGCGGGGGAGTACCGGACCTTGCGGGCGATCGTGCGACCGTGCGTCAGAGGACGCGGACGGCGCCGGTCGGCATGTCGTAGCTCAGGTTGCGCTCGACGATGCCGGTGCTGGGGTTCTGCGCACCGATGAACTTGCCGTTGCCCGAGTAGATGGCGACGTGCCACGCGCTGCCCTTGGCACCCCAGTACAGGATGTCGCCGGGCTGCAGGTTGCTCAGCGAGACCGAGCGGCCGGCCATGGACTGGTCCTGGGAGACCCGGTCCAGCTTGATGCCGGCCTGGCGGTAGGCGGCCTGGACGAGGCCCGAGCAGTCGTACGCGGTGGGGCCGGTGGAGCCCAGCACGTACGGCTTGCCGATCTGGGCGCGGGCGAAGCTGACGATGGCCGCGGCCGAGCCGGTGGCCGGCTTCGAGGCGGTGGAGCCGCTGCCCGAACCGGTGACGGCGGAGGAACCGCCGGACGCGGAGGCGGTGGTGAGGTCGGTGCGGTCGGCGCTGCGGCCCGCACGCTCGGCCTCGGCCTTGCGGTCGGCCTCCTGCTTCGCCTTGAGCTCGGCGGCCTTGGTGGCGTCTTCCTTCGCCTGCTTCGCCTCGGCGGCGGCACCCGTGCGGGCGCTCTCCTCCTGGGCGTTCAGCTCGCCGGTGACGGCGGCTTCGACAGCGGCGACGCGGGTGTTCTCCGCGGCCGTGCTGACGGCGTTGGAGACCTCGGTGCCGAGGTCCAGGTTGAGGACCGGCATTTCGAGCGTCGTCTCGGCCACGGGCTCGGACGGGGACGCGCTCGCGGTTCCGGCCATGGCCAGGGTGCTGAGGACGCCACCGGCAACTCCGGCGCGGACCGCGAGCTTCGAGGCGCTGCGGCGGGGCTTCCGGTGGCTGGGTATGTGAGCGGTGTGGGACATGGGACAACCGCTATCAGGGGTGCCGGGTTCCCTTCAAGAAACGTGGTCTGCGCCACAGTTGCGCGCGGAGCCCGTTAACCGGGCGCGCCGCGACCCTTATTGACGCCGTAACGGACGTAACGGACATGCTTTCGCAAGCCTGTGATCATGGGGTTTCAGTAATAAGTCCGAATTGATCCACGGCCTACCATCGACCCGCACAGTTGGCCAAGCCCCCTTTTGGCGACCCCTGTTCGGTGTGATGCAGGTCACAGTCACCTGCGGCCGTGATGCCGCCGCGGGGCCGTCGTGAGGCCGCCGTGAGGTCCCCGTGGCCGCTTCGTGATCCGGCCGTGAACCCGCCGCGCGGTTCGTGAACGGATGCACAGGATCTCTCCCCGGATCGCGGCGGCGGCGACTTCCGGCCACCGTGTCCACTCCCGTACGCGGCATGTCCCCCGGGCGGGGGACGCGGCTTCCCTTATCACTTGGGCGGCCCCGTCGCCAATTTGCCTGCACTGCGCATCGTTTGATAGGGCGACACCCCTTTCACCTGCGCCTACGGGCCCGGATGTCACCTTTGGTGATCATGTGGATGCCTTGAGTACGAAGATCACCACTCATCGGCCTTCATGATCGTTCGTCAGGTGGTGGAGATCACAAACTCGGTGTTGTTACCCGTGTCGCAGATCACAGACCGGCAGGCATAAGATGCGCACCAGTCCGGCTTGTGAACTGCCTCACATGCGATCGGCTCCTGTTCGAAGGGCGGCCTTCGGCGGGGCGGGGCACTCGGCGCCGGCGCAGCGGTCCAACGGTCAAGGACGACTGGAAGGAGCGAGGAGCGTGAATGCGTACGCACCCATCCTCGTGCTCGGCGCCATCGGCGCAGGGTTTGCGATCTTCTCCGTGGTCATGGCCACGCTGATCGGCCCAAAACGGTACAACCGGGCGAAGCTCGAAGCCTACGAGTGCGGCATCGAGCCGACCCCGATGCCGGCCGGCGGCGGTCGCTTCCCCATCAAGTACTACCTGACGGCGATGCTCTTCATCGTCTTCGACATCGAGATCGTCTTCCTCTACCCCTGGGCCGTCACCTTCGACGCCCTGGGGATCTTCGGGCTCGTCGAGATGCTGCTCTTCGTGCTCACCGTCTTCGTCGCCTACGCATACGTGTGGCGCCGCGGCGGCCTGGAATGGGACTGAGGGGCTGAATTTCCCATGGGACTGGAAGAGAAGCTGCCGAGCGGCTTCCTGCTCACCACCGTCGAACAGGCCGCGGGCTGGGTGCGCAAGTCATCCGTCTTCCCGGCCACCTTCGGCCTCGCCTGCTGCGCCATCGAGATGATGACCACCGGCGCCGGCCGCTACGACCTGGCCCGCTTCGGCATGGAGGTCTTCCGCGGCTCCCCGCGCCAGGCCGACCTGATGATCGTGGCGGGACGGGTCAGCCAGAAGATGGCGCCCGTGCTGCGCCAGGTCTACGACCAGATGCCCGCCCCCAAGTGGGTCATCTCCATGGGCGTGTGCGCCTCTTCGGGCGGAATGTTCAACAACTACGCGATCGTCCAGGGCGTCGACCACATCGTCCCGGTGGACATCTACCTGCCCGGCTGCCCGCCCCGCCCCGAGATGCTGATGGACGCGATCCTCAAGCTCCACCAGAAGATCCAGGGCTCCAAGCTCGGCGTGAACCGGGAAGAAGCGGCGCGCGAGGCGGAGGAGGCGGCCCTCAAGGCCCTCCCCACCATCGAGATGAAGGGGCTCCTTCGGTGAGCGACGACCCGGCCGTCGAGAACGGCAATAACGTCCCTGCTCCCCGGGGCGGCACCGGACCCGAGGTGATCGGCGTCCGCAAGGGCATGTTCGGCACCCCGGGAGGCGGAGACACCAGCGGCTACGGCGGCCTCGTCCGCACCGTGGCCCTGCCCGGCGCGAGCACCCGCCCCTACGGTTCGTACTTCGACGAGGTCGTCGACGAGCTGGAGGGGGCCCTGGAGGAGCAGGACCTGCTCCCGGAGAACGCGATCGAGAAGACCGTCGTCGACCGGGGTGAGCTGACCCTCCACATCGCCCGCGAGCACCTCGCGCGCGTCGCCTCCACCCTGCGCGACGACCCGGCCCTGCGCTTCGAGCTCTGCACCGGCGTCTCGGCGGTGCACTTCCCCGGCGACAAGGGCCGCGAGCTGCACGCCGTCTACCACCTGCGCTCGCTCACCCACGGCCGGATCCTGCGGCTGGAGGTCTCCGTCCCGGACGGCGACCCGCACCTGCCCTCGCTCGTCTCCGTCTACCCGACCAACGACTGGCACGAGCGCGAGGCGTACGACTTCTTCGGACTGGTCTTCGACGGCCACCCGGCCCTCACCCGGATCATGATGCCGGACGACTGGCAGGGCTTCCCCCAGCGCAAGGACTACCCGCTCGGCGGCATCCCCGTCGAGTACAAGGGCGCCCAGATCCCGGCTCCCGACCAGCGGAGGTCGTACAGCTGATGTCCCCCACCCAGAACCACGCGGGAGACCACGCGTCCTCCCGCGAGACGACCGAGGGCACCGTCTACACCGTCACCGGCGGTGACTGGGACGAGATCGTCCAGAGCGCCGCCCGCGCGGACGACGAGCGCATCGTCGTCAACATGGGCCCGCAGCACCCCTCCACCCACGGGGTGCTCCGCCTGATCCTGGAGATCGACGGCGAGACGGTCACCGAGGCCCGCTGCGGCATCGGCTACCTGCACACCGGCATCGAGAAGAACCTCGAATTCCGGAACTGGACGCAGGGCACCACCTTCGTGACGCGCATGGACTACCTGACGCCGTTCTTCAACGAGACGGCGTACTGCCTCGGCGTCGAGAAGCTGCTCGGCATCACCGACCAGATCCCGGACCGCGCCACCGTCGTCCGCGTCCTGCTGATGGAGCTCAACCGGCTCTCCTCGCACCTGGTGTGCATCGCCACCGGCGGCATGGAGCTGGGCGCGACCACGATCATGATCTACGGGTTCCGGGACCGCGAGCTGATCCTCGACGTCTTCGAGCTGATCACCGGCCTGCGCATGAACCACGCCTTCGTCCGCCCCGGCGGCCTCGCCCAGGACCTGCCCCCGGGCGCGGTCGACCAGCTGCGCGAGTTCGTGAAGACGATGAAGAAGAACCTGCCGGAGTACGACAAGCTCGCCACCGGCAACCCCATCTTCAAGGCCCGCATGCAGGACGTCGGCTACCTCGACCTCGCCGGCTGCATGGCGCTCGGCGCGACCGGCCCGATCCTGCGCTCGGCCGGCCTCCCGCACGACCTGCGCAAGGCAGACCCGTACTGCGGCTACGAGGACTACGAGTTCGACGTGCCCACCACCGAGAGCTGCGACTCCTACGGGCGCTTCCTGATCCGCCTGGAGGAGATGCGCCAGTCGCTGCGGATCGTCGAGCAGTGCCTGGACCGCCTGGAACCGGGCCCGGTGATGGTCGCCGACAAGAAGATCGCCTGGCCGGCGCAGCTCGCCCTGGGCCCCGACGGCCTCGGCAACTCGCTCGACCACATCAAGAACATCATGGGCACCTCCATGGAGGCCCTCATCCACCACTTCAAGCTGGTGACCGAGGGCTTCCGGGTACCGGCCGGACAGGTCTACGCCGCCGTCGAGTCCCCCAAGGGCGAACTCGGCGTGCACGTCGTCTCCGACGGCGGCACCCGCCCCTACCGGGTCCACTTCCGCGACCCGTCCTTCACCAACCTGCAGGCCATGGCCGCGATGTGCGAGGGCGGCCAGGTCGCCGACGTCATCGTGGCCGTCGCCTCCATCGACCCCGTGATGGGAGGCGTCGACCGATGACCACCGTGTCTTCCGGAGGGGACACCCCCCGGACCACCCCCCTCAGCCTGGGCATGCCCCAGCTGCCCGCCCCCGACTACCCGGCCGAGGTGCGCGAGCGCCTGGCGGCCGACGCCGCCGAGGTCATCGCCCGCTACCCCGACAGCCGCTCCGCGCTGCTGCCGCTGCTGCACCTCGTGCAGTCCGAGGAGGGCCACGTCTCGCGCACCGGCATCCGCTTCTGCGCCGAGACGCTGGGCCTGACCACGGCCGAGGTCACCGCCGTCTCCACCTTCTACACGATGTACCGGCGGGGGCCCTCCGGCGACTACCAGGTCGGCGTCTGCACGAACACCCTGTGCGCGGTGATGGGCGGCGACGCCATCTTCGACGAGCTCAAGCAGCACCTGGGCGTCGGCAACAACGAGACCACCGCCGACGGCAAGGTGACGCTGGAGCACATCGAGTGCAACGCGGCCTGCGACTACGCGCCCGTGGTGATGGTCAACTGGGAGTTCTTCGACAACCAGACCCCCGAGTCCGCCAAGGCGCTCGTCGACGACCTGCGGGCGGGCCGCCCGGTCGAGCCGACCCGGGGCGCGCCGCTGTGCACGTACAAGGAGACCGCCCGGATCCTGGCGGGCTTCCCCGATGAGCGCGAGGGCGCGGTCGGGGCGAGCGGCGGCGCCGGCCCCGCCTCCCTGATCGGCCTGCGGATCGCGCGCGGCGAGTCCCCCCACACCACGATCGTCCACCCGCGCGGTGAGGCGCGTACCGAAGGAGGGGAGGGATGACCGTGTCCACCGAACTCAGCAAGAACGGGACCAGTCCGGAGAAGCTGCTCTCGCCCGTGCTGTCGGCCTTCTGGGACGAGCCCGAGTCGTGGACGCTGGAGACCTACCGGCGCCACGAGGGCTACGAGGGCCTGCGCAAGGCCCTCGCGATGACCCCGGACGAGGTGATCGCGTACGTCAAGGACTCCGGTCTGCGCGGACGCGGCGGCGCCGGCTTCCCCACCGGGATGAAGTGGCAGTTCATCCCGCAGGGCGACGGAAAGCCGCACTACCTCGTCGTGAACGCGGACGAGTCGGAGCCGGGAACCTGCAAGGACATCCCCCTCCTGTTCGCCAACCCGCACTCCCTCATCGAGGGAATGATCATCGCCTGCTACGCGATCCGGTCGGAACACGCCTTCATCTACCTGCGCGGCGAGACGGTCCCCGTGCTGCGGCGCCTGCACGAGGCCGTGCGGGAGGCCTACGCCGCCGGATACCTCGGCCAGGACATCGACGGCACCGGCCGCAACCTCGACATCACGGTGCACGCGGGCGCGGGCGCGTACATCTGCGGCGAGGAGACGGCACTGCTCGACTCCCTCGAAGGCCGGCGCGGCCAGCCCCGGCTGCGTCCCCCCTTCCCCGCCGTCGAGGGGCTCTACGCGTGCCCCACTGTCGTCAACAACGTCGAGTCCATCGCCTCGGTTCCCGCGATCCTCAACAAGGGCAAGGACTGGTTCAAGGCGATGGGGACGGAGAAGTCCCCCGGCTTCACCCTGTACTCGCTGTCCGGGCACGTCGTCGGCCCCGGCCAGTACGAGGCCCCGCTCGGGATCACCCTGCGCCAGCTCCTCGACATGAGCGGCGGCATGCGCCCCGGGCACCGGCTGAAGTTCTGGACCCCGGGCGGCTCCTCCACCCCCATGTTCACGGACGAGCACCTCGACGTCCCGCTGGACTACGAGGGCGTCGGCGCCGCCGGCTCCATGCTCGGCACCAAGGCCCTCCAGTGCTTCGACGAGACCACCTGCGTGGTGCGCGCCGTCACCCGCTGGACCGAGTTCTACGCCCACGAGTCCTGCGGCAAGTGCACCCCCTGCCGCGAGGGCACGTACTGGCTGGTCCAGCTGCTGCGCGACATCGAGGCGGGCAAGGGCGTCCTGTCCGACCTCGACAAGCTGAACGACATCGCCGACAACATCAACGGCAAGTCGTTCTGCGCGCTCGGCGACGGCGCGGCCAGCCCGATCTTCTCCTCGCTGAAGTACTTCCGCGCGGAGTACGAGCAGCACATCACGGGCAAGGGCTGCCCCTTCGACCCCGCGAAGTCGACCCTCTGGGCCGACGGTCCCATCAAGAACCCCGAGGTGAACGCATGACCGTCGTCACGAACGCCCCGGCGGGCGGCGGCGAGGCGGCCAAGCCGCCCCAGGACGCCACGGACGCAGTCTCCCTGACCATCGACGGCATCGAACTGTCCGTCCCCAAGGGGACCCTGGTCATCCGGGCCGCCGAGCAGCTCGGCATCGAGATCCCCCGGTTCTGCGACCACCCCCTCCTCGACCCGGCCGGCGCCTGCCGCCAGTGCATCGTCGAGGTCGAGGGGCAGCGCAAGCCCATGGCCTCCTGCACCATCACCTGCACCGACGGCATGGTCGTCAAGACCCAGCTGACGTCGCAGGTCGCGGACAAGGCCCAGCGCGGGGTGATGGAGCTGCTGCTCATCAACCACCCGCTGGACTGCCCCGTCTGCGACAAGGGCGGCGAATGCCCGCTCCAGAACCAGGCGATGTCGCACGGCAACGCCGAATCCCGGTTCGAGGGCCACAAGCGGACGTACGAGAAGCCCGTCCCGATCTCCACGCAGGTACTGCTGGACCGCGAGCGGTGCGTGCTGTGCGCGCGCTGCACCCGCTTCTCCAACCAGGTCGCCGGCGACCCGATGATCGAGCTGGTCGAGCGCGGCGCGCTCCAGCAGGTCGGCACCGGCGAGGGCGACCCGTTCGAGTCGTACTTCTCCGGCAACACCATCCAGATCTGCCCCGTCGGCGCCCTCACCTCGGCCGCCTACCGGTTCCGCTCCCGCCCCTTCGACCTCGTCTCCTCCCCGAGCGTGTGCGAGCACTGCGCGGGCGGCTGCGCGACCCGGACCGACCACCGGCGCGGCAAGGTGCTGCGCCGGCTCGCCGCCGAGGACCCCGAGGTCAACGAGGAGTGGATCTGCGACAAGGGCCGCTTCGCGTTCCGGTACGCGCAGCGCCCCGACCGGCTGACCACCCCGCTGGTGCGCGGTGCGGACGGTGTGCTCGCCCCGGCGAGCTGGCCCGAGGCGCTGGAGGCCGCCGCGAGGGGGCTCACCGCCGCGCGCGGCCGGGCCGGGGTCCTGACGGGCGGCCGGCTCACCGTCGAGGACGCCTACGCGTACGCCAAGTTCGCCCGCGTCGTGCTCGACACCAACGACATCGACTTCCGGGCCCGCGTGCACAGCGCGGAGGAGACCGACTTCCTGGCCGCCGCCGTGGCCGGCACCGGCAAGGACCTCGACGGCACGGGCGTCACGTACGCCTCCCTGGAGGCGGCCCCCGCCGTGCTCCTCGTCGGCATCGAGGCCGAGGAGGAGGCCCCCGGGGTCTTCCTGCGGCTGCGCAAGGCCCACCGCAAGCACAAGCAGCGGACCTTCGCCCTCGCCCCCTTCGCCACGCGCGGCCTCACCAAGGCCGGCGGCACCCTGCTCGCCGCCGCGCCCGGCACCGAGCCCGAATGGCTCGACGCCCTCGCCACCCGCACCGGGCTGGAGGCGGGCGGTTCCGAGGCCGCCGAGGCGCTGCGCCGGCCCGGCTCCGTCATCGTGGTCGGGGAGCGCCTCGCCGGCGTGCCCGGCGCGCTGACCGCCGCCGTACGCACCGCCACCGCCATCGGGGCCCGGCTGGTGTGGATCCCGCGCCGGGCCGGGGAGCGGGCCGCGGTCGAGGCGGGCGCGCTGCCGTCCCTGCTGCCGGGCGGGCGCCCCGCCACCGACCCGCGGGCCCGCGAGGAGGTCGCCGCGGCCTGGGGGCTGGCGGAACTCCCGCACCGCTACGGCCGTGACACCGGGCAGATCGTCGAGGCCGCCGCGACCGGGGAGCTGTCCGCCCTGCTGGTCGCGGGCGTCGAGGTCGGCGACCTGCCCGACCCGGAGCGGGCCCGCACCGCCCTGGAGGAGGCCTTCGTGGTCTCGCTGGAGCTGCGGCCCGGCGAGGTCACCGACCGTGCGGACGTGGTCCTGCCGGTCGCCGCCGTCGTGGAGAAGGCGGGCACGTTCATCAACTGGGAGGGCCGGATCCGGCCGTTCGAGGCCGCCCTCAAGCCCGACCAGATGACCCGCCGCCTGGCCCCCGCCGACGCCCGCGTGCTGCACATGCTCGCCGACGCCGCCGACCGGCCGCTCGCGCTGCCCGACGTCCACGCCGTGCGGCGGGAGCTGGAGCGGCTCGGCCCCTGGGAGGGGGAGCTGGCGCCCGAGCGGTCCACCGCCCCCGAGCCGCTGCCCCGACCCGGCGCGGGCGAGGCGGTACTCGCCGGGCACCGGCTGCTGCTGGACCTGGGCCGGCTCCAGGAGGGCGACGACGCCCTCGCCGGAACCCGGCACGAGGCCAGTGCCCGGCTCTCGGCGGCCACCGCCGCCGAGACCGGCGTCAAGGACGGCGACGTCCTCGCCGTCACCGGCCCGGCCGGATCGGTGGAACTCCCGCTGCGGATCACCGAGATGCCCGACCGGGTCGTGTGGCTCCCGCTGAACTCCACGGGCTCCGGGGTCCTCGCCGACACCGGCGCCCGCCCCGGAACCCTCGTACGGATCGGCCCGGCCGGGGCCGGCCCTGCGGCCGACGCGGAGGTACGACCGTGACCCACCTCGCCCAGTTCGCGGCCCAGCAGCCGCACGTCCTGGCCGCCGAGGACCTCACCCTGTTCGGCAGGGACGTCTGGTGGCTCGTCCTCCTCAAGGCGGTGTTCTGCTTCGCCTTCCTGATGGTGACGGTGCTCTTCTCCATCGTGTGGGAGCGCAAGGTCGTCGCCTGGATGCAGCTGCGCATCGGCCCCAACCGGCACGGTCCCTGGGGCATGCTCCAGTCGCTCGCCGACGGCGTGAAGCTGATGCTGAAGGAAGACGTCGTCGTCAAGCGCGCCGACAAGGTGGTCTACATCCTGGCGCCGGTCATCGCGGCGATCCCGGCGTTCATGGCCATCGCGGTGATCCCCTTCGGTCCCCCCGGCAACGAGGTGTCGATCTTCGGCCAGCGCACCACGATGCAGCTGACCGACCTGCCGATCGCGATGCTGTACGTCCTCGCGGTCGCCTCGGTCGGCATCTACGGCATCGTCCTCGCCGGCTGGTCGTCCGGCTCCACGTACCCGCTGCTCGGCGGCCTGCGCTCCTGCGCGCAGATGATCTCGTACGAGATCGCGATGGGCGCCGCCTTCGCCTCGGTGTTCCTCTACTCCGGGTCGATGTCGACCTCGGCGATCGTGGAGGCGCAGGCGGACCGCTGGTACATCGTGCTGCTGCCGGTGTCGTTCATCATCTACGTCGTCACGATGGTCGGCGAGACGAACCGCGCCCCCTTCGACATGCCGGAGTCCGAGGGCGACCTCGTCGGCGGCTTCAACACCGAGTACTCCTCCATCAAGTTCGCGCTGTTCATGCTGGCCGAGTACGTCAACATGGTCACCGTCTCGGCGGTCTCGGTCACCCTCTTCCTGGGCGGCTGGCGGGCCCCGGCGCCGATCTCCACGTACTGGGAGGGCGCGAACCACGGCTGGTGGCCGATGCTCTGGTTCGTCCTCAAGGTCCAGCTGCTCCTGTTCTTCTTCATCTGGCTGCGCGGCACGCTCCCGCGCGTGCGCTACGACCAGCTGATGAAGCTCGGCTGGAAGGTACTGATCCCGGTCTCCGTGGTCTGGCTGATGCTGGTCGCCACCGTCCGGGCGCTGCGCAACGAGCGCTACGACTTCAGCGAGATCGTCCTGTACGTCGGGGGCGCGGTCATCGCGGTCCTGCTGATCTCCTCCGTCGCGGACCACTTCCGGGACAGGCGGGACAAGGCGGCCGCCGCCGAGGCCGGGAAGGCCGCGGCGGCCGCGCCCTTCGACCCGATGGCGGGCGGGTTCCCCGTACCGCCCAAGCCGGGCCAGCACCTGGCACCCGTACCGCGCCGACGTCCCCGCGGCGCGGGGGAGCTGATTGTCAGTGGCGGGGCGAATACTGACAGTGACCGAGAGGAGGGTGCTGACCATGTCTGACGCGGACCAGAGCGAGAAGTGGCAGAACCCGGTGGCCGGCTTCGGCGTGACCTTCAAGGCCATGTTCAAGAAGCGGCTCACCGAGCAGTACCCGGAGCAGCAGAAGACCACCGCCCCGCGCTTCCACGGCCGGCACCAGCTCAACCGCCACCCCGACGGCCTGGAGAAGTGCATCGGGTGCGAGCTGTGCGCCTGGGCCTGTCCCGCCGACGCGATCTACGTGGAGGGCGCGGACAACACCGAGGAGGAGCGCTACTCCCCGGGCGAGCGGTACGGGCGGGTGTACCAGATCAACTACGCCCGCTGCATCCTGTGCGGGCTGTGCATCGAGGCGTGCCCGACGCGTGCGCTGACCATGACGAACGAGTTCGAACTGGCCGACGCCAGCCGCGAGTCCCTGATCTACACCAAGGAGCAGCTCCTCGCCGGGCTGACCGAGGGCATGGTCGAGGCCCCGCACTCGGTCTTCCCGGGCACCGACGAGCAGGACTACTACCGCGGGCTGGTGACGGGCGCCGCCCCGGGCACGGTCCGGCAGGTGGCGGTGTCCAAGGGCGAGACGGCCGGGACGGACGCCGAGGCCGGGGCCGGCAAGACCGAGGAGGTCGGGGCATGAGCGCCATCGCCGCGGCCGCCGGCGCGACCTCCACCGGCGAGGCCGTGCAGTTCTGGCTGCTCGGCACCGTCGCCGTGATCGGCGCGCTGTGCACGATCCTGATGAAGAAGGCCGTGCACAGCGCCCTGTGCCTCGCCGGGACGATGATCATCCTGGCGGTCTTCTACCTGGCCAACGGTGCGTACTTCCTGGGCGTGGTCCAGGTCATCGTCTACACCGGCGCCATCATGATGCTCTTCCTCTTCGTGGTCATGCTCGTCGGCGTCACGGCGGCGGACTCCCTGAAGGAGACCCTCAAGGGGCAGCGCTGGCTGGCCGCCCTGTGCGGGCTCGGCTTCGGCATCCTGCTGATCGCCGGCATCGGCAACGCGGGCCTCACCCGGTTCAACGGTCTCGGCCGGGTCAACTCCGCCGGGCACGTCGAGGGCCTCGCCGAACTGATCTTCACCCGTTACGTCTTCGCCTTCGAGATCACCGGCGCCCTGCTGATCACGGCAGCCGTCGGCGCGATGGTGCTCACCCACCGCGAGCGCACCGAGCGGGCCGCCACGCAGCGCGAGCTCGCCGAGAAGCGCGTACGCGAGGGCGTTCAGGTCCCGCCGCTTCCGGCCCCCGGCGTCTACGCCCGGCACAACGCCGTCGACATCGCCGGCCTGCTGCCGGACGGCACCCCGTCCGAGCTGACCGTCAACAAGACGCTGCGCGCCCGCGGCCAGATCCGCGACGTCTCCGGCCAGGCCATGGAAGACCTCAAGGCGCTGGAGCAGCGCTCCGCGGAGCGCCTGGGCCGAGAGGAGGCCTCGAAGTGAATCCGGTCAACTACCTGTACCTGGCCGCCCTGCTGTTCACCATCGGCGCGGCCGGCGTACTCATCCGGAAGAACGCGATCGTGCTGTTCATGTGCGTCGAGCTGATGCTCAACGCCTGCAACCTCGCCTTCGTGGCCTTCTCCCGGATGCACGGCAACCTCGACGGCCAGATCATCGCGTTCTTCACGATGGTCGTCGCCGCCGCGGAGGTCGTGGTGGGCCTCGCGATCATCGTGTCGCTGTTCCGTACCCGCCACTCGGCCTCGGTCGACGACGCCAGCCTGATGAAGCTGTAAGGGGCGTTCACAGTGGAGAATCTGATTGCGCTGCTGGTGGCGGCGCCCCTGCTCGGAGCGGTGGTGCTGCTGTGCGGCGGCCGGCGCCTCGACAAGGCCGGCCACTGGATCGGCACCCTGCTCGCGGCCGTCTCCTTCGGCATCGGCGTCGTCCTCTTCGCCGGCATGCTGGGGCGCGGGGCCGAGGACCGGGCCCTGCACCAGCGGCTGTTCACCTGGATCCCCGTCGAGGGCTTCCAGGCCGACATGGCCTTCCAGCTGGACCAGCTGTCGATGACCTTCGTCCTGCTGATCTCCGGGGTGGGCACGCTCATCCACGTGTACTCGATCGGGTACATGGAGCACGACGAGCGCCGCCGCCGCTTCTTCGGCTACCTCAACCTCTTCGTCGCGGCGATGCTGCTCCTCGTCCTCGCCGACAACTACCTGCTGCTGTACTTCGGCTGGGAGGGCGTCGGCCTCGCCTCGTACCTCCTGATCGGCTTCTGGCAGCACAAGCCCAGCGCGGCCACCGCCGCGAAGAAGGCGTTCCTGGTCAACCGGGTCGGCGACATCGGCCTGTCGATCGCCATCATGCTGATGTTCACGACCTTCGGGACCTTCGCCTTCGGCCCGGTGCTCGGTGCCGTGGGGGAGACCTCGGAGGGCACGCTGACGGCGATCGGCCTGATGCTGCTGCTGGCCGCCTGCGGCAAGTCCGCGCAGGTGCCGCTCCAGTCCTGGCTCGGCGACGCGATGGAGGGCCCGACCCCGGTCTCGGCCCTGATCCACGCGGCGACGATGGTGACGGCCGGCGTGTACCTGATCGTCCGTTCCGGGGCCATCTTCAACGGGGCGCCCGACGCCCAGCTGGTGGTCACCATCGTGGGTGCGGTCACGCTGCTCTTCGGTGCGATCGTCGGTTGCGCGAAGGACGACATCAAGAAGGCCCTCGCCGGGTCGACGATGTCGCAGATCGGCTACATGATCCTGGCCGCGGGCCTCGGCCCGATCGGGTACGTGTTCGCGATCATGCATCTGGTGACGCACGGCTTCTTCAAGGCCGGCCTCTTCCTCGGCGCGGGATCGGTCATGCACGGCATGAACGACGAGGTCGACATGCGCAAGTACGGCGCCCTGCGCACCTACATGCCGGTCACCTTCGTCACCTTCGGCCTCGGCTACCTCGCGATCATCGGCTTCCCCGGCCTGTCCGGCTTCTTCTCCAAGGACATGATCATCGAGGCCGCCTTCGCCAAGGGCGGCACCCAGGGCTGGATCCTCGGCGGGGTCGCCCTGCTGGGCGCCGGCATCACCGCCTTCTACATGACCCGGGTCATGCTCCTCACCTTCTTCGGCGAGAAGCGCTGGCAGCCCGACGCCGCGGGACACGAACCGCACCCGCACGAGTCCCCGAAGTCCATGACCATCCCGATGATCATCCTGGCGTTCGGGTCGGTCTTCGCCGGCGGCTTCTTCGAGATCGGCGAGCGCTTCCTCACGTGGCTGGAGCCCGTCACCGGCTACGAACACGGCCACCCGCCGGTCAGCGCCATGACGGTGACCGCCTCCACCATGGTGGTCCTCGTCGCCGGCGTCGCCATCGCCTGGTCGATGTACGGCCGCAAGCCCGTCCCGGTCGTCGCCCCCCGCGGCTCGTTCCTCACCCGGGCGGCCCGGCGCGACCTCCTCCAGGACGACTTCAACCACGTCGTCCT
The DNA here is from genome assembly GCF_056435605.1 of Streptomyces sp. NPDC043896. Taxonomy (NCBI): domain Bacteria; kingdom Bacillati; phylum Actinomycetota; class Actinomycetes; order Kitasatosporales; family Streptomycetaceae; genus Streptomyces; species Streptomyces sp. NPDC043896. The sequence continues at coordinate 176,615 of NZ_JBWKEE010000013.1, forward strand.
CGTACGCGGCGGAGAGCACCTGACCCGCTCCCTCGTGTACCTCGACCACAGCGTCGTCGACGGCGTGGTCAACGGCACGGCCGCCTCCGTCGGCGGACTCTCGGGCCGGCTGCGCAAGCTGCAGAACGGCTACGCCCGCAGCTACGCGGTCTCGATGTTCGGGGGCACGGCGATCCTCATCGCCGCGACCCTGCTGATGAGGGCGGTGTGAAATGAGTTTCCCGCTTCTGACGCTGACGGCCGCGGTCCCCGCGGCCGGCGCGATCCTGACGGCGGCCGTCCCGGCCGCCCGCAGGACCGTCGCCAAGTGGCTCGCACTGCTCTTCTCCCTGGCGACCCTGGCCCTGGCCGTACTGGTCGCCGTCCGCTTCGAGCCCGGCGGCGACCGCTACCAGCTCACCGAGTCCCACGCCTGGATCGCCGACTTCGGCGTCCGCTACGAACTGGGCGTCGACGGCATCGGCGTGGCGCTCATCGGGCTCACCGCGCTGCTGATCCCCTTCGTGATCATCGCCGGCTGGAACGACGCCGACCCGCCGGCCGAGCCTGCGAGCGGCTCTGCCACGTGGCAGCCCTCCCGCTGGCGGCCCACCCAGGGCTTCTTCGCCCTGATCCTGCTGGTCGAGGCGATGGTGGTGATCTCCTTCGAGGCCACCGACGTCTTCCTCTTCTACATCTTCTTCGAAGCCATGCTCATCCCGATGTACTTCCTCATCGGCGGCTTCGGCGACCGCGCCCACTCGGGAACCGACGAGAACGCCGCCGCCCAGCGCTCCTACGCGGCCGTCAAGTTCCTCCTCTACAACCTGGCCGGCGGCCTGATCATGCTCGCCGCCGTCATCGGGCTGTACGTGGTCGCGGGGAACTTCTCCCTCCAGGAGATCGCCGAAGCCCGCGCCGCGGGCACCCTCGACATGGCGACCAACACCGAGCGGCTGCTGTTCCTCGGCTTCTTCTTCGCCTTCGCGGTGAAGGCCCCGCTGTGGCCGCTGCACACCTGGCTGCCCAACGCCATGGGCGAGGCCACCGCCCCGGTCGCCGTCCTCATCACCGCGATCGTCGACAAGGTCGGCACCTTCGCGATGCTCCGCTTCTGCCTCGGACTCTTCCCCGAGGCCAGCAAGTGGGCCACCCCCGTCATCCTCGTCCTGGCCCTGGTCAGCATCGTCTACGGCGCGCTGCTCGCGGTCGGCCAGCGGGACATCAAGCGCCTGATCGCCTACGCCTCGATCTCGCACTTCGGCTTCATCATCCTCGGCATCTTCGCGATGACCTCGCAGGGCCAGTCGGGCGCCACGCTCTACATGGTCAACCACGGGATCTCCACGGCGGCGCTGATGCTGGTCGCCGGCTTCCTGATCTCCCGGCGCGGTTCGCGGCTCATCGCCGACTACGGCGGCGTGCAGAAGGTGGCCCCGGTCCTCGCCGGGACCTTCCTCATCGGCGGCCTCGCCACCCTGTCCCTGCCGGGTCTCGCCCCCTTCGTCAGCGAGTTCCTGGTCCTGGTCGGCACCTTCGCCCGCTACCCGGTCGTGGGCGTCATCGCCACCGTCGGCATCGTGCTGGCCGCCCTGTACACGCTGGTGCTCTACCAGCGCACCATGACCGGCCCCGTCAAGGAGGAGGTCCGCACCATGCCGGACCTGCGCGGACGGGAACTGCTCGTGATCGCCCCGCTGATCGCGTTGCTCATCGGCCTGGGCGTCTACCCGAAGGTGCTGACGGACATCGTCAACCCGGCGGTGGAGCACACCATGTCGGACGTGAAGCTGACGGACCCGAAGCCCGAGCTGTCCATCCAGAACGTGGAGGCGGCCAAGTGATCGCTGCCCAGAGCCTGCTGACGCTGGCGGCCGAAGGACCGGCCGACCGCATCCCGGCCCCGCACATCGAATACGCGCAGCTCGCGCCCACGCTCATCGTGGTGGGCGCGGCCATCCTCGGAGTCCTCGTCGAGGCCTTCGTCCCGCGCAGGTCCCGCTACTACATCCAGGTGTTCCTCACCGTCGCCGCCCTGGCCTCGGCCTTCGCGGCGGTCGTCGGCCTCGCCGCCGGCGGGTACGGGAGCACCAAGGCGCACATCGCCGCCATGGGCGCCATCGCCGTCGACGGACCGGCGCTCTTCCTCCAGGGCACCATCCTGCTGGCCTCCGTCGTGGCGGTGTTCACCTTCGCCGAGCGCCGCCTCGACCCGAAGGCCCACGGCAGCCGGGTCGACTCCTTCGCCGCCCAGGCCGCGTCCGTCCCGGGCAGCGACAGCGAGAAGGCCGCCGTCAAGGCCGGGTTCACCACCACCGAGGTGTTCCCGCTGGCCCTGTTCGCGATCGCCGGCATGCTGATCTTCCCGGCCGCCAACGACCTGCTGACCCTGTTCGTCGCGCTGGAGGTCTTCTCCCTCCCGCTGTACCTGCTCTGCGCCCTCGCCCGCCGCCAGCGGCTGATGTCGCAGGAGGCGGCGGTCAAGTACTTCCTGCTCGGCGCGTTCTCCTCGGCCTTCCTCCTCTTCGGCATCGCCCTGCTCTACGGGTACGCGGGCTCCGTCTCCTACGCGGCGATCGCCGACGTGGTGGACGGCACCGTCGCCCGGGTCGACCCGGCGCTGGCCTCCACCATGGGCAACGACGCGCTGCTGCTCATCGGCGGCGCGCTGATCCTGACGGGCCTGCTGTTCAAGGTCGGAGCGGTCCCCTTCCACATGTGGACCCCCGACGTCTACCAGGGCGCCCCGACCCCCGTCACCGGCTTCATGGCGGCGGCGACCAAGGTGGCCGCGTTCGGCGCGCTGCTGCGGCTGCTGTACGTGGTGCTGCCGGGCCTGCGCTGGGACTGGCGGCCGGTGATGTGGGGCGTCGCGATCGTCACGATGCTCGCGGGCGCGGTGATCGCCGTGACCCAGACCGACGTGAAGCGGCTGCTGGCGTACTCCTCGATCGCGCACGCCGGGTTCATCCTGGCCGGTGTGATCGCCACGTCCGAGCAGGGCGTCAAGTCCGTCCTCTTCTACCTGGGCGCCTACTCCTTCGTGACGATCGGCGCCTTCGCGGTGGTCACCCTGGTGCGCGACGCGGGCGGCGAGGCGACCCACCTGTCGAAGTGGGCGGGCCTGGGGCGGCGTTCGCCGCTGACGGCGGCCGTGTTCGCGGTGTTCCTGCTGGCCTTCGCCGGCATTCCGCTGACCTCCGGCTTCACCGGCAAGTTCGCGGTGTTCCAGGCGGCGGCGGAGGGCGGTGCCGGGGCGCTGGTCGTCGTCGGTGTCGTCTCGTCGGCGATCGCGGCGTTCTTCTACATCCGGGTCATCGTGCTGATGTTCTTCAGCGAGCCGAAGGCCGACGGCCCGACGGTGGCCGTCCCCTCGCCGCTGACGATGACCACCATCGCGGTGGGCGTGGCCGTCACCCTGGTCCTGGGCCTGGCCCCGCAGTACTTCCTGGACCTGGCGGGACAGGCGAGCACGTTCGTGCGCTGACCCGGTCCGTACGGACGCAAGGGCCCGGCCCCCTCGGGGGCCGGGCCCTTCGCCGTGCGGGCGGGGAGCGTCACCCGTGGTCGGCGTGCATGGGGTTGGGAGGGGTGGCGGCGGTGGTCCCGGGGCACTTCAGGGCCGTGTTCCAGTTGTGGAAGCGGCCCGCCGGGTTGTCCTCGTACGCCCACATGTGCAGGTCGTAGTGCTTGGGCATGCCCGCCCAGTGGCCGGGCATCGGCCCGTCGAAGGGCAGGCCGAACATGCTGGGCCGGTCGTTCTTGGTGGTCAGGTCCTGGTCCCCGTCGCTGACCATCCACTCCACGGCCTGGAGCTTGCGCCGGCCGTGTTCGTCGGTCTCCGCGCTGTAGACGAGCGCGGTGGGCTTGCTGGGGTCGGTCGAACCCCAGTGGGCGTCCTTGACGTAGTGGTAGCCCATGGAGCCGGTGCCGAACGGGTTGTTCATGCACTCGCCGTGCTTCACGTACCCGTCCTTGACGGCCTGGCGTTCGTCCACGTACTTCGCGGTCACCGCGATCGCCGTGGCCATGTCGCGCATCGCCCGCTTGTCGCGGGGGTCGGGCGCGGGCCCTTCGACGGCCTGGGCCGGGGGCAGGGCCGCGAGGAACATCGAGGCGCCGGCGACGGAGACGGCGAAGAGGACCTTGGCGGTGCGCGGTACGGGCATGGGAGCTCCTGGTGTTCGGGGGTCCCGGAGGGCTTTCGTCCACCATCCCGGGGCGGCCGGGGCCCCGCACGCGGCGGGCCCCCGAACGGGGGGTCAGGCGGCGGGGCCGGCCTGCGGGGCGGCGGCCGGGGCGGCGGCCGGGGCGGCGGCCGGGGCCGACGGGGCGGCCGGTGCGGCGGGGCGCGGGCGGGTGGTGCCGGGGCGGCAGACGACCGAGGGGTTGAAGGGCTCGAAGCGCCCGGACGGGTTCTTCTTCCACAGCCACAGGTGCAGCGAGTAGTGCACCTTCTGGCCCGCGTACCGGGCGGGCAGCGGGCCGCGGAAGGGCTGTCCGAACAGGGAGGGGCGGTCGTCGTCGGTGTCGGCGCGGCCGTCGCGGTCGACGACCATCCATTCGAGGCCGGCCAGCCGCCAGCGCCCGGCGCCGTCACCCTCGTAGAGCAGGGCGGTGGGCTTCTTCGGGTCGGTGGAGCCGTCGTAGGCGTGGTTGAAGTGCGGGTAGCCGAGCGCCCCGGCGCCGCCACTCGGGTTGACGACGCAGTACTTGTCGGGGACGTAGCCGGCCGCGACGGCCAGGCGGTGCTCGTGGTACTTGGCGGTTGCCCGGTAGGTCGCGGCCAGTTGGGCGCTGGGCGTGGCCGCGGGGGCGGCGGGAGCGGCGCCGAGGGCGAGGGAGGCGGTGGCCGCGAGGGCCAGGGGGGCGAGCTGTGCGGTACGAGGGGCCATGCGAGCAGCGTCACCTCGGCCCCGGGGCCCCGCCACTCGGGCGGCGCGGCCGGAGTAGGCGGCGGGAGCAGGCGCGTGAGCGGGGGTGGCGTGAGCGGGGGCGGCGGGAGACCCCCGCCGCCCCCGTCCCGTCAGGCGGCGGTGATGCGCCCGGTGACCTCGCCGAGGCCGACGCGGGTGCCGTCGGCGCCCGGGGCCCAGGCGGTCAGGGTGACCGTGTCACCGTCCTCCAGGAAGGTGCGCTTGCCGTCGGCGAGTTCGACCGCGTCCCGGCCGTTCCAGGTGAGCTCCAGCAGCGAGCCCCGCTGGCCGGCCTCCGGGCCGCTGACCGTGCCCGAGCCGAAGACGTCGCCGGTGCGCAGCGAGGCGCCGTTGACGGTCATGTGGGCCAGCTGCTGGGCGGCGGTCCAGTACATGGAGGCGAACGGCGGCCGGGCGACCTCCTGCCCGTTGATGGAGACGGTGATGTGCAGGTCGAAGCCGCCGGGGCGGTCGACGTCGGCGTCGTCCAGGTAGGGCAGGAGCGGGAAGTCCCGGGCGGGCGGGGCGACCCGGGCCGCGTCCAGGGCCTCCAGGGGGGTCACCCAGGCGGAGACGGAGGTGGCGAAGGACTTCCCGAGGAAGGGGCCCAGCGGCACGTACTCCCAGGCCTGGATGTCGCGGGCGGACCAGTCGTTGAGCAGGAACAGTCCGAAGACGTGCTCCTCGAAGTCGCCGAGCGCGACCGGACGGCCCATCTCGGAGGGGGCGCCGACGACGAAGCCGACCTCGGCCTCGATGTCGAGCTTCACCGACGGCCCGAAGACCGGCGCCGGGTCAGTGGGCGCCTTCCGCTGCCCGGAGGGGCGTACGACGTCCGTGCCCGAGACCACGATCGTGCCGGACCGGCCGTGGTAACCGATGGGCAGGTGCTTCCAGTTGGGGGTGAGCGCGTCGCCGTCCGGGCGGAAGATCCGTCCGACGTTGGTGGCGTGGTGCTCGCTGGCGTAGAAGTCGACGTAGTCGGCGACCTCGTACGGCAGGTGCAGGACGACGCCGTCGAGGGGGAGGAGGTGCGGCTCGACCGTCTCCCGGTGTCCGGGGTCGGTGACCCAGGCGGTCAGCGCACGGCGCACGTCGCGCCAGGCGGTGCGGCCGGCGGCCAGCAGCGGGTTGAGGGAACCCTGGGCGAGCAGCCCGGCGTACGGGGAGCCGAGCGCGACGGCCACGGCCCCCGCGTCGAGCACGTACCCGCCGATGCGCACGCCGACCCGGCGGCGCTCCGGCTCCGCCGGGGTGGTGAAGACGCCGTAGGGGAGGTTGTGCGGCCCGAACGGGTCGCCCTCGGGGACATCGAGGGGGCTCTGCTGGGGCATGGGGTGCTGCCTCGCTTTCGAGGGGGTCCGGGGGTGTCCCGGTAGACACGGTGCGGGACACGCTACCCAGGATCCCGGGTGAAAGCTCGGGTGCCCGAGCGGAGATGAAACACACCCGGGAAGACGAAAAGGGGCAGAAATTGTTGCTTCCGCTCACATGGAGTCATTTCGTACGGGCTGCCGTCGCGGGGGCCGTACGGTCTGTCCGTGCGGCCGCGTCACGGCCACCGGGGCTGCCCGGAACCGGCGCCCAAGATCGCCAACTCCCGGCGGCCGGGCGGGCCGAGAGGCAGGAACCGCCCGAAGGTCCTGCTCATCGTGGGCGCCGGGCGGGAATCCTCCACCTTCAGGTGGAGAAGACGCCAATTGTAGGACTTGTCCAAGGGGGTCCGTATCCTTGGCGGGGTGACTTCCGCCCTCCCCTATGCCTTGATCGCCACCGACCTGGACGGGACTCTGCTGCGCGCCGGTGACACCGTCTCCGCCCGCTCCTGCACGGCCCTCGCGACGGCGCGCGCGGCCGGCGCCCGGCACATCGTCGTCACCGGCCGCCCGGTCCCACAGATCCGGCACGTCCTGGACGACCTCGGTTACTCGGGGCTCGCGGTGTGCGGGCAGGGCGCGCAGGTGTACGACGCGGCGCGCGGAATCCTGCTGCACTCCGTCGCGATGGACCGGGGCCTGGCCGAGGTGGCCCTCGGCAAGATCGAGGCGGAGATCGGCGAGGTGTACGTCGCGGTCAACCAGGAGGGGCTGGACGCGGAGATGCTGGTGGGCCCCGGCTACCGCATGCCGCACCCGCACCTGCCGATGGTGCGGGTGCGCGGGCGCGGCGAGCTGTGGTCGTCGCCGATCAACAAGGTGCTGCTCCAGCACCCGAGGCTGGACGACGACGAACTGACCCGGGTGGCGCGGTCGGTGGTCGGGGACCTGGTGAACGTCACGATGGCGGGGGAGCACACGGTGGAACTCCAGCCGCCCGGCGTCGACAAGGCGACCGGGCTCGCGCGGGCGGCGGCGGTCCTGGAGGTCGCGGCCGAATCGACGATCGCCTTCGGCGACATGCCGAACGACATCCCGATGTTCGCGTGGGCCGCGCACGGCGTGGCGATGGCCAACGCCCACCGTGAACTGGTGGCCGTCGCCGACGAGGTGACCCTGTCGAACGAGGCGGACGGCATCGCGGTCGTCCTGGAGCGGCTGTTCCGCTGACGCGTCGGGCGCGGCCGCTCTCAGCCCGCCGCACGGGGGAGACGGCGTTCCCAGGTGCGGTGGAAGACGACCTCGTCGCCCTCACGGCACACGACCTCGTTCGACGTGAGGAAGCCGCCCTCGTCGCACGAGATCTCGGAGCGGGTCTCCACCCGGGCGTCCCAGCCCAGCTCCGGCCGGTGCAGCCGGATGTGCCAGTCCGAGCGGGTGCGGGCGGAGAGGGGGTCCGACTGCTGGATCTCGTACACCTCCGCCGCGTCCTCCTCGTACTCCAGCCCGTCCGGGTACACCCGCGTCCCCCCGTACCGGGGGTCCACCTCCAGCCGCCACACCCCGCGCGCGACGTCCCGTACGACGACCCGTTCCGGACGCGGCGCGTCCAGCGTCTCCGGGTGGACCACCCCCAGCGGCTCCGCCTGCTCCGGCGGCCCGAAGGCGATCCCCGCGTCGAGGGGGGAGCCCGCGCGGACCGGGAGCTCCAGCGTGCTGCCCGCCGGGTCCAGGGTCCAGCCGGCCTCCGAGCCGGCCCGGGGCCAGATCCACGGCCAGTACGCGGACGACACCGCGAGCCGGATCCGGTGCCCCGGCGGGAAGGAGTGGCCGATGCCGTTCAGCTCGAAGGTGACGTCCTCGTACGCGCCCGCCCGCCACGGCACCGCCCGGTCCCGGCCGTGCCGCGCCGACAGGTTCAGCGCCCCGCGCGTGACCAGCGTCGACGCCCCGTCGGGGGCGACGTCGCACAGCCGCGCCACGACCTGCCCGTAGGGGACGTCCATCCGCAGCCGGAGCGTGACGGAGGGCCGGCCGAGGACCTCGACCGGCTCGCCGGCGTCCACCGGCACCGGGAACTCGAAGCAGGCCGACTTCGCGTCCTCCTCCCGCTGGTCCGGCGGCAGGTCGGCCTCGTTGCCGAAGGGGAAGAACCGCCCGGCGTCCAGCCCGGTGTGCTGCGGCGAGGCGACGGCCACCGGCGCGCCCTGGAGTCCGTACGAGACGGGCACGACCGACGGCGACGGCCACGCCTTCTCGCCGGCCCAGCGGCCCGGCAGCTCCTCGTACACGGTGGCGGGCGGGTGCGAGCCGCTGATCCACGCGCGCAGCAGCGGTTCGTCCATCACCCCGTTGTCGGCGCCCTTGAGCCAGTGGTCCCACCAGCGCAGGGTCTCCTGGAGGAAGCCGATCGCCGGCCCCGGCGGCAGTCCCCGGTCCGGGTACTGGTGCGACCAGGGCCCGATCAGGCCGCGCACCCGGGAGGCGGGCAGGCGGGAGACCAGCCGCAGCACCGCGTCCCGGTAGGGGTCGTGCCAGCCGCCCACCGCGAGCACGGCCGCGCCGATCGCCCCGTAGTCCTCGCAGACGCTGCCGTGGCGCCAGTAGGCGTCGCGGGTCTGGTGGGAGAGCCAGGTGTGGATCAGTGGCTCCACGCCCTCCAGCCGGTCCAGCCACTGCTCCCGCCAGCCGTCGCCGGCGTAGCGCGGGTCCGGCGGGCGGGAGGCGAAGGCCAGCATGGTGGCGGCCCAGGCGTGCATGTCGACGGCGAGCACCGAGCCGCCCATGTAGTGGACGTCGTTGTCGTAGCGGTCGTCCGTCGAGCAGACGGTGACGACGGCCTTCAGCGCGGGCGGTGCCAGCGCGGCGGTCTGGAGGCTGTTGAAGCCGCCCCAGGAGATCCCGAACATGCCCACCGCCCCCGTGCACCACGGCCGGGCCGCGAGCCACTCCACCACCGCGACCCCGTCGGCCAGTTCCCGGGCGTCGTACTCGTCGCCGGGCCGGCCCCCGCTGCACCCGTGGCCGCGCACGTCGACGCGTACGGAGGCGTAGCCGTGGCCGGCGTACCAGGGGTGGCGCTGGCGGTCGCGGGGCGCGGTCCAGTCGGTCAGCCGGTACGGGAGGTACTCCAGCAGGGCGGGGACGGGCTCGTCCGTGACCGGCCGCCAGATCCGGGCGTAGAGCTCCACCCCGTCGGCCATCGGGATCCGGACGTCCTCGTGGGTGGTGGCGTACGGGAAGTCGGTACGGATGATCATCGGGTTCCTTCACCGGCCCCTCAGTGGACGGGATGCATCGTGCGGCGCAGCCAGGGTGCCGCCGCGATCACGGCGAGGCCCGCGGCGACCGCGACGGCGCCGTTGACGCCGAAGTACACGGGGTGGGAGACGTGGCCGTAGACCTTGACGACCTGGGCCTGGATGCCGTTGGCCAGGGCCAGGGACAGGAACCACAGGGCCATCGTCTGGCCGGCGTAGGCGCGGGGGGCGAGCTTCGTGGTGGCGGACATGAGCGTGAAGAAGACGACGGGGGCGATCACCGAGACGAGGGTCAGCAGGTCGACGAAACGGCCCATCGTCAACCAGCCGATACCCGCCAGGAGGGTGGCGAGCGCGGCGGCGGCGAGGCCCCCGGCGGCGATCCGCCGGACGGCGGTGCGCATCGCGTCGGGCGGCAGCGCGTACGCGGCGGAGAGCCTGCGTCCGGGCAGCCGGCGGCGTCCGAGGACGTACTGGACCAGTCCCGCGGTCATGCCGACGGCGGCGGCGGAGAAGCCCCAGTGCCAGCCGCGGTGATCGCCGAGCCAGCCGGTGACCAGCGGTCCGGCGAAGGCGCCGATGTTGATGGCCGTGTAGTAGAGGGCGAAGCCGGCGTCGCGCCGCTCGTCGTCCGTGCGGTAGAGCCTGCCGACCATGCTGGCCACGTTGGGCTTGAGCAGGCCGGTGCCCGCGCTGATCAGGCCGAGTCCGGTCCAGGTCATGGCGGTGGCGGGGACGGCCATGGCGTAGTGGCCGCAGGCGATGAGGACGCCGCCGGCCAGGACGGCGCGGTACGAGCCGAGGATCCGGTCGGCGAGCCAGCCGCCAGCCACGGAGACGAGGTAGACCATGGTGCCGTAGGCCGCCGAGACGGAGGCGGCGGTGGCCGGGTCCATGCCGAGGCCGCCGCGGGCCACGGTGTCCGCGAAGTAGAGGACGAGGATGGCCTGCATGCCCAGGAAGGAGAACCGCTCCCAGACCTCCAGGCCGGAGAGCGTGGCCAGGCCCTTGGGATGTCCGAGGAATCCGTGGTCTGCGGGGTGCGGCGGCCGGCCCGCCCCGGGGGCGGACGGCCCGTCGATGTCGGTAGCAGTTCTGGACAAAACGCATTCTCCGGTTGTTTCGGCTCTCACCGAACATACCGGGGTGGATCGGACCGCGCGTGCGCGGCAACCGGACAGGCGCTCTCGGTGATCGAAAACAGACCGGATACGCTGGCTTGAGTGATGGCAGCGACACATCGACAATCCATGTGATCGTCAGCGTGATCGTCAGCAGACAGGAGTACCCCTCGTGACCGTCGTCGGGCCGTTCGGACTGAGCGTGCGGGACCAGGCTCTTGAGACCGATGTCCAGGCCGGACTGGCCGCCGTCGAGGCGGGTCTGCTGGAGGCCACCAAGAGCGAAGTCCCCTTCATCACCGAGGCCGCGCAGCATCTGGTGCGCGCCGGAGGCAAGCGCTTCCGGCCGCTGCTGGTGATGCTGGCCTCCCGCTTCGGCGACCCCTACGCGCCCGGGATCGTGCCGTCCGCGGTGGTCGTGGAGCTGACCCACCTGGCGACGCTCTACCACGACGACGTCATGGACGAGGCGGACGTGCGCCGCGGGGTGGAGAGCGCCAACACCCGCTGGGGCAACTCCGTGGCGGTCCTGACGGGTGACTTCCTGTTCGCCCGTGCGTCGCACATCCTCGCGGACCTCGGGCCGGAGGCCGTGCGCATCCAGGCCGAGGCGTTCGAGCGGCTCGTGACCGGCCAGATCCTGGAGACGGCCGGCCCGCGCGACGGCCGCGACCCGGTCGCCCACTACCTGGACGTCATCGCCGGCAAGACCGGCTCGCTGATCGCCGTCTCCGGCCGCTTCGGCGCGCTGATGTCCGGCGCCGACGAGTCCGTCGTCGACATCCTGACGCAGTACGGCGAGCGCCTCGGCACCGCCTTCCAGCTCGCGGACGACGTCCTCGACATCGCCTCCGACTCGCACGAGTCGGGCAAGACCCCGGGCACCGACCTGCGCGAGGGCATCCCGACCCTGCCCGTGCTGCGGCTGCGCGAGATGGCCGAGCGGGACCGGCGCCCCGAGGACCTGGAGCTCGTCGCCCTGCTGGACGGCGACCTCACCGACGACGCCCGGCACGCCGAGGTCCTCGCCCGGCTGCGGGTGCACCCCGCGCTGGAGCAGGCCCGCCGCGACACCGTCCAGTACGCGGAGGACGCGCGCGCCACGCTCGCCCCGCTGCCGGAGTGCTTCGCGAAGTCGGCGCTGGAGGAGCTGTGCGACGCGGTGGTCCACCGCGCGGGCTGAGGCCCGCGCGACCGCTTCCGGAATGGGCCCCTCCGCCTCCATGACCCCTACGGGTCGGGGCGGAGGGGCCCTTCCCGTGTCATCCCACGGTCGTACGCGGAGTTGATTCCGGGGGCTGACGCCCCGCGCTCCCCGATTTGGTCAGATGGATACATCGAAACCCCACCGGATCGGGTGAGTGCGGCGACAAGGGTCGCCGCCCTGGACAAGAGGGCAGGGCACTGAGATGGCAGCGAACACGAAGACCTCGCGCAAGGCCGCCCGGTACGCCGTACCGGTCGCCGTGGCAGGGGTCGCCGCGGCAACCGTCGCGATGGTCCCGGCCTTCGCCAACGCCGGAAGCCCGGACCTGCCCAAGCTGACGGCGCAGCAGCTGATCGAGAAGGTCGCCGCCTCCGACGTGGAGCAGCTCTCCGGCACCGCCAAGATCACCACCGACCTCGGTCTGCCGAAGATCGCCTCCGGGCTGCTGGGCGGCGGCGGGCTCGCGGGCGGCTCGGCGAACCCCGAGGACAAGATCGCGCAGCTGGCGAACGGCACGCACACCTTCCGCGTCGCGGCCGACGGCCCGGACCGCCAGAAGCTGACGTTCCTCGACGGCAAGGACGAGTACACCCTCGTCCACAACGGCAAGGACGTCTGGGGCTACGACTCCAAGTCCAACGAGGTCTTCCACGAGACGGACGGCCAGGGCGCCGGCCCGGACCACAAGAAGGCCGGCGAGCGCCTGCCGGCCTCGCCGCAGGAGCTGGCCCAGGAGGTCCTCAAGACCGCCGGCCCCACCACCGACATCAGCGTCGGCGACACGGCGCAGGTCGCCGGCCGCGACGCCTACCAGCTGGTCCTCAAGCCCAAGCAGACCGGCTCCACCGTCGGCTCGGTGCAGATCGCGGTCGACGCCAAGAACGGCGTGCCGCTGCGCATCCAGCTGCTCTCCAGCCAGGGCGGCAAGCCGATCGTCGACGCGGGCTTCACCCAGGTCGACTTCGCCAAGCCCGCCGCCGACACCTTCGCCTTCACCCCGCCCAAGGGCGCCAAGGTGACGGAGGGCACCGAGCACGGCAAGGGACAGAAGGACGACAAGCCGCTCAAGGCCCTGGAGGCCTTCCCCGGCCTCGGCGACCTGGCCGGCGGGGCGAACGGCAAGGGCGACGTGAAGGTCCTCGGCGAGGGCTGGTCCACCGTCGCGCGCATCGACTCGGGCGCCGGCCAGGCCGGCAAGTCCCTCAGGGACCTGGAGAACGACAAGAACGCGCCCAAGGAGGCCCAGCAGTTCCTGAACTCCCTCGGTGACAAGGTCTCCGGGAAGTTCGGCGAGGGCCGCATCTTCTCGACCCGCCTGGTCAACGCGCTGATCACGGACGACGGCAAGGTCTACGTCGGCGCGGTCACCAAGGACCAGCTGGTCCGGACGGCCGACTCCGCCAAGTAGCGGCCGCCCGCAGGGACGCCGCGAGGGTGGCCCGGGACCTGTGTCCCGGGCCACCCTTGTGCCGTTCCCCTCCTGCGTACAGCGCTCCGGCTGTACGGTGATGGACATGTCGAGACACGTCACCATCCGCCTGGACGAAGAGTTCCATGAACGCCTCAAGGCGCGCGCGGCGGCGTTGGGGACGACGGTCACCGCGCTCATCACCGAGGTCACGGAACGCGAACTCGACGAGGACCGGAAGACGTTCCTCTCCGGCATAGAGGAGTTCGCCGACCACTGGGGCTACTTCCAGGAGCGGTTCGGCAATTGAAGATCACCATGGAGTGGGCCTGGACCGCGCTGGCCCACCATCTGCCGTCGGATCCCGCCGTGTGGGACCCCTCCGGAGTCGCCGCCGCCGTCGCCCGCCACCAGAACGACCTGGTCATGGTCCCGGAGCAGCCCGCACCCGACACCGCCTGGCGGGCCGCGGCCTTCCTGCACACGCTCGCCGTCTGCCCCGCGCTGGAATCCCCGATGAACGAGTTCTACGCCGCCGCCGCCACCCGCTCGTACCTGCGGGTGGCCGGCGCGAAGCGGCTGCCCTCACCCGAGGAACTCGGCGACCTGGTGGAGGCCGCGAAGCTGGGCCGCGCCGACGTGTCCGAGGTCGCGCAGCGGCTGCGCGTCCGCATCCAGGAGCCGATGTCCGCCTCGCTACGCCCCGCCGCGGAGGAGGCGTAGCACCATCGGTGCCTCGTCGGGGTGCAGGCGCAGCTCTGTCGCGCCGTCCTCGGAGCGGAAGGCGACGCTGAGCTCGTCGGCGGAGACGGGTTCCAGGGGCGGGAACCACGCCGGCCGGGCGGCCGGGGCGCCCTCGCCCCGCCAGTGCACCGGCCCGGCGGCGCCGCCCGGGGGCAGCTCCAGCAGGCCCTCGCACCACCGGCCCGCGGTGAGCTCGCGGTCCCGCAAGTCGCAGGGGACCCGTACGGCGACGCCCCGCGCGTGGTCCGCGAGACGCCGGAGCCGCCGCCGTCTGCGCACCAGGAGTGCGGGGTTGACGGCGGCGGCTGCCTGGGCGAGCAGGCTGAACAGGGCGGCGATGAGCTCCGGCATGATCAGATGAGACCATGCCGGAGCCCTAGAGGTCTAGACCACCCTGGTTCAGAAGGTGATCTTCCAGGAGTTGATGTAGCCGACGTCCTGCGCGGCCACGTCCTTGACCTGGAGCTTCCAGACGCCGTTGGCCACCTCGCTGGAGGCGTTCACCGTGTAGCTGGTGACCAGGTTGTCGGCGGAGTCCGAGCTGGAGTTCTTCAGCCGGTACGGCGTGCCGTCCGGGGCGATCAGGTCGATCACCAGGTCACCGCGGTAGGTGTGGACGATGTTCACGTCGACCTTGGTGGTGGCCGGCGCGTTGCCCGCGACGCCCGAGACCGTGATCGGCGAGGTCACCGCGGCGGCGGGCGAGTCCGGGATGTTCACGTCCGCGGTGTTCTCGAAGGACGGGCCGGGCGGGACCGGGGTGGCCGCGCCGAGGTTCCAGATCGCGTAGGCGATCGCGTCGGAGTTGCGGTCCAGCGCGGTGTCGTTGATGTTCGACGTGGTGTCGCAGGACGAGTGGTAGCAGCGGTCGAAGGCCTGGCCGGCGGTGCCGCCCCACTTCTGGGCCTGGGCCGAGGTCTTGCTGTTGCTGGCGCCGGTGAACAGGCCGCCGACGGCTATGCCCGCATTCTTGAAGGACGCGTGGTCGGAGCGGCCGTCGCCCTCGGTCTCGATCTCGGTGGGGACGCCGAGGCCCGCGTAGTAGTTCTTGAAGGTCTGCTCGATCGTCGGGTCGTCGTCGTAGACGAAGTAGCCCGGGTTCGGCGAGCCGATCATGTCGAAGTTGAGGTAGCCGGAGATCTTCGCCTTCTCCGCCGCCGGCAGGCTGTTGACGTAGTACTTCGAGCCGACGAGGCCCAGCTCCTCCGCGCCCCACCAGCCGAAGCGCAGGTGCTTGGTCGGCTGGAGGTTGGCGCGGGACACCGCGAGCGCGGCCTCCAGCACGGCCGCCGAGCCGGAGCCGTTGTCGTTGATGCCGGGGCCCGAGCTCACCGAGTCCAGGTGGGAGCCGGACATCAGGACCGAGTTGGGGTCGCCGCCCGGCCAGTCGGCGATCAGGTTGTAGCCCGTCGCGCCGCTGGAGGTGAAGGTCTGCAGGGTGGTGGTGAAGCCCGCCGCGTCCAGCTTGGCCTTCACGTAGTCGATCGAGGCCTTGTAGCCGGCCCGGCCGTGGGCGCGGTTGCCGCCGTTGTTGGTGGCGATGGTCTGGAGCTGCGACAGGTGCGCCTTGACGTTCGCCAGCGGGATGTCGGGCGGCGTCGGCGCCGCGGCGACGGCCGTGGGGGCCGCGAGCGCGGCGGGGGAGGTGGCGGCCAGCAGGCCCGCGACCGCGATCGCGGTCGCGGCGGCAAGACGCCGGGAGACGGACAGGCTCATGTGGGGGCTCCGGGATTCCGTTGGGATGATCCGTTGGGGATGAGACGGAACGTGCGGGAATCGTGCAGGTGAGCGTTGGTGCGTCAGTGCGAGCCTGATGTTCAGTGAGAGTGTGACTATCCGTCAAGACCACAATCCGGTCGGGGTAGTTCGGAAAACGGACGATCCCCGGTACGGATGTTCCGTACCGGGGATCGTGTGGTGTATGAGTGTGCGGTTACGCCCCCACCCGGGGCGCCGGCCTACGCGGGCCCGCGGCTCGGTGCCGGGTCCGTGCCGGCCGCCGCGGTGCCCGCCGCCCCTCCCGTACCGGAACCGGCCGCGGCGGCCTCGGGGGCGCCCCCCTGGACTGCCGCGGAGCCGGTGGAGGCCTCGGCGAGCAGGGTCCGCGAGCGCCGGGCGTTCCGCAGTGCGTCCCAGGTCAGGATCAGCAGCGCGGCCCAGACCAGGGAGAAGCCGGCCCACCGCTCGGGCGGCATCGCCTCGTGGAAGTAGAGGACCCCGAGCCCGAACTGGAACACCGGAGCCAGGTACTGGAGCAGCCCCAGCGTGGACAGCGGCACCCGGATCGCGGCCGCCCCGAAGCAGATCAGCGGGATCGCGGTGACCAGACCCGTAGCGGCCAGCAGCGCCGAGTGCCCGAGCCCTTGTGAGGTGAAGGTCGACTGCCCCTGCATTCCCAGCCACACCAGGTAGCCCAGGGCCGGCAGGAACTGCAGGGCCGTCTCGGCGGCCAGTGACTCCAGCCCGCCCATGTCGAGCTTCTTCTTGATCAGCCCGTACGTGGCGAAGGAGAAGGCCAGCGTGAGCGAGATCCACGGCAGCCGCCCGTAGCCGACGGCCAGCACCAGGACGGCGGCGAATCCGATCCCGACGGCCGCCCACTGGGCCCGGCGAAGCCGCTCGCCCAGCACCAGGACGCCGATGGCGATGGTGACCAGCGGGTTGATGAAGTACCCGAGGCTGGCCTCGACGACCTGGCCGTTGTTGACCGCCCAGATGTACAGGCCCCAGTTCACGCTGATCACGGCCGCGGCCAGGGCCGTCAGCCCGAGCTTGCGCGGCCGGCGGACCATCTCGGCGACCCAGCTCCAGCGCCGCAGCGCGAGCAGTGCCACACCCACCACGGCCAGTGACCAGACCATGCGGTGGGCGAGGATCTCGACCGCCCCGGAAGGCTTGAGGAGGGGCCAGAAGAGGGGGACGAGCCCCCACATCCCGTACGCGCCGAATCCGTAGAGCAAACCCGTGCGCTGCTCGTTCTCCGCCTTCACGGGGCCTCCAGTGCGACTTCCAGCCAATCTCACAACCTCACGACGGTAGCGCCGTACGGCGCTGCTGTCATGCCCGTACCGGAGAGATACTCATGACACCCCGGGGGCCGGGCCGGGCCGGGGCGGGCGGGCCCCGGAACCGGGCGGCGCAAGGCGAAGCCCGGACCCCGTGGCGGGATCCGGGCTGCCGGGGGTACGCGTACGGGCCGCCCTAGCCGACGACGGTCCAGGTGTCGGAGCCGGCGAGCAGGGTCGCCAGGTCACCCTTGCCCCGCTGGTCCACGGCGGTTTCGAGCTGGTCGGCCATGAGGGTGTCGTAGACGGGCCGCTCGGTGCTGCGGAAGACGCCGATGGGGGTGTGGTGGAGGGTGTCGGGGTCGGCGAGGCGGGAGAGGGCGAAGGCGGTGGTGGGGCTGGTGGCGTGGGCGTCGTGGACGAGGACGTGGTGGGCGTTGGCGTCGGTGATCTCGGTGACTTCGAGGTCGCCGGTGCGGGGGTTGCGGGTGATGCCCTTGGTGCGGTCGGTGCCGAAGCGGATGGGGTGTCCGTGTTCGAGGCGGATGACGGCTTCTTCGGCGTGTTCCTGGTCTTTGAGGGTGTCGAAGGCGCCGTCGTTGAAGATGTTGCAGTTCTGGTAGATCTCGACCAGGGCGGTGCCGGGGTGGTCGGCGGCCTGGCGGAGGACTTCGGTGAGGTGTTTGCGGTCGGAGTCGATGGTGCGGGCGACGAAGGTGGCTTCGGCTCCGAGGGCGAGGGAGACGGGGTTGAAGGGGGCGTCGAGGGAGCCCATGGGGGTGGATTTGGTGATCTTGCCGAGTTCTGAGGTGGGGGAGTACTGGCCCTTGGTGAGGCCGTAGATGCGGTTGTTGAAGAGGAGGATCTTGAGGTTGACGTTGCGGCGGAGGGCGTGGATGAGGTGGTTGCCGCCGATGGAGAGGGCGTCGCCGTCGCCGGTGACGACCCAGACGGAGAGGTCGCGGCGGGAGGTGGCCAGGCCCGTGGCGATGGCGGGGGCGCGGCCGTGGATGGAGTGCATCCCGTAGGTGTTCATGTAGTACGGGAAGCGGGAGGAGCAGCCGATGCCGGAGACGAAGACGATGTTCTCCCGGGCGAGGCCGAGCTCGGGCATGAAGCCCTGGACGGCGGCCAGGACCGCGTAGTCCCCGCACCCGGGACACCAGCGGACCTCCTGGTCCGACTTGAAGTCCTTCATCGACTGCTTCGCCTCGGCCTTGGGGACCAGGGAGAGCAGGGTGGGGGCGTCGGTCACCTCAGTCATTGATGGCCTCCTCGAGAACCTTCGCGAGCTGCTCCGCTTTGAAGGGCATTCCGTTGACCTGGTTGTACGACTGGGCGTCGACCAGGTACCTCGCCCGGATCAGGGTGGCCAGCTGCCCGAGGTTCATCTCCGGCACCACTACCTTGTCGTAACGCTTCAGGACCTCTCCGAGATTCCTCGGGAAGGGGTTGAGGTGGCGCAGGTGGGCTTGGGCGATGGGGGTGGCGCTGGTGCGGAGGCGGCGGACGGCGGCGGTGATGGGGCCGTAGGTGGAGCCCCAGCCCAGGACCAGGGTGCGGGCGCCGTCCGGGTCGTCGACGTCCAGGTCGGGGACCTGGATGTTGTCGGTCTTGGCCTGGCGGGTGCGGACCATGAGGTCGTGGTTGGCCGGGTCGTAGCTGATGTTGCCGGTGCCGTCCTGTTTCTCGATGCCGCCGATGCGGTGTTCGAGGCCGGGGGTGCCGGGGACCGCCCACGGGCGGGCCAGGGTCTGCGGGTCCCGTTTGTACGGCCAGAACACCTCGGTGCCGTCGGCCAGGGTGTGGTTGGGGCCCGTCGCGAACTGCGGGCGCAGGTCGGGCAGGTCCGCCACGTCGGGGATCCGCCAGGGTTCGGAGCCGTTGGCGAGGTAGCCGTCGGAGAGCAGGAAGACGGGGGTGCGGTAGGTCAGGGCGATGCGGGCGGCGTCGAGTGCGGCGTCGAAGCAGTCGGCCGGGGTGCGCGGGGCGACGACGGGGACGGGGGCTTCGCCGTTGCGGCCGTACATGGCCTGGAGGAGGTCGGCCTGCTCGGTCTTGGTCGGCAGGCCGGTGGAGGGTCCGCCGCGCTGGATGTCGACGATCAGGAGCGGGAGCTCCAGGGAGACCGCCAGGCCGATGGTCTCGGATTTGAGGGCGACGCCGGGGCCGGAGGTGGTGGTGACGGCGAGGGAGCCGCCGAAGGCCGCGCCGAGGGCGGCGCCGATGCCGGCGATCTCGTCCTCGGCCTGGAAGGTCCGCACGCCGAAGTTCTTGTGCCTGCTCAGCTCGTGCAGGATGTCCGAGGCCGGGGTGATCGGGTAGGAGCCCAGGTAGAGCGGCAGGTCGGCCTGGCGGGCGGCGGCGATCAGCCCGTAGGAGAGGGCCAGGTTCCCGGAGATGTTGCGGTAGGTGCCCGTCGGGAAGGCCGTGGTGGCCGGGGCGACCTCGTAGGAGACCGCGAAGTCCTCGGTCGTCTCGCCGAAGTTCCAGCCGGCGCGGAAGGCGACGATGTTCGCCTCGGCGATCTCGGGCTTCTTCGCGAACTTCTGCCGCAGGAAGTTCTCGGTGCCCTCGGTGGGCCGGTGGTACATCCAGCTCAGCAGGCCCAGCGCGAACATGTTCTTGCTGCGTTCGGCCTCCTTGCGGGTGAGACCGAAGTCCTTCAGCGCCTCCACCGTCAGGGTGGTCAGCGGGACCCGGTGGATGTTGTAGGCGGAGAGCGAGCCGTCTTCCAGGGGGGAGGTGTCGTAGCCGACCTTGGCCATGGGGCGCTTGGTGAACTCGTCCGTGTTGACGATGATCTCCGCGCCGCGCGGTACGTCCCCGATGTTCGCCTTCAAGGCGGCCGGGTTCATGGCGACCAGCACGTTCGGCGCGTCGCCGGGGGTGAGGATGTCGTGGTCGGCGAAGTGCAGCTGGAACGACGACACCCCGGGCAGGGTCCCGGCAGGGGCCCGGATCTCGGCCGGGAAGTTCGGCAGCGTCGACAGGTCGTTCCCGAAGGACGCCGTCTCCGAGGTGAAACGGTCACCCGTCAGCTGCATACCGTCACCCGAGTCACCCGCGAAGCGGATGATCACCCGGTCGACACGGCGGATTTCCTTGCCGGTCCCATGGGACGCAGTCGCCGTGCGCTGCTCCCCGATGGACCCACCGGCCCCGTCGGCCTGCTCGGCCGGGCTACTGACCTGGCTGGTCACTGAACTGGACCTCCTTCGAGGCGGGGGCGCTCGTTCCCAAAACCAACCCTACGTCCGTGAGGACGTCAGGCCCTGGGGTCGCCCGCATTCTGGACCGCCCCTCTCGGGGCGGCCGGTCCGACAGACGTCGTGCACTACTCGAAATATTCCAAATCACCCGGCGGTCGCCGTGGCGCGCACGCCGGAGCGGCGCGCCTTACCTGACACATTGTCAGTTAATCAAGACCTCAGATAGGTGAGGACCGCCAGTACACGCCGGTGATCCCCGTCACTCGGGGACAACCCCAGCTTCATGAAGATATTGCTGACGTGCTTCTCCACGGCCCCATCGCTCACGACGAGCTGCTTCGCTACAGCGGAATTCGTGCGTCCTTCAGCCATCAGGCCCAGTACCTCGCGCTCGCGCGGGGTCAGACCGGCCAGCACGTCCTGCTTGCGGCTGCGCCCGAGCAGCTGGGCCACGACCTCGGGGTCCAGGGCCGTACCGCCTCGCGCGACGCGGACGACGGCGTCGAGGAACTCGCGGACCTCGGCGACGCGGTCCTTGAGCAGATAGCCCACACCGGTGCTGGAACCGGCCAGCAGTTCGGTGGCGTACTGCTCCTCCACGTACTGCGACAGCACGAGCACCCCGATCCCGGGGTAGTCGCGGCGCAGCCGCACGGCGGCCCGTACGCCCTCGTCGGTGTGCGTAGGCGGCATCCGCACATCGGCCACGACGACGTCGGGCAGCGCCCCCTCGGCCGCCAGGTCGGCCACCGTCTTGAGCAGGGCTTCCGCGTCCCCGACGCCGGCCACGACGTCATGCCCCCGGTCGGTCAGCAGCCGGGTCAGGCCCTCACGGAGCAGCACTGAGTCCTCGGCGATGACCACTCGCACCCTGTCTTCCACGTTCCCGCAGCTCCCGCGTCCACTCGACGACCACTTGGCACAGCCAAGCATCCCAGCCGCATCCGGCCGGGGGAGCAGATCCAAGCCAACGCGCCCAGACATGGCCGAAACCGCCGCCCTGGCGGGCGGGCGGCACAATCCAGCCCCGCCGACGTTCGAGGCGCTGGGGGCACCTCCCCGCGGTAGCCGGGGGAGGGTCCGGGGGCGGAGCCCCGGGGAACGGGCGAAGTGGGGGTCCCCCCGGACGGAGTCTGGGGGAGGGTAGGGGACCTCGCCCCGCGCAGCGGCACGCCCCCGCGCAGCGGCACGCCCCCGCCTCGGCCGCGCCCCCGGCAGGGCCCCGCACGGGCCCCGCCCGGCTCACTGCCCGGCAGGGCCCCGGCTCACCGCCCGGCAGGGCTCACGCGCGCCACGGCAGCTCCGCCGTGACCACCGTCCCCTCCCCCTCGGGGGAATCCACCACGAACACCCCGTCCACCGCGCCCAGCCGCTCCGCGAGCCCGGCCAGCCCGCTCCCGCCGGAGGCACTGGCCCCGCCCCGCCCGTCATCCGCCACCCGGATCAGAAGCCGGGCCCCGGACTTCCACACCTCGACGGTCGCGCCCCGCGCCCCCGCGTGCTTGCTGACGTTCTGCAGCAGCTCGGACACCGTGAAGTACGCGATCCCCTCGATCGCCGCCGCCGGCCGGGCCGGCAGGTCCACCTCCACCCGCACCGGAACCGTGCACCGCGAGGCCACCGACGACAGCGCCGCGTCCAGTCCCCGGTCGGTCAGCACCGCCGGGTGAATGCCCCGGGCCAGGTCCCGCAGCTCCTGGAGGGCGATCTTCACCTCGCCGTGGGCCTCGTCCACCATCCGCGCGGCGGCCTGCGGGTCCTCGCCGAGCTTCTCCTTCGCCAGCCCCAGGTCCATGGCCAGGGCCACCAGCCGGGCCTGCGCCCCGTCGTGCAGGTCCCGTTCGATGCGCCGCAGGTCGGCCGCCGCCGTGTCCACCACCGACCCCCGGTCGGACTCCAGCTCGCTGACCCGGTCGTCGAGCCGGGACCGGCCGAGCAGCCCCCTGACCAGCACCCGGTCGGCGGTGGTCAGGGCCCGCAGCACCCACGGGGTGGCCAGGGTGAGGCCCAGCCCGACGGCGAAGGTGGCGGCGATCGCGAGCGGGGAGTCCAGGTAGAAGGCGTACTCGTCGTTCTGGAACAGCTGGAGCCCCGGCTGGTCGGTGAAGGCCGGGAAGACCCAGAACCACAGCGGGTACAGCAGCATGCTCCAGCCGGCGCTCCACAGCGTCAGCGCCGTCGAGAAGGTGAACACGGCCCACGGCAGGTGGACCACCGAATACAGCACGTGCCGCCAGGCGCTGCCGCTCTTGAGCAGCGCCCCCATCCTGGCCACCGCTCCGTCCTTGGCCGCCCGGACCGGCGCCGGGTCGGCGACCGGTACGCGCAGCAGCTCGCGCACCCGGGTCCGCTCCACGTGCCCGAAGCCCCGGCACATGGCGAGCACCCCGGCCAGCACCGGCACCCCGACGAACGTCACGAGCAGCCCGGCGCCCAGGGCCACCCCGGTGACCGCGAGCGAGAAGTACAGGGTGCTGAGCGGCAGGCCGACGAGCAGGTACGCGAACTCGCGCCAGGTCTGCGCCGCCACCGGTGCCCGCAGCACCGTCCAGCCGCTGCTCTTGCCGTTCCCCATGTTCCCGCCCGCCCTTCCGCTCATCCCGTGTCCCCCCAACCCTGCCGCCCACCCCTCTGCCCGAACCATGCGGCAGGTCGGCGTCTCCCCGGTGGGGTTAACCCCACCCCGGCACCCGGGCGCAGCCCGGGGAACGGGCGAAGGGCGGGGCCGAGGACTCCGCCCCCCGCCCCGCCCCATCCACCCGCACCCGCCCCCGCCCACCCCGCAGGGCCCGGCCCCGCAAGGCCCCGCCCCCCGATGACCTCTAGCGGCCGCGCCACGGCAGCTCCGCCGTGACCACCGTCCCCTCCCCCTCGGGGGAATCCACCACGAACACCCCGTCCACCGCCCGCAACCGCTCCGCGAGCCCGGCCAGCCCGCTCCCGCCGGAGGCACTGGCCCCGCCCCGCCCGTCGTCGGAGACCCGCAGCAGCAGCCGCGCCCCCGCCCGCCACACCTCGACGGTCGCGCCCCGCGCCCCCGCGTGCTTGCTGACGTTCTGCAGCAGCTCGGACACCGTGAAGTACGCGATCCCCTCGATCGCCTCGGCCGGCCGCTCCGCCAGGTCCACGTGCACCTTCACCGGCACCAGGCATCGCGAGGCCACCGACGACAGTGCCGCGTCCAGTCCCCGGTCGGTCAGCACCGCCGGGTGGATGCCCCGGGCCAGGTCCCGCAGTTCCTGGAGCGCCAGCTTCACCTCGCCGTGGGCCTCGTCGACCATCGCCGCCGCGCCCTCCGGGTCCTCCAGCAGCTTCTCCTTCGCCAGGCCCAGCCCCATGGCCAGGGCCACCAGCCGGGCCTGCGCCCCGTCGTGCAGGTCCCGTTCGATGCGCCGCAGGTCGGCCGCCGCCGTGTCGACGACCACCCCGCGGCCCGATTCCAGCTCCGCGATGCGCCGCTCCAGCTCGTCGGAGGGCGACAGCAGGCCCCGTACCATCGCGCGGTCCACGTTCGCGAGGGCCCGCACCACGTACGGGAGCACGGGCCACAGCACGAACAGCCCGGTCAGCGCGATACTGAAGGTCAGTACTCCCCACGGCAGCCGGACCAGCTCGTACAGCACGGTCCGCCAGCCCACCGGGTCCTTGATCCCGGCCCACAGCCAGGCGAAGAACCCGCCGGCCCGCTTCGGTCCCGGCAGCGGGCTCGGCTCGTCCACCCGTACGCCCAGCAGGGCGCGCGCCCGGGCGCGGTCGAGTTTGCCGAGCTGACGCGACCCCAGCAGTCCGCATGCGAGCAAGGGCAGTCCGATCGCGGTCACGGACAGGCCGCCGGCCGTCGCCACCATGAAAACCGTGTAAACAAATCCGATCAACGCCACCGGCAGGTTGCTCAGCAGGTAGGCGATCTCCTTCCACGTCGCCGCGTCGAACGCGGGTCGTACGGGAGGGGGAGCGGAAGCTTGATCGTTCGCGGTCATGCGGCTCAGCCTGCCAATTCCGCCCCGCCGACGCCATGGGGGAGCCAGGCGCCAGTGAACGGGGGGTAACCCCACCCCGTGCGGCCCAGGCCCTAGACTCCCTGCCGTACCAGATCAACCTGATCGTCGACAGTTGCCGAGGAGCGAGGAACGGACGTGCCCGAACCAACGGTATCGACAGCGACCGTGATCGCCGCGGACTACTTCCGGAGCTATTCGGTCGTCGGCCTGCTCGCGGTCCTCGGCGTGCTCTTCGTCGCCGTGGCCTTCGGCGCCGGCCGCCTGCTGCGGCCCGTGGTCCCGACCCCCGAGAAGCTGCTGACGTACGAGTGCGGCGTGGACCCCGTGGGGGAGGGCTGGGCGCACACCCAGGTCCGCTACTACGTGTACGCGTTCCTCTACGTCATCTTCGCCGTCGACTCGATCTTCCTCTTCCCGTGGGCGACGGTGTTCGCCGCCGCCGGTTACGGCGCCACGACCCTGGTCGAGATGTTCGTCTTCCTCGGGTTCCTGGCCGTCGGCCTGCTCTACGCGTACAAGAAGGGCGTCCTCGAATGGACGTGACACCGGCCGTCACACCGGAGCCCCAGCCCCAGCTGCTCCCGGAACCGAAGAGGCTGGGCGTGCTCTCCCGTCTCGCCCCGGAGCCCATGAAGGTGGTCCTGAACTGGGGCCGCCGCTACAGCCTGTGGGTCTTCAACTTCGGCCTCGCCTGCTGCGCGATCGAGTTCATCGCCGCGTCGATGGCCCGCCACGACTTCATCCGCCTGGGTGTCATCCCGTTCGCGCCCGGCCCTCGCCAGGCCGATCTGATGATCGTCTCGGGCACGGTGACCGACAAGATGGCCCCGGCCGTCCGGCGTCTGTACGAGCAGATGCCCGAGCCGAAGTACGTCATCTCCTTCGGCGCCTGCTCCAACTGCGGCGGCCCGTACTGGGACTCGTACTCGGTCACCAAGGGCGTGGACCAGATCATTCCGGTCGACGTCTACGTGCCGGGCTGCCCGCCGCGTCCGGAAGCCCTCCTCCAGGGCATCCTCAAGCTCCAGGAGAAGATCGCGCGCGAGTCCCTCGCGGACCGCTACGCCGCTTCCCCCTCCGTCGCCCAGCTCACCAGCGGCCTCGTCACGCCGCCGCCCGCACCGGGGGCCGGCGCGTGAACCTCTACGACTCCCTCCCCGAAGCGGCCACGACGGTGTTCGGCGCCGAGGCCGTGGCCTCGTCCGCGTACGAGGTCCTCACCGTCGACGTGCCCGTCGGCTCCTGGATCTCCTCGCTGGAGATCGCCCGCGACAAGCTGGGCTGCACCTACTTCGACTGGCTGAGCGCGGTCGACGAGCCCGGCACGGGCTTCCGCGTCTGCGCGCACGTCGTCTCCCTGGAGAACCACCGGGTCCGCCGGCTGCTGCTGCGCACCACCGTCCCGCACTCGGCACCCACGCTGCCGTCGGCCGTCGCCGTGTACGCGGGCGCGGCCTGGCACGAGCGGGAGACCTTCGAGATGTTCGGGGTCACCTTCACGGACCACCCGAACCTCGTCCACCTGCTCCTCCCCGAGAACTTCGAGGGACACCCGCTGCGCAAGGACTTCGTCCTGGCGGCGCGCGTCGCCAAGGCGTGGCCCGGGGCCAAGGAGCCGGGCGAGGCACACGACCCGGACGCGCCCAAGCGCCGCCAGATGCTCCCGCCCGGCGTGCCGGACCCGAACGACTGGGGTCCCCTCAAGGGCCAGCTGCCCCCGGCCCCGGCCCGTCCGGCCCGCACCCCGCGCGCGGCCGGTGCCGGCCCGGCCCGCACCCCGCGCGAGGGCGCCCCGGTGCGCCGCACCCGCTCGGTGGCGGAGGGCTCCGCCACCCAGGCCGCGCCCGACGCCGGCGCCGAGACCCCGCGCCCGCCGCGCCGCAGCCGCTCGGTGACGGAGGGCTCCGCCGGCCAGGCGGCCCCGGCCACCCCGGAGACCCCGGCCGCGCCCGACGCCGCCGCGGCCCCGGACGCCGCGCGCCCGGCCCGGCGCACCCGGTCGGCCTCCGACGGTTCCGCCGGCCAGGCGGCCCCGGCCACCCCGGAGACCCCGGCCGCGCCCGACGCCCCCGCGGCCCCGGACGCCGCGCGCCCGGCCCGGCGCACCCGGTCCGCCGCGGACGGCTCGGCGAGCCAGGCCCCCGAGCCGGAGGCGCGCAGGCGCCCGGCCCCGCGGAGCGCGGACGCGCCCTGGCACGACCCGAAGCCCGCCTTCGAGGAGCCCCCGGCCGCGGCCCCGCCGCAGCCGGAGCCCGCCGCCGGGCCCGGATCCGAGCCGGAGCCCGCTGCCGAGCCCGGACCCGGACCCGAGCCCGAGACCAAGACCAAGCCCGAAACCGACACCACCGGAGGCGACGCGTGAACGACGTCCTCGACGTCGCCCTGCGACTGATCGTCGTCTTCGCCGTCTTCCTCGTGCTGCCGCTCGTCATCGGGCAGACCGAGCACAAGGTGATGGCGCACATGCAGGGCCGCCTCGGCCCCATGTACGCCGGCGGTTTCCACGGCTGGGCCCAGCTCGTCGCCGACGGCGTGAAGTTCGCGCAGAAGGAGGACATCGTCCCGGCCAACGCCGACCGGCGGATCTTCCAGCTCGCCCCCGCCGTCGCGCTGCTGCCGTACCTCCTCGTCCTGATCGTGATCCCCATCGGCCCGGGCGACGGCGCCGTCGGCCAGGTCATCGACGCGGGCCTCTTCTACGCACTCGCCGTCATGGGCGTCGGCGTCCTCGGCAGTCTCATGGGCGGCTGGGCCTCCGCCAACAAGTTCTCCCTGCTCGGCGGCCTGCGCACCGCGGCCCAGCTGCTCGCGTACGAGCTGCCGATGCTGCTCGCGGCGGCCTCGGTCGCCATGGCCGCCGGCACCGTGTCCCTGTCCGGGATCGTCGGCGCCTTCGAGTGGTGGTGGCTGCCCTGGCAGATCGTCGGCGCGGTCGTCTTCTTCACCGCCGGCCTCGCCGAGCTCCAGCGGCCCCCGTTCGACATGCCCGTCGCCGACTCCGAGATCATCTTCGGCGCGTACACGGAGTACACGGGCCTGCGGTTCGCGCTGTTCCTGCTCGCCGAGTACGCCGGCATCGTCGTCCTGTGCGCCCTGACCACCGTCCTCTTCCTCGGCGGCTGGCACGGCCCCTTCGGCGGCGACGACCTCGGCTGGGTCTGGACCCTGCTCAAGATCGCTGTCCTTTCCTTCGTCGTCATCTGGCTCCGGGTGAGCTACCCCCGCCTGCGCGAGGACCAGCTCCAGAAGCTCGCCTGGACCGTGCTCATTCCCCTCGCGCTCGCCCAGATCGCGCTCACCGGCATCGTGAAGGTGGCGATCCAGTAATGCCCATGCCCGGATCCGGCCTCGCCAAGGGGCTGGCGGTCACCCTGCGCACGATGACCAAGCGCGCGCACACCGCCCAGTACCCCGAGGTGCAGCCCGAGCTCCCGCCCCGCAGCCGCGGGGTCATCGGCCTGTTCGAGGAGAACTGCACGGTCTGCATGCTCTGCGCCCGTGAGTGCCCCGACTGGTGCATCTACATCGACTCCCACAAGGAGACGGTGCCGGCCGCCACCCCCGGCGGCCGCGAGCGCAGCCGCAACGTCCTCGACCGGTTCGCCATCGACTTCTCCCTCTGCATGTACTGCGGCATCTGCATCGAGGTGTGCCCCTTCGACGCCCTCTTCTGGTCGCCGGAGTTCGAGTACGCGGAGACCGACATCCACGAGCTCACCCACGAGCGCGACAAGCTGCGCGAGTGGATGTGGACCGTCCCGGCCCCGCCCGCCCTGGACCCCGCGGCGGAGGAGCCCAAGGAGATCGCGGCCGCCCGCAAGGCCGTCGAGAAGGCCGAAGCCACCGCCGCCGCGGCTGCGGCAGCCGCGGCCGCCGCCGCGCAGGCCGAAGCGGCCCCGCCCGCCGACGGCACCCCCGACACCCCGGCGGGAGGCACCGCCTGATGTACGCCGCCCACCTCGCAGCGGCCGCGGCCGCCGGCACCCCCGCGCCCGGCCCCGGCTTCCTCTCGCCGACCGGCGTGGAGGTCGCCTTCCTCCTCGTCGGCCTCGCCACCCTCGGCGCGGCCGTCATCACGGTCACCACCAAGCAGCTCGTGCACGCCGCCCTCTGGCTGGTCGTCGCGCTCGGCGGGATCGCCGTCGAGTACCTGCTGCTGACCGCCGAGTTCATCGCCTGGGTCCAGGTCCTGATCTACCTCGGCTCCGTGGTCGTCCTCCTCCTCTTCGGTCTGATGCTCACCAGGGCCCCCATCGGCCGCTCCCCGGACGCCGACTCCGGCAACCGCTGGGTCGCGCTCGGCGTCGCCGGCGCCGCCGGGGCCGCGCTCGTCTGGGTCGTCGTCGACGCCTTCCGCACCACCTGGATCGACCTCGACGGACCCGCCCAGGGCTCCACCAAGGTCTCCGGGGAGATCCTCTTCCAGCACTGGGTACTGCCCTTCGAGGCGCTCTCCGTGCTCCTCCTCGCCGCCCTGATCGGCGCCATCGTGCTGTCCCGCCGCAACACCCCCGCCGAGGACGCCGCCGAAGCCGCCGACGCCGCCACCCGCGCGGCCGGCCAGGAGGGACAGCGCTGATGCACCTCGCCTACCCCGCGGTCCTCGCGGCCCTGCTCTTCGCCACCGGCCTCTACGGAGTGCTCGCCCGCCGCAACGCCATCCTGGTCCTGATGTCCGTCGAGCTGATGCTCAACGCCGTCAACCTCAACCTGGTGGCCTTCGACGTCTGGCTGCGCGACACCCTGCACGCCGGCCAGGCGCTCACCCTCTTCACGATCGCCATCGCCGCCGCCGAGATCGGCATCGGCCTCGCCATCGTGCTGATGGTGTACCGCAACCGCGGCACCTCGGACGTCGACAAGCTCCGCGACACCGCCGAGGGCCACGAGCCCGGCCGGTCCGATGACACCGCTGACATCACTGCCCGGCCGGAGGTCGCCGCGTGAGCACCACGACCCTCGCGGTCCTCGTCCCCGTCCTCCCCTTCCTCGGCGCGGTCGCCGGCCTGCTCCTGGGCCGCGGCGCACCCGGCTTCGTCAGGCCGCTCGCCATCCTGCCGACACTGGCCGCCGCCGTCCTGGCCGTGCTCGTCGCCGTCCGCCACGCGGGCGGCCCGGCCATCGACACCGCCACCGAGCTCACCCCGACCGGCTCCGTGCCGATCGAGCTGTCGCTCCACCTGGACGGCTTCGCCGTACTGGTCGCCGCCCTCGTCGGGGTCGTCGCCACCTGCGTACAGGTCTACTCGACGGCGTACCTGCGCGAGGACCCCCGCTACCCGTCCTACGCGGCCCTGGTCTCGCTGTTCACCTCCGCCATGCTGCTCGTCGTCTACTCCGGCGACCTGATGGTGCTGCTGGTCGGCTGGGAGATCATGGGCATCTGCTCGTACTTCCTCGTCGGCCACTACTGGGAGACCGAAGCGGCCCGCTCCGCCTCCCTGAAGGCCTTCCTCGTCACCAAGCTCGGCGACGTCCCCTTCCTCATCGGCCTGTTCGCACTCGCCGCCGACGCCGGCTCCTTCCGGATCACCAAGATCCTCGGCACGGTCGCCGCCGGCGGGCTCGACCACCCGACGCTCATCGCACTGCTCCTGCTCGCCGGCGTCGCCGGCAAGTCCGCGCAGTTCCCCCTGCACACCTGGCTCCCCGACGCCATGGCCGGCCCCACCCCGGTCTCCGCGCTGATCCACGCCGCCACGATGGTCGCCGCCGGCGTCTACTTCATCGCCCGCCTCCTGCCGGTCTTCACGGCCTCCCGGGCCGCACTCGTCGTCATGGCCGTCATGGCGGCCGTCACGATGGTCGGCTCCGGCCTCGCCGCCCTCGCCCAGGACGACATCAAGCGCGTACTCGCCTACTCCACCGTCGGCCAGCTCGGCTACATGACGGGCGCCCTCGCCGTCGGCGACCGCGGCGCCGCCGTCTTCCACCTCCTGTCCCACGGCGCCTTCAAGGCGCTCCTCTTCCTCGGCGCGGGCGTCATCATCCACGCCGCCGGAACGAACTCCCTGGCCGCCATGTCCCGCATGGACGGCCTGGCCAAGCGCATCCCCGACGCCTTCTGGACGATGACGATCGCGCTCCTCGCGCTCGCCGCCATCCCGCCCTTCGCCGGCTTCTTCTCCAAGGAAGCCGTCCTCGTCGCCGCCGAGCACACCGCCGGCGGACACTCCGACCTCGCACCCGCAGCGGCGGGCTGGCTCGTCCTCGTCGCCGGTGTGCTGACCGCCCTGCTCACCGCCGCCTACGCCACCCGGCTGTGGCTGATGGCCTTCCGCGGCCGGGGCGCGGCCGCCCCCGACCACGGCAGGGAACCCGTCGCCATGACCGGCGTGCTGTGGCTGCTCGCCGTCCCCACCGTCGCCTTCGGCCTCGCCGCGGGACCCCTCGCCGACTGGTTCGACGGCGCCGAACTCACCCCGTCCGTGACCACCACGGTCCTCGGCACCGGCGCCGCGCTCATCGGCGTGGTGCTCACCTACGGCCTCTGGCAGCGGGCCACCGCCCGCGCCGCCGCCGGGGTGCGCAACGGTGCCGCCGTGCCCGCCTCCGTCGCCGCCGCCGCATCCGCCGCCGAGACCCCCGAGGTGGCAGAAGTGACCCACGACCACCCCGCCGTCCCGGCCGCCCCCGCGGCCGACCCCGGCCGGGCCCTCCTCGGCCCGCTGCACCGCCACGCCGCCGACGGATTCCACCTCGACGCCGTCTACGACCGGCTCTTCGTCCGCCCCACCCGGGCGGCCGCGGGCCTGGTCCGCTTCCTGGACCGCGAGGTCGTCGACACCTACGTCCGCGGCGCGGGCACCGGCCCCCGGCTGCTCGGCAGCCTCGTACGCCGCGCCCAGACCGGCAACGTGCAGAGCTACCTGAGCGCCCTGCTCGCCGGCGCCGTGGTCCTGGCGATCGCCACCGCCGTCCTCGCCAACGTCAACGCCGGATCGTGAGCCGAGAGTCAGCCGTGATCGATATCAGCCCGTCCGTGATGCAGTTCCTCCTGGCGTTCACCGTGGCCGCACCGCTCCTCGGCGCCGTCGCGGCCCTCCTGCCGGCCCCGCCCGGCCTCAAGGGCAAGAGCCCCGAACAGGCCGTGCTCCGCCACGGCGTCACCATCACCGGAGTCGTCCTCGCCGCGGCCGTCGCCCTCACCCTGGGCTTCGACCACGACGCCCCGTCCCGCTTCCAGGCGACGACGGACATCAGCTGGATCCAGGCGCTGAACATCCGGATCCACCTCGGCGTCGACGGCATCTCGCTCCCCCTCCTCCTGATGACCGCGCTGCTGTTCTTCCTCTGCGCGGTGTACAGCTACTTCAAGCTCCCCGAAGGCCCCTCCCCGAGGGCCTTCGTCGCGCTGCTCCTCGTACTCGAGTCCGGCACCCTCGCGACCTTCGCCGTCCTCGACCTGATGCTCTTCTTCCTCGCCTTCGAGATGGTCCTCATCCCGATGTACTTCCTCATCGCCCGCTGGGGCGGCGCTCAGCGGCAGGCCGCCGCCTGGAAGTTCATCCTCTACACCCTCCTCGGCTCCGTGGTCATGCTGCTCGGACTGCTGCTGATCGGCCTGAACAGCGGCACTTTCGACATGGTGGCACTCGCCTCTGACAACGGGCGCGGACTGAGCCGGACCACCCAGCTGCTGGCCGTCCTCGCCATCGGCATCGGCCTCGCCGTGAAGACCCCGATGTGGCCCCTGCACACCTGGCTGCCCGACGCCCACACCGCCGCCCCCACCGTCGGCTCCGTCCTCCTCGCCGGCGTCATGCTGAAGATGGGCACCTACGGGTTCGTCCGCATCCTGCTGCCCGTCACCCCCGACGGCATGCACACCTTCGCGCCCTACCTCGGCGCCTTCGCCGCCGTCGGCATCGTCTACGGATCCCTCGCCTGCCTCGCGCTGACCCGCAAGAGCGGCGGGGGCGACCTCAAGCGCCTCATCGCGTACTCCTCCGTCGGCCACATGGGCTTCGTCCTCCTCGGCATCGCGACCATGACCCCCACCGGGGTCAACGGCGCGCTCTTCGCCAACATCGCCCACGGCCTCATCACCGGCCTGCTCTTCTTCCTCGTCGGCGCCCTGAAGGACCGCTACGGCAGCAGCGACCTCGACACCCTCGCCGGAGCCACCGGCGCCGCCCTCTACGGCCGCGCCCCCCGCCTCGGCGCACTCCTCGCCTTCGCCGCCGTCGCCTCCCTCGGCCTGCCCGGCCTGGCCGGCTTCTGGGGCGAGATGCTGGCCCTGTTCGGCGCCTTCGACCCGGCGGAGGGCCTCTCCCGCCCGGCGTTCCTCACCTACATGGCCGTCGGCGCGTTCGGCACCCTGCTCACCGCCGCCTACCTGCTGATCGTCGTACGGCGCGTCTGCATGGGCGACCCGAAGGCCGGCCCCGAGATCACCGTCGCCGACGTCCAGCGCTACGAGTTCGCCGCCTGGACCCCGCTCGTCGCCCTCACCGTCCTCGCCGGCCTGTGGCCGGCGGTCCTCCTCGGCCTCACCGACCCGGCCGTCCAGAAGCTCCTCGCAGGAGGCAACGCATGACGGCCACGACGGTCCTCGCCGCCGACACCCCCAGCCTCGTCCAGTCCGTCGACTGGCTCGCGATCGCGCCCGTGGTCATCACCGCCGCCGTCGCCCTGGTCGTCCTCGTCGCCGACCTCTTCATGTCCGAGGCCCGCAAGCCGGTCCTCGGCTGGATCTCCGTCGCCGGCCTGGCCGCCGCGACCGCCGCCCTGTTCCCGCTGCGCGCCGGCGACCGCACCACCTTCTGCCTCATCGGCGACCCGGCCGCCTGCAGCTACACCGCCGACCACTTCACGCTCGTCGTGCAGTTCCTGGTGCTCGCCGGAGCCCTGGTCACCGCCCTGCTGTCGGTCACCGCCGTCCGCGACGCGCGCACCCCGGCCGGCGAGTACTGGTTCCTGCTGCTGTCCTCCGCGGCCGGCGCGGCCCTGCTGCCCGCCTCCCGGGACCTCGCCACCCTGATCGTCGCCCTCGAAGTGGCCTCGCTGCCCGCCTTCGCCCTCGTCGGCATGCGCCGCGGCGACCGGCTCTCCTCCGAGGCCGCCCTCAAGTTCTTCCTGTCCTCCGTCACCGCCACGGCCGTCTCCCTGATGGGCGTCAGCTTCGTCTACGCCGCCACCGGCTCCCTGCACCTCTCGCAGGTCGCCGACCGCCTCGAAGACGTACCGGGACAGCTCGACACCCTCGCCATGGCCGGCGTCGCGCTCACCCTCGTCGGCTTCGCCTTCAAGACCGCGGCCGTCCCCTTCCACTTCTGGGTCCCGGACACCTACGTCGGCGCGCCGCTGCCCGTGGCCGGATACCTGTCGGTGATCGGCAAGGCCGTCGGCTTCACCGGCCTCGTCCTCGTCACGGTGATCGCCTTCCCCGCGTACTCCGACATCTGGGGTCCGGCCCTCGCCGTGCTCGCCGCGCTCACCATGACCCTCGGCAACGCCGCCGCGCTGCGCCAGTCCGCCGACCGCGCCAACAGCGCCGTACGGCTCCTCGCCTGGTCCTCCGTGGGCCAGGCCGGCTACCTGCTGGTCCCGATCGCCGCGGCCGCGTACTCCGACCGCGACCAGATCGGCTCCACCGTCGCCTACGCCCTCATGTACGCCGTCGTGAACCTCGGCGCCTTC
Source organism: Streptomyces sp. NPDC043896 (assembly GCF_056435605.1). Lineage (NCBI taxonomy): Bacteria > Bacillati > Actinomycetota > Actinomycetes > Kitasatosporales > Streptomycetaceae > Streptomyces > Streptomyces sp. NPDC043896. The sequence continues at coordinate 210,426 of NZ_JBWKEE010000013.1, forward strand.
GCCGTCGCCGCGCTCGTCGCCCGGACGAAGCCGCTGCACCGGATCAGCGACTACCGGGGCCTGTACGCGGAGCGCCCCGCCGCCGCCCTGGCCATGGCCTTCTTCCTGCTCTGCCTGGCCGGACTGCCGCCGGGCATCATCGGCCTCTTCGCCAAGGTCGCCGTCTTCCGCTCCGCCGTGGACGCGGGCCTCGGCTGGCTGGCCGTGCTCATGGCCGCCAACGTCGTCATCGCCCTGTACTACTACCTGCGCTGGACCGCCCTCCTGTTCCGCACCCCGGAGACCGCCGAGGACACCCCCGCCCGTACGAAGGCCCCCTGGCCCGTCGCGGCCGCGATCGCCCTCACCGCCGTCGCCGCCCTGGTCCTCTCCGGTGCCCCGCAGCTCGTCCTGCGCTTCGCCTCCGGCACCCTCTTCCCGCTGTAGCCCGTCCGGCCGCGTCCCTCCGTACGCGGCTCACCCGTTCGGCTTAATCCCCGCCGCTGCCCCCCGGCCCGTGCCACGGGGGCAGCGGCGCCGCCGTGTCCCGGGAACCAGACGCCGCCACCTCGCGTTGACCAGAAAGGGAGGGTCCACTGGACCGCAGTCCCTCAGATCCACGACGGGGGCTCCCCAGCCGCACCACTTGGAGGGCGTACCGTGCACCGCCGGCACAACGGGCTGAAGACCGCCGTACTCCTCGGCGGGCTGTCCGCACTCATCATCCTCATCGGAAGCCTCTTCGGACGGGGCGGCCTGATCGTCGCCGTCATCGTCGCCCTGGGGACGAACGCGTACGCGTACTGGAACAGCGACAAGCTCGCTCTACGCGCGATGCGCGCCCGCCCCGTCAGCGAGTTCGAAGCCCCCGAGCTCTACCGGATGGTGCGCGAGCTCTCCACCTCCGCGCGCCAGCCCATGCCCCGGCTCTACATCTCGCCGACCGAGGCCCCCAACGCCTTCGCCACCGGCCGCAACCCGCGCAACGCCGCCGTCTGCTGCACCGAGGGAATCCTGCGCATACTCGACGAGCGCGAACTGCGCGGGGTCATCGGGCACGAGCTGAGCCACGTCTACAACCGCGACATCCTCATCTCGTCGGTCGCCGGGGCCCTCGCCTCCGTGATCATGTTCCTGGTGAACTTCGCCTGGCTGATCCCGATCGGCCGCTCCAACGACGACGAGGGCCCCGGCCTCTTCGGCATGCTGCTCATCATGATCCTCGGCCCGCTGGCCGCCTCCGTGATCCAGCTCGCCATCAGCCGCTCGCGCGAATACGAGGCGGATGCCTCCGGAGCCCAGCTCACCGGCGACCCGCTCGCTCTGGCCAGCGCCCTGCGCAAGCTCGACGCCGGCACCAAGCAGCTCCCGCTGCCCCCCGAACCCCGCCTGGAGACGGCGAGCCACATGATGATCGCCAACCCCTTCAGGCCCGGCCAGGGACTCTCCAAGATGTTCTCGACCCACCCGCCGATGGCCGAGCGCATCGCCCGGCTCGAACAGATGGCAGGACACAGCCGGTGAAGACCATCCTCAACGTCATTTGGCTCGTGCTCAGCGGGATCTGGCTCTTCCTCGGTTACTGCCTCGCGGGCCTGATCCTCTGCGTCACCATCATCGGCATCCCCTTCGGGATAGCCGCCTTCCGCATCGCCGTCTACGCCCTCTGGCCCTTCGGCTACACCACGGTCGAACGCCACGACGCGGGCGCGCCGTCCTGCGTCGGCAACGTCCTGTGGCTGGTCCTGGCCGGCTGGTGGCTGGCCCTCGGGCACATCGTCACCGGCATCGCGCTCTGCGTCACGATCATCGGCATCCCCTTCGGCATCGCCAACTTCAAGATGGTCCCCCTCTCCCTGCTCCCCCTGGGCCGCGAGATCGTCCCCACGGACGCCCCCTTCGCCTCCCGGTGACGGCCGGCGCGCGCTTCGCCCTGTGGGGCGAGGACGAGGACCACGAGGACGAGCAGCTGTGGGCACTGTGCGAGGACGCCGAGAACCTCTTCGCCGACCCGCCGGAGCCGGTACGCCGCCGGTACGAGCTGCTGGGCTGCGCCTTCGGGCAGGAGCTGCCGTTGGCGCTGGGCTTCCTGATCCTCCGGCCGCTCGACAGGATCGGCCGGGCCACGGGGGAGTGGTACCTGGAGGGCGCCCGCGTCCTCGCCACCCGCCCCTGCGCCCGCGACCTGTCACGGACCGACGTCACGATTGAGGCCGTACGCTCCGACCAGCAGCCCGACTACCCGGACCGGGTCGCCCTCTCTGTGGGCTTCGCCCTCTCGGACGCCCAGAACCGGCCCCTGGGCCAGTTCCGGGACCTCGCCGAGGTACTGCCGGCCGAAGAGCCGCCACCGCACCTCGTCCGCCTCCTTGGGTGCGCCGTGCAGGGGCCGCTGCGCGACGCGCTGGACGCGCCGGGAAGCCGGAAGAAGTGGCGGAGGTTCGGCTGCCGGAGCCTCGACGCGCTGGACACGGAGGGGGAGACCCTCGCCACGGCCGGGCACCCCCACGTCGTCGGCTGGCAGCCGTCACCCCGTGGGCCGGGCCTCTACGACCTGAGCGTGCACATGGATCCGCAGCCGCCCGTCGTCGCCGGCATCTGGCCGCTGTGGCGGAACGGCCGTCCGGCCGTCCCCAACCTGTGGGCACGCTTCGACGGCACCGGCCGGGCGCTCTGGCTGGACCCTGCCCTGAAGCACCGCAGGGGCCCGGACCGGCCGCCCGGGGAGACGTACCACCTCGACGGGCGGCACGTCACCGACACCGAGGGCTTCTTCTGCGCCCTCGGCGAGGCCGTCAACGGCCCGGGCGGCTACTTCGGCCGCTGCCTGAACGGTGTCGCGGACGCCCTGTGCGGCGGCTTCGGAGCCACGCTCCCTTTCACCCTCGTCTGGCACGACCACGAGGTGGCCCGCCGCAGCCTGGGCATCCAGCCGCTGACCGGCCGCCCCGCCACCTTCCGCGAACTGCTCGGCTTCCTGCGGGAAGAGGGCGTCGAGGTCGTCCTCGCCTGAGTTGTCCACAGGCCTGAGCGGCTGTCAGTGGAGTACGGCACCCTGAACACATGAACGAAACCGAGTGGTTGCCGAAGCAATCCGTATCCTCCGTACGCGCGTCCGCGCGCACCCCGGCGCGGGACCGCGCGCACCTGCCTCAGACGCCGGGCCCGCCCCAGGCGCCGGTCCTGCCCCAGGCTTTGGGCCCGCCTCAGACGCCGGGCCCGCCCCCGGTGCCGGACCCGAGCCTCGCCCGCGCCCCGTAGACCAGCGCGCCCAGCGCCAGCACCGCCGCGCCCGAAACCGCCGACGCGAAGGGCAGCGTGCACGCCAGCACCACGCAGCCGGACAGCCCGACCGCTGCCACGGCCCGCCCCTTGACACCTGAACCGAGAGTCCACGCGGAGGCGTTCGCGATCGCGTAGTAGACCAGCACGCCGAAAGAGGAGAAACCGATCGCGCCCCGCAAATCGGCGGTGGCCGCGAGCACCGCCACGACCGCACCCACCGCCAGCTCCGCGTGGTGCGGCACCTGATGCCGGGGATGTACGGCGGCCAGCGCGCGCGGCAGATGGCCGTCCCGCGCCATCGCCAGGGCTGTGCGCGACACCCCGAGCACGAGGGCCAGCAGAGAGCCCAGCGCGGCCAGCGCCGCGCCCACCCGGACGACCGGGGACAGTCCGGGCCACCCGGCCGCGCGCACCGCGTCGGCCAGCGGCGCGGCCGACGCCGCCAGACCGTCGCTGCCGAGCACCGACAGGGCCGCCACCGCCACGGCGGCGTACACGAGAAGGGCGATCCCCAGCGCGATGGGCACCGCGCGCGGGATCGTGCGCCGCGGATCACGCACCTCCTCGCCCAGGGTGGTGATCCGGGCGTAGCCCGCGAAGGCGAAGAACAGCAGACCCGCGCCCTGCAACAGCCCGGCGGCGTCCCAGTCCCCGCCGGCCAGAGCCCCCCGGTCCGCCGCACTGGAGGTCAGGCACACCACGACGACCCCGGCCAGCACCGCCAGTACGGCCGCCACGATCAGCCGGGCGATCCGGGCGGACTTCTGTACCCCGCCGTAGCTCGCGGCGGTCAGCGCCACCACCGCCGCCACGGCCACCGCGTGCTGCCGGCCCGGCCACACGTACGCCCCGACCGTCAGGGCCATCGCCGCGCAGGACGCCGTCTTGCCGACCACGAAACCCCAGCCGGCCAAGTACCCCCAGAAGGGCCCGAGCCGCTCCCGCCCGTAGACGTAGGTGCCGCCGGAGGCCGGATACCGGGCGGCGAGCCGCGCCGAGGAATGCGCGTTGCAGTACGCCACCACCGCGGCCACCGCGAGGGCCGCGAGCAGCCCGCCGCCCGCCGCCCGCGCCGCCGGGGCGAGGGCCGCGAAGATGCCGGCGCCGACCATCGCGCCGAGCCCGACCACGACGGCGTCGGAGACCCCCAGGCTGCGTTTCAGTTCGTTGTCCACGACCGGGAAGGTAGCCGGGCCGGGTAACAGGACCGCGAACAGGCCTGGCTGACCTAGATGAATGAGTCCGATGTCTTCAGTGGTCGTAGGCGATCAGTGATCGTTTGACGGGGGCGCCGGTGGTCCAGTTGTGCCAGATGCCGGCGGC
>NZ_JBWKEE010000014.1:0-214264 GCF_056435605.1 Streptomyces sp. NPDC043896
AGCCCTCGTACTGGACGTACTCGGGCTGCCGCCCGGTGCGGCGAGAGCGCGTGCAAGGCGTCGCGGGGCAGACGGAAGTTCGACGACAGGCCCTAGCCCACGGCCCTCAGCGGACGAAGGCGGCGATCACCGAGGTGTCCGGCCGGTACCCGTCGGACGTGTCCACCAACAGGGCGGGTGCGTCGAGGGAGATGCCGGCGAACGCCTCCGGCGTGTAGGCGCCCGACGCGATGTCCGCGAGGAACCGCCGGTCGCCGTGAGCCGCCCGGTGCCGGTCCCCCTCCGCCCGTACGGTCATCCGCTCGACGATGACCGCCGTGGGCGCCGTACAGCGGATGATGCGGAGGTCGGCGATCGCCGCGAGGGGTTCGAGGCCGGGGCGCCAGAGCCGGTCCTGGTACGCGGCCTCGGCGACGACGGTGACGCCGGCCCGGAGCAGCACGCGGAGCGTGTCGAAGAAGGCGTGGTTGGCCGGGACGTTGAGGGGGTCGTCGCGGTCGGCGTCGTGGGCGGCGGCGTTCATGACCAGGCCCTGCTTGATCTCGTCACGGATGATCGCGGGACATCCGAGCTCGCGCGCCAGGCTGCGCGCGAGGGTGGTCTTTCCCGTGGCGGGTGGTCCGCTGACCACCACGAGGGTCGGCCGTGCCGGCATGAGTCGTCCTCCCCGGGGCGTGCGCGCCGACCGGAGGCCGGACGCCTGGCCGGGCGACGGATCCCGCCCGGACCTCGATGAGCCGGAAACGGGCGGATCCGGCCCGTCGGCCCAGTCTCCCGTACGCGACCGGGTGCCGGTGCCGCATCGAGACGGCGGGTCGGTGTCCCACGAGGTGCCCGATGACGAGCCCGGCTCGCCGGACGGTGCCGACGGGGGCGCGCGCGGAAGGAAACGGACCTACCGCCGACGTCCGCGCTCCGCCGCGTCATCCGGCACGCCGAGCGCGTCCGGTCCGGACATCCATCCTCCAGGGCAGATCAGCACGGAGTCGACGAACGATGCCGGCGGCAGGTAGTCGTGGTGGCTCACGTAGTGGGCTATCAGCGTTGGTGCGGCGAAGACCTCCCCAGGGGCACCAGGGACACGGATCTCACCGTTTCCCATCGAGATCGGACGACCCTCGTGCCCAAAGGCCAACGGGCCGCCCGTCTCCCTCTCGCGGCGTGGGCACAACCCGCAGACGTGGAAGCCCCGCATGGTGTTCACGCGTTGCCGGTGGATGATGTCGAAGAGCCGGGCGCGGAAGTCCGCAGAGCTGCTCCCTGTCGGGTACCGGTGCCATCTGCTGAGCCACCCGACGTTGATCCGGCGATAGACGGGAACGAATGAAGCCCTGCAGTGCCCCTCCGCCACGATGTCCTCGGGGTGGTAGGTGTAGTCACTCAGATCACGGAAGTAGGCCACAACGCTGTTTAACACGCCGTGCCCAGGCGCGTGATCACTTCCCGTCGGCCTCTCCCGGGTCACCGCGCCAGAGCACCACGGCCGCTCCGATGGGGGTGTGGACCCGGACCGGCATGTGCTGCTGCGGGGTGCGCGGCAGGCGTTGCGTGCGGACGAACATCGCCTCATCATCCACGAGGTCACGTCTCACCCGCTTGAGCACGCCCGTGCGGTGACCGACGGGCGGGCCTACGCGGATCGCTTCCCGGTCGGCGACGGCGCCGTGCCCTTCCCGGGCTGGGGCCCATGCGACGGGGCGGACTCCGCCGACCGGGACGACAAGGCCCGGAAGGGCTTCGCGCCCGCCGCTGCTCCCGCCCCCGCGAGCTCGCCCGCGTCCCGGCGGAGGCCGCGAACTCGTGGTCCTGCCTATGCTGCCGCCATGGGTTTGGGTCTCACACTGTTCATGGCGGACTGGAAGCATCTGAGCGCCGTACCCGTCCACAAGCGGGCCGAGGCGCTGGAGGATGCCGCCTGGCCACCGGAGCCGGACGACGAGGACTGCCTCAGCAGGCCGCGCCGCGGCTGGACGTGGCTGCCGGACCGCGAGTCCGCATGGTGCGCCGCGTACGACTTCTTCACCACCACGGGCGCCTACCGCCCGCACAGCCGTGCGGGGGATGGGTGGGCCGACATGCGGCCCCTCGTCGACGCGTCCTTGCGGGAGGCGACGGACACCTTCCTCGGTGGTCTGATCTGGGACGCGGACCCGGCCGACGACCCCGCGCTGACCGGGGGCGGAGGATTCTTCCCGCCCCCCACCGACCGCTGGCACCCATCGCTCCTCCTGGTGTGCCCGCCCCAGGAGCTGCCGGCGAAGGCCCGCGCGTGGACGCGGGTGGAACCCCGCCTCGCAGAGCTGCGCGAACCGTTCGCCGCCGAGTGCGAGGGCTGGGCAGGACGCCCGGACACCTTCGAGGACTTCACCGCGCTCCTGCGTGAATGGGGCGAGGTGACCGGCGAGGCCGCGCGCCGTGGCTGGGGGCTGGTGGGCCTGCCCTAGGTGCCTGGGTGTGCTGGCCCGGGAGGTCGTGGGCGGGTGAGCCAGGTCTCGGCCGAGGGATCTCGAAGCGGTGTGACCCGCTGAGCACCTGACGCCGTCGGGGATCTCGGCGAGGACGGTCGGGCATGCCCTCGACGTCTCAGTCTCCAGGATCCCCGACTTCGTCACCCACGGTCAGCTCCGCGTCTCCTCGCGGCGTCCGATGGCGGCCGCATCGGGTACGAGGAGCAGCTTGCCGGTGGTACGCCGCGCCTCCAGGTCGCTGTGGGCCCGGGCGGCCTCGGACAGCGCGTAGCGGCCCGTCACGGTGACCTCGAGCGCCTTGGAGCGCACCCACTCGAACACATCGGCGGCCCGTCGGAGCAGTTCGGACCGATCGGCGATGAAGTGCCCGAGGCTGGGCCGGATCAGGGTCAGCGAACCGCCCTGGGCGAGCCGCATCGGATCGAACGGAGGCACGGCACCACTTGCCGCGCCGAAGAGCACGAGATGGCCGCGGGTTCGCAGGCTGGCGAGGCTCGCATCGAAGGTGTGCGCGCCGACGCCGTCGAAGACGACCGGCAGTCCCTGACCGCCGTTGAGCCGCCTCACCTCGGCTGCGAGATCGTCGACCGCGGAGGAAAGGATCACCTCGGCGGCCCCGGCACGCTTCGCCAGCTCGGCCTTCGCCGTGGTCGACGTCGTGCCGATCACCCTGCCGCCGAGATGGGTGATGAGCTGGGTCAGGAGCAGCCCCATGCCACCGGCGGCCGCATGCACGAGCACCGTGTCGCCCCCCTGAACCGGGTAGGCGTCCTTGACGAGATAGTGCGCGGTCATGCCCTGGAGGAGCACGGCGGCGGCTGTCTCGAAGCCGATGTCGTCGGGCAGCGGCACCAGCCGGGAGGAGTCCACGACCGCCCGCTCGGCATACGTGCCGGGAATCTCCACCCAGCCGACCCGGTCCCCGACTGCGACGTCAGTGACGCCGGGTCCGACTTCGACGACCGTGCCGGCGCCCTCGGAGCCCGGGGTGAAGGGCAGCGGGAGGCTGTACCGGCCTTCGCGGTGGTAGACGTCGAGGAAGTTGACCCCGGATGCGGCGACCTCCACGACCGCCTCGCCCGGACCCGGCCGCGGCTGGTCCACCTCGGCCTCCCGCAGCACCTCGGGACCGCCCACTTCGTACACCTGAATCGCTCGCATGACCCTCCAATATCGGCTCGTCCACCACCAACTCCGTTGACGGCGATCCGATTCCCGGCAAGCAGACCGCTCCGCCGGCCACGCCGGCTCCTCCCGCGTCGGCGCGAAGAACACGGAGCTCATGCGCGGAGCCGGCCGCGCCGCACGGGGCGTTCCCCTTCGCCCGCCGCAGCCGGGGCTCCGTCGTCAGGCCACCTCCACGCCGTCCAGCTCGGCGAAGTACTCGCCCTTGGACAGGCGGATCGTGTTCCACCCTTCCTTCAGCGTGACGGAGGCCTCCGCCGTCGCCCAGTGGTCCCAGCCGGTGTGCCGGTAGCGGACGGTGCCCGCGGCCGTGCCGTTGACCGTCAGGCCGTGCGTGGCGTCCACCGGGGAGCCCGCACCGTCACGGGAGCCGTTGCCGAACCACACCGACAGCCGGTGCTCGCCCGGCGACGCGGCGAAGACCGTGAACTCCACGTGGCTGTCGGCGTGGTCGATGCCTCCGACCGCCCTGCCGTCGGAGGCCTTCGCGGCGTCGCGGACGGCCGCGTGGTGCACCCGCGCGTTCTCCGCCTGGTAGATGACCTTGCTGCCGCGCACGACGGGGTAGCCGTTCGCGAAGCCCAGGTCGGCCGCGTACATCACCCGCCGCCGCGGCTCGTCGCGCCAGCCGTGGAAGAGGATGCGGTCCCGGCCGCCGGGGCCGGCCACCACGTCCTGACCGCCGGGCCCGCGCACCGCGCCGGAGAGGGTCTCCGTCGTCATCAGCGGCCTGGCCGCCTTGGTGTACGGGCCGGTCAGGGACCGCGCCACCGCGTAGCCCGTCCTGTAGTGGTCGCCGCCGTAGTCGTCCGCCGAGTAGAACAGCACGTAGTGGCCCGCGCGCTTGACGAGGGTGGGTGCCTCCACCACCTTCCCCTCCCGGAGGGGGTCCTGCCTGATCAGCCTGACCGGGTCCCCGGTGGTGCGGGTGCCGTCCCACGAGGTGGGCTGGAGGTGGAGCCAGGTGTCCTGGCCGCAGCAGTTGCCGTCGTTCTTCCACAGCAGGTAGCGCTGCCCTCCCTCGGTGTAGGAGCCGGCGTCGATCGCACCGCCCTGCGCGGCAGGGCACACCAGCGGCCCGTCCCCGGCCGGCCGGAACGGCCCGTCCGGCGACGGGGCCAGCGCGACACCGATGCACTGGCGGTCGCTCGCCCGGTCACGTGCCGTGTAGTGCATGGTGAAGCCGTCGCCGTTGTCGTACACCTCCGGCGCCCACACCAGGTCCCGGCGGGGCTGCGCCCACGCGCCGAGCACTGGCAGGACGTCACTGCCGTCGGCCTTCCACCGCAGCAGGTCGCGGGAGGTGGCGTGCTGGATGTGCTTGCCGTCGCCGTTGGTGGCGTACGCGTGGTACGTACTGCCGGCCTTGACGACGTCCGGGTCGGCGAAATCCCGGTCGAGCACCAGGGCGGCCCCGGCCGCGGGGGCGGTCGACGCCTCTCCCGGGACGAGGGCCGTGGCGGCGGCGACCGCGAGGAGGGCGAGGCAGCGCCCGATCCGGGGCGTGCGGGGACGGGGTGGCATGGTGGTGCTCCGATCCGGCGTCTGGACGGTCAGAACTGACCAACGCCTCACCGTGCCCCGGGTTGCGCACGCGACCGTCACACCCCCACGGCACCCGCCGGCCCCCCACCGGGAGGGAGCGGCCCTTGCTGCGTTTCCCGGACGAGCGCGTGCCGCGGCTGCCATGGTGAGCACAGCGGACGGGGCCGGGCCGGGGGACATACATGAGCGCGGAGAACGAACAGCGGGCCAGGCGCGGATCACCCAGATCCAGGTGGCGGGCGACTACTACGCCACCGCCCGGCCCCCGCACTCCGGGGCCGCCGCGCACGGGGTGCCCGAACCCCCGCGCGTCCTCGTCGGCCGGGACGAGGAAGCCGCCGAGCTGCTCGGCCTGCTGGCCCCCGACGGCGCCCGCACCGTGGTCGTGACCGGGCTGGCCGGCGTGGGCAAGAGCGCGCTCGCGCACGCGGTCGCCCACCGGGCGCTCGCCGCCGGGACGTTCACCGGCGGGGCGCTGTACGTCTCCCTGCGGGGGTACGCCCCGGACGGCGGGGCGGGGCCCGAGGAGAGCGTCAGCGCGCTGCTCGAACAGCTCGGCGTGCCCCAGGCGGACCTGCCCGCCACCGCCGACGGCCGGCTGGCCCGCTACCGGTCCGAGCTCGCCGTACGGGCGGCGGCCGCGCAGCGGGTCCTCATCGTCGCCGACGACGCCGGGGACGCGGGGCAGTTGCTGCCCCTGGTGCCGCCGGGCGGGGAGGCGCACCGGCTGCTCGTGACCTCCCGGGACGTGCTCGTGACCCCGGACTTCACCCCCCGGGTGGTGTCCCTCGCGGAGCTGCCGGCCGGTCCGGCGGTCGAGCTGCTGACCGCACGGATCTGGGAGACCCGCCCCCAGGACCCCCGGCCCGGCGCGGAGCCGGACGCGCCCTGGGAGATCGCCGCGCACTGCGGCTACCTGCCGATCGCCCTGACCGTGGCCGCGGCCCTGGCCGCCGGCGACCCCGGCCTGCCGCTCGGCGTGCTGGCCCGACGGCTGGCGAACGCCCGGACCCGGCTGCGGACGCTGAGCCCGCTCGTGGGGCGGGACCGCATCCCCACCGGCGTGGCCGCGGCGCTGGACCTCTCGTACGACCGCCTGCCGGCGGAAGAGGCCCGGCTGCTGCGGCTGTTGACACTCGTCCCGGGGGAGTACGCACACACCCTGCTGGTCAGCCTCATGGTGGTGGTGGGGGAGGAGGAAGCCGACTGGCACGGCACCCGGGAACAGCTGGCCGCGCTCGCCCGGGCCGGGCTGCTCGCGGAGCAGCCGGTGGGCTCCGACCGCTGGCGGATGCACGACCTGGTCCGGCTGTTCGCCGCCGAAGCCGGCCGGCGGCACGCCGAGGACGACGGGCGGGACGATGCCGCGGGCCGGCTGCTCGACGCGTACGAGGTGCTGAGCACGGAGGCGGACCACGGCATGCGGAGCGAGCCGTCGCAGGAGCCCGGTCCGTACGGCCTCACCCTGTTCCGCGACAGCGGGGAAGCGGAAGCCTTCATGGCGCAGGAGTACACCGCGCTGCGGGGCCTGCTGCCGCTGGCCGCGCGGCTCGGGCGGCACGCCAGCGTGCCGGTGCTGTTCCAGAACACGTGGACGTACGTGATCCGGACCGGCCGCTTCGAGGACTGCGTCGAGGGAGCGCGGCTCGCGGTGGCCGCCGCCCGGACCCTGGGCGAAGCCGCCCTGGAGGCCCAGATGCTGAGCCTCCTCGCCGTGGTACTCGGCCACACCGGCGCACCGGAAGAGGCCGAACGGGTCTTCGACGAGGCCTTCGCCCGTCACGAAGCGGAGGAGGGGGAGGGCAGCCCGCTGGACCGGGCCGTGCTGCTCTGCAACCGTGCCGACGCCCTGGCCGCCGCCGGCCGTTTCGACGAGGCCGTCGTCGCCTCCGCGGAGGCCGTGGACCTGATGCGGAGTGCCGGCAGCCGGGAGGGTGAGGGCGAAGCGCTGTCGCAGCACACGCTCCTGCTCCTCCGGCAGGGCAGGGTGTCCGAGGCGGTGGCCGCCGGCCGCCGGGCCATGGGGATCCTGACGAAGACCCCGCACGCCCGTGCCGCCGCCCTCGCGGTGCGCAACCTCGGCTCGGCCCTGCTGGTGAGCCCCGATGGCCGGGAGGAGGGCCGACGTGCCATGACCTATGCGGTCCAGAGATTCGCGGAACTCGGCGAGTACCGCGAAACGGCCCGCACCATGGAGATGATCGCCGCCTTCCTCCTGGAGGAGGAGAACCTGGAGGCCGCCCTGGGCGCCCTGCGCATCGCCGCGGACAACTACGCCCTGGCGGACGACGTGGCCGACGAGTCCCGGGTCCGCTCGGTGGTGGCCCAGGGGGAAGCCATGGGACGCCAGGCGTAGCCGGACGCCGTGGAGTTCCGGCCCGGGGCCGGCCCTGAGGTCCCGGGGGCCGGGGACCCGAGGCCCCGGCACCCCAGTACCCCGGTACCCGAGACCGCGAACAGTTCGCGTCGCGTTCGCCGGTGCTTTCCCCGGGCCCTTCCAGACGGCCTGTGCGACCAGTCCCGCCAGGTCACGAACGGCGCACCGCGCGACGTGTCCCCCCGCGCACCCACACCAACTCGTGTCTCATACACCGACCCTGGCCGAATGTGCCCCTGGCCCGTGCGGGCCGGGGGGGGCGGAAGCATTCACGGTGTCGGCAGAACGTCCACGAGACAGGAGCGACCCATGTTCGCCCGTACGTCACACCTCGCCCTCGCCACGGCAGCCACCGTGCTCGCCCTGGGTGCGAACGCCGCGCCCGCCGCTCCCGAGAACTGCGTGCTCGACGTCGATTCGGGCAGCACGCGGTGCTACGGCACGTTCCGCGAGGCCATCGCCTCCTCCACCCATGGCCGGATCACCGACGCGCCGCTGTCGGGCAAGCACATCGACCAGAAGCTCGCGGACCGTCTCAAGAGCACCACGGACAGCACGGACACCACCGGGGCCCAGGCCGTACAGCTCGGCGTCGTCTACACGGACTCGAACTACGGCGGCAACGCCCTCGTCCTGACCGGCGGGAGCGGCTGTCAGAGCGGCAACGGCCGGGACGCCCAGATCAACCTCGAAGGCACCTGGAACAACTCCGTCAGCTCCCTGACCACGCTGTCCTGCTGGCTGGAGCTGTGGGACGCCCCCAACACCTCCGGTGTCCACCAGGAGTACCAGCAGTCGACCTCGTACATCGGGGACGCGATGAACGACCGGGCGAGTTCCGTCGCCCTGCTGTAGCACCCCGGCTCCCCGGCCCCCGGCTCCCGACCCCCCGGCTCCCCGGCCCCGGCCCCCGCCCCTGGATCAGGACGGCGGGGCGTCCGCGGTCCCCGCCGCCGGCGGGGGCTCCAGCACGAAGACGGGGATCACCCGGTCGGTCCTCGCCTGGTAGTCGGCGTACGGCGGGTACGCCGCGACCGCGCGCCCCCACCACTCCGCCTTCTCGTCCCCGCTGATCTCACGGGCCGTCATCTCCCGGCGCACGGATCCGTCCTGGAGCTCGACCCGCGGGTCGGACTTGACGTTGAAGTACCAGACCGGGTGACGCGGAAAGCCGCCGTTCGAGGCCACGGCCGCGTACCGCCCCTCGTGCTCCACGCGCATCAGCGGAATCTTGCGGATCTTGCCGCTCCGTACGCCCCGCGTCGTGAGGACGACGATGGGCAGACCCGTGTCCCAGAGCGTCCCCGCCTGCCTGCCGCCGGAGCTCTCGTACAACTCGGCCTGCTCGCGCACCCACTGCACCGGACTCGGCCCGTACTCGCCCTCAAGAGGCATCGTGGTCCCTCTCACCGCGTATGGATGGTGGGGAGCAGTTCAGCACAGGCGCCGCGCGGATTCACCCTCGCCGCACGGCCGCAGCCCCGCCCGACCCGTGCCCGGGCTCCTGCCACGCCGTCAGCGGGCTTCCGGTTCCCCGGTTCCGCGGCTCCCCGCACGTCCTGTGCTCCGCAGCACCCGGCCTGTCCTACGGTGGGCCCATCGCCCTGCCACTGACCGGGCAGGAAGCCCGAAAGGGGGATCTCATGCGAGTATTCGTCCACACGGCGTCCCGGACCGCAGTCCTGGCCGCGGTGGTGGTGGCGTCCGTCATGACGGGGACGAACGCCCAGGCGGCCGACGGCGGCGGCTGCGGCACCTACTACGCCGGGACCGGCAGCCAGTACGTCAAGATCAAGCCCTGTATCGGCTCGCCCCGGCGCGGGGTCGGCCGGCCCGACGCGTACATCAGCCTCGCCGCGGGGCACCCGGCCTGCAGGATCGCCATTCGGACGGTCCGGACGGGCAACTCGCAGGTGGTGTCGGACAAGGTGCACCCCTGCCCCGCCGGGGCCGTCCACGACAAGCACTTCACGGCTCCCGACTTCGGCGACACCACGGCCGAGACCGGTGAGGCGTACGCCAACTACACCCAGATCAACTGGACCGCCGACGGAACGTGGACCCTGCCGTTCCGCAGCCCCTGGCTGAAGCTCCCCTAGGCCCTGGACACCACCCCGTCCACGGACGACCCCGGCCGCCGGCCGGGCCTCGGACGGACCCGCCCCGCCCCACCCGGACCGCATGCCGGTCCGGGGTTCACAGCCAGCCGCTGCGCTGTGCCTGGAGGGCCATCTGGAAGCGGTTCTCGGCTCCCAGCCGGGCCATCAGGATCTGGAGCCGGCGGAAGAACGTACGCCGGCTGATGCCCAGTTCACGGGCGATGACCTCGTCGCTCGCACCGCCCGCGAGGAGGCGGAGCAGGCGGCGGTCCGCAGGCGGCAGGCCGGCCGGGCGGGTGGCGCGGCCGTGGAAGGGGAGTGCCTGCTGCCAGGTCTGCTCGAACAGCGCGAGGAGCGCCGAGAGCAGGCCGCACGGCTGCACCACCAGCATCGTGTTGTGCACGTCCGCCTCCCTGATCGACAGGGACACCAACGCGTACGCCTCGTCGATGATCACCAGCTTGACCGGTACCGTCGGCGCCACCCGGGCCTGCTCGCCGGCCTCGATGCATGGCTCGATCGCCGTCTCCAGCTGTCCGGGCACCTCCAGTGACGCCTTCGAGTACACGACCCGCTGCGTCACGCCCCGCGCGAGCGTCCCCAGCGCGTCGTCGAGGGCACCGGGCAGCGGGAAGTACGGCGGCGAGTCGAGCTGGCGGATCTGTTCCCGGGCGCTGGTCCAGGCACGGCGCATCCTCGGGCCGATGGCCTCGCCGGTCACCACCTCGACGAGGTCGTCGTTGTACGCCGCGAGCCGCTGCCTGCGGAACGACTCGAACGCCCCGCCCACGGCGATGCGCGACCCCTCCAGCTCCGCCGCCCGCTGCCGGGCGAGGAGCTCCAGCCCCGCGGCCGGAGGCACCGGCGCCACCACGTCGGCACCCTCGGCGGCGGCGCTCGCCAGCCCGGCGTCGACCAGCTCGCCGTACGCCGCGGCGAACCCGGCACCGTCCAGCCCCGCCGCCCGGCCGATCTCGGCGAGCGGGGCGGGGGCCAGTTCGAGGAGGGCCACGTACACGCGGCCCGCCGCGGGGCCGATCCCCAGCATCCGCAGGGCCTCGGTCAGTTTCGCGTTCGCCATGCACCGCATTGTCGACGACCCGACCGGTCGGGAGTGGCCGATCAGTGCCACTGGCACCGCCGCGTCTCCCCGGCCTGCCGTCCCGCAGTACCGTCCGGAGGCCGCCGGGGTCCCCCGGCAGCCGACGAAACCATCCGGAAGAAGGTGCACGCCGTGGCGAAGGGTCGCAAGAACGGCCTCTACTCGGAGATCTCCGGGGAACTGTCCGCCCTGATGAAGACGGGCTGGGCGGACACCGAACGGCACGACCTCCCGCTCGACGAGCAGTCCCCGTACGCGGCCCGCCGCCGCGCCGCGCTCTCCGCGCGCTTCCCCGGCGAGCGGCTGGTCATCCCGTCCGGAAACCTCAAAGTCCGCTCGAACGACGACACCTACCCGTTCCGCCCGTACTCCGGCTACGTCCACCTGACCGGGGACCAGGCCCGCGACTGCGCGCTCGTCCTCGAACCCCGCCCGGACGGCGGCCACGACGCGCACTGCTACCAGCTGCCGCGCGACGGCCGCGACACCGACGAGTTCTGGCTCGGCTACACCGCCGAGCTGTGGATGGGCCGCCGCCGCTCCCTCGCCGAGTCGGAGCGCGTGCTCGGCCTGCCCTGCCGCGACGTCCGGACCGCGACGGACGACCTGGCCGCCGCCTCCGGCGTGCCCACCCGCATCGTCCGCGGCGTCGACCCGGCGCTGGAGGCGGCCGTCACCACCGACCCGGAGCGCGACGCCGAACTGGAGGAGGCCCTGAGCGGGCTCCGCCTCGTCAAGGACGACTGGGAGATCGGCGAGATGCGCAAGGCGGTGGACTCCACCGTGCGCGGCTTCACCGACTGCGTCGCGGAGCTCTCGCGGGCGGTGGCGTCCTCCGAGCGCTGGATCGAGGGCACCTTCTTCCGCCGGGCACGCCTGGAGGGCAACTCCGTGGGCTACGGCTCGATCTGCGCCGCGGGCGACCACGCCACGATCATGCACTGGACCGACAACGACGGCCCGGTACGCCCCGGCGACCTGCTCCTGCTCGACGCCGGCGTCGAGACGCACACCCTCTACAGCGCCGACGTCACCCGCACCCTGCCGATCAGCGGCACGTTCACGGCCGTGCAGCGCAAGGTCTACGACGCGGTGTACGAGGCCCAGCAGGCCGGCTTCGACGCCGTGAAGCCGGGGGCCGCGTACCGCGACTTCCACGTGGCGGCGCAGCGGTACCTGGCGGAGAAGCTCGTCGAGTGGGGCTTCATCGAGGGCCCGGCGGACCGCGCCTACGAGCTCGGCCTGCAGCGCCGCTTCACCATGGCCGGCACCGGCCACATGCTCGGCCTGGACGTCCACGACTGCGCCGAGGCCCGCAACGAGGAGTACGTCGACGGCGTGCTGGAGCCGGGCATGGTGCTCACGGTGGAGCCCGGCCTGTACTTCCAGCCGGACGACCTCACGGTGCCCGAGGAGTGGCGCGGCATCGGCGTCCGCATCGAGGACGACCTGCTGGTCACCGCCGACGGCCACGAGAACCTCTCGGCGGGCCTGCCGCGCTCGGCGGACGAGGTCGAGGCCTGGATGGCCCGCGTCGCGGGCTGACGGCCGCAGGACCCGGCGGGCGGGCCCCTGACCGCGTCGGCCCGCCGGGCACCCCCTAGCCTGTGGCGAGCGCCGGGCCACAGGCTAGGGGGGATGAACGTGGGCAGGACCAGGGGCGCGGCCGTCGCCATGGCCGCAGCCGTAGCCGCGGGCATCGCCGTACTCGCGGGCGGCCTGCTCGTGGTCGGCGGGGCCGTCCGGGCTCCGGACGCCGGGCCCGGCGAGGACGGCTGGGTCAGGGAGCCCGCGGCGGCCGAAGTCCCGGCCCGCGCCGGGCGGGAGCTCTCGCGCGGCACGGTCACGGCGGAACTCGCCGCCGCCGCCACGGCCGCCGGCCTCACTCCGGGCGCTCCGTCCCCCGCCGAGGAGGGCGAGCTCGCCGACTGCATCGCGTCCTGGGCGGGCGACGGCCCCGCCGACACCGGCCGGCTGACGGCCCTGGAGGCCGCCCTGGAGGAACGCGGCTGGCAGGTCACGGCCCGGCGGGGACAGCCCGTTCCGGCCGTGGCCCTGAAGAGCGGCCCCTGGCGCCTGGAGTTCACCAACGGCGGCCTCCTCGACACCCTCTCGCTGGTGGCCACCCGCTCCGGCCGGACCTGCGACGAGGCCTTCCGCCGCGCGGAGGCGACCCGGGAACCCTACGGATAGGGGACGGATCCGCTCGTGGGCGTACTCGTCCCCCTGCCCCGTGCGGTCAGGGCGTCAGGTCACCCCGCCCCATGACCACGTGAACGGGGACGGCTTAGGGCACCAGGTGCGCGGCCCGCGAGCCAGACGGCGATCCGCTTCCGCAACTCCTTGTCGGTGCGGGGATAGTCCCACTGCGCGTACCACTCCAGGGCTTGCAGGACGTTCTCGGAGCGGGCCGGATCGGCCACCGCACTCACGTCGACGCCGCTCTCGCCCGTCGAGCAGCTGATGTACACGCTGCTGTCGAGCGCCATCATGCCGAAGCCCGGGTGGCCCGCACGTATGCCGAGGAACGCCGATGCCGCACCCCGGCCCATGATGTCCCAGCGGTCCAGGAGCCGGACCCGGGTCCAGACCCACGATGGGGTATGGCGGCCATAGTGCAGGTGCTCCTTCGGCAGGAGGGCCTGGTGCGTGTGGGTGCCGTGGGGAAGCAGGACGAGGAACTCACGACGGTGGTCGAAGAGGCCCGAGGAGACCGCCAGGTCGTACCAGTCCTCGTTGAGGCGCTCGATGAGCCGTGGAGTCTCGTACCGGTGGGAGAAGCCGCCGGCGAAGTCCTCGCGACGGTATCCGGAGACGAACGGCATCGTGCCGTCCGGCACGGCGTCCGGGATCACCTCGAGGCCGGCCCGCCGCAGCGGCCGGTACATCTTGCGTTCGCGCTCCTGGATACCCACGGGTCAGTGTTCTACCAGGTGCGGCGCGCCGGGAATCCCCCGGCCCGACGCGGCGCGTCTCCCGTTTCCCGGCCTCAGGGACCGGACCGGCGACCGGTGCCCGGCCCGGACGCGACCCGGTGAGCCCTTGCGGTCACGGCACTAGGTGCTGCATTCGGTGAGCTGGCCTCCCTGCCGGACGCTGTACTGGCCGGGAGGTACGTTCAGGATCTGGAAACCGCCGTTCTGGGCGATCTCGACGGTCCAGCCGTAGCCGGACGTCCCCGTCACGTAGGCCGCTCCGGGGGTGAAGCCGCCTCCCGAGAGGTGGACCTTCCCGTTTCCCAGCACGCCGGAGGTCGAGCAGGTCGCGGCCGGCAGGGTATCGCCCGGGCCGGCCGCGAGGGCGGGTCCCGTGGCGGACGTGGCGGCGACGAGCATGCCGATGACCAGGAGACGTGTGCTTCGGTTCATGGTGTTTCCTCTCCGGGAGGAACGGAGCGTCGACGCGCGGGAGCGTGAAGGCGGCGGGCGCGCCGGCGGTCGTACTCTCCTCCCATCCTGGCCCCGCCGGCGCGCCGGGGCGACCGCTGTGGCCCCGGCCGGGCCCGGCCGGGGCGCGCCGGCACGGACCGGGACCGGCGGCGCCCCGACCGCTTCGGCAGCCGGTCCGGCTCCGGCGGGGGCGTGCGGGCGCGAGCTGTCGCGGTGCAGCGGCGGTGGAGTCCGGGGCCAGTGCCGGACGAGGGGCCGGTGGTTTCCGGGTCCGGCGGCGGGCGGCAGGGCCGGTGGTCTGGTCCTTTCGCGGCGGAAGCGTGCCGAATTGGCCATGTATGAGCGACACTTGGCCGTTATTCAACCGTGACTCGCACCTGGCCCTTCAGGTAATGTCTATGCAAAGCGGAGCCCGTGAATTGACCAAGAGATCTGCATGCCTTGCAGCCCCGCGTCGAGTTCATCGCGATGTGGGGTGGGTGTCGCCCCGGCGACAACAGCTCTGTGCGTCGCGCCGACGATGACGCGCGCACCGGCGTAACGGGCTCGGGCCCTTCGGCCGCGCCTTCCCCTGATGACCTGAACACACCGCGCCCGCCGCCACTCCCGTGGGCGCAGGAGAAAGGCCACCATGAAATCCCTGGTAGACAACGTCCGGTCCTTCACCGCGCACGTCGCGGACCGCGCCGACGAATTCAGCGCCCTCGAGGCCGGGCAGAGCCCCGAAGTGCTGTTCATCACCTGCTCGGACTCCCGCGTGGTGCCGTCCCTGATCACCGGCGCCCGTCCGGGCGAGCTCTTCGAACTGCGGACCGCGGGCAACATCGTGCCCCGGTACAGCCACGACGACCCCTCCGCGGAGACGGCCACCATCGAGTACGCGGTACGGGTGCTCGGCGTCCGCGACGTCATCGTGTGCGGACACTCCCACTGCGGGGCCGTCGACGCCCTGGTGGGCGGCGGCGACCTCTCCGGCCTGCCCGCCGTGCAGGGCTGGCTGGAGCGTGCCGCTTCCCAGCCCGTGACCAGCGCGCCCCGCTCCCCGGACCTCGCGGAGGCGGTCCAGAGCCACCTGGTCACGCAGTCGGAGCGGCTGCGCACCCACCCCTGCGTCGCGGAACGCGTCGCGGCCGGCACCCTGTCGGTGCACGCCTGGTACTACGAGGTGCACACGGGGGCGGTGAAGGAGTACCGGCCGGACGACCGGTCCTTCCGGGCCCTGTGACCCGGATACGCCCGCCCCACGGGCCTCCGGGCACCCCCCACCTTCCGTTACCGCCGTGCGAGGAAACCCGCTGATGCTTGCCACCCTCAAGAAGCCCGCAGACATGCGGCGCGACGTCCTGGCCTCCGTGGTCGTCTTCCTGGTCGCCCTCCCCTTGTGCGTGGGAGTGGCCGTCGCCTCCGGAGTGCCCGCCGAACTCGGCCTGGTCACCGGGATCGTCGGCGGCCTGGTCGTCGGCTGCCTGCCCGGCAGCTCCCTCCAGGTCAGCGGCCCCGCGGCCGGACTGACCGTCCTGGTCTTCGAGGCCGTCCAGGAGTTCGGCCTCGGTGCCCTGGGGGCCATCGTCCTGGTCTCCGGCCTGCTCCAACTCGGCCTCGGTGCACTCCGGTTCGGCCGCTTCTTCCGCGCGATCACGGTCGCGGTCGTCCAGGGAATGCTCGCCGGGATCGGACTGGTCCTGATCCTCGGGCAGCTCTACACGATGGCGGACGTCAAACAGCCCCGCTCCGGAATCGACAAGATCGCGGGCCTGCCACGCCTGGCCGTGGAGATCGCCACCTCCGGCGCGGCCCTGACCGCGTTCGCCGTCGGGGCGGCCACCATCGCCGTCCTCGTCCTGTGGAAGAAGCTCCCGGCCAAGGCCCAGACGGTCCCCGCCCCGCTGGCCGCCGTCGCCCTGGCCACGGCCGTCACCTGGGCCGGCGGCTGGTCCGTGCCCCGCGTCGAGCTGCAAGGGCTCCTCTCCGTCATCCAGCCGCCGGGGACGTCCGACTTCGCCGCCCTGGGCAGCCTCGCCGCCCTCGGCACGGTGATCGCCTTCGCCCTGATCGCGTCGGCCGAGAGCCTGTTCAGCGCGGCCGCCGTCGACCGGATGCACGACGGTCCGCGGACCGACTACGACAAGGAGCTCATGGCGCAGGGCGCCGGCAACGCCATCTGCGGCGTACTGGGAGCCCTGCCCCTGACGGCCGTCATCGTGCGCAGCGCCGCCAACGTGCAGGCCGGCGCCAGGACGAAGCTCTCCCGCGTCCTGCACGGACTGTGGCTCGTGCTCTTCGCCGTCCTCCTCCCGGCTGCGATCGGCATCATCCCGCTGGCCGCCCTCGCCGGGGTGCTCGTCCACGCGGGCTGCAAGCTCATCCCCTTCAGGGACCTGCTGCCCCTGTGGCGCTCGCACCGCGGCGAAGCCGTCGTCCTGGCCGTCACCGCGGTCGCCATCGTCACGACGAGCATGTTCGAAGGGGTCCTCCTCGGCATCGCCCTCGCCGTGGTCAAGAGCGCCTGGGAGACGTCGCACGTCCACCTCGACGTCCACGAGACGACCGACGGACGGTTCCTGGTCACCCTCACCGGTTCCGCGACGTTCCTGCGGCTGCCCCACATGCTGGAGACGCTCGAAGCGCTCCCCGCCGGGCCCGTGCAGCTCGACCTCTCCGGGCTGCGCCACCTCGACCACGCGTGCCGCGTGACCCTGGAGAACTGGGCGGAACAGCGCGGAGCCACCATCGGGGAACTGACGAGAACCTGACCGCAGCCGAGGAGGCTGCACCGCCCACGACCGGGACGGGAACGACCGTGGCCGGAGCCGGAGCGAGGCGATGCCGCCTCAGAGGCGGCTCGGCCAGGCGAGCGGCTTCCCGTCCCGGCAGAAGCCGCCGGCGGGCCCGGGGCCGGGAAGGGCGGCGGCCTCGCGGGGCGGGCGGCCTCGCGGGGCGGTTCGGAGCCGGGCGGTTCGGAGCGGGGGCGGGGGCGGGACGACCTCTAACCCAGCACGATCTCGCCCAGCTCCTCCAGCCAGTACCGCACCCGGTGCCACCGGCTGCAGAACCGCTTCGGGCGCCCCCAACGGCGCCCGTCGAGCGGCCGCCGGCACTGCTTGCACTGCTTCACACGCGTCATGCTGTCCCCCATGACCACGACCCTAACCCCCGCTCCACCCGCCCCCGGCGGGGCGGGGTACGGCCGGGGCCCAGGCCGAAGCACGCCCTGCGGCGGACCTCAGAGGCGCGTGCGGCCTCCGTACGAGGCGGCCAGGGCTTCGGCGACGGCGGCCGCGTCCGCGTCGGCCACGTCCGCCGGGTACTCGGGCAGGAGGTCGTCCCAGACGGGCAGCCACGACCCGTACAGCTGGGCCTGTCCCTCGGGCCGGGCGAAGAACCACACGTGCAGGTGCGCGGACCCGTCCCCGATGCGGTAGACGTGGGCCCGGCTGACGTGGGGCAGTGCCTGCACGTGGCGGACGACGTGCGTGGTGAGCACGCCCAGCTCGGCGGCGAGTTCGTCGGGCAGGTCGGCCATGTCGTAGTGGTCGCGCGGGTAGAGCATCAGCACCAGGGGCACACCCACACCCGGTATCCGGGCCAGCCGCCAGCGGTCGTCGAGCCAGATGCCCTCGTCGCGGGAGCGGCACTCGTCGCAGTCCGCCGGATCCTCGCCGTGCCGCGGCGGCTCGGGGACGACGGGCGGCCGGAGCACGGAGACGCGCAGACCGTCCGGCTCGAAGGGGCTGATGTCCCATCCGGTCATCCTCGCCAGCGGGAGCCGAAGCCCGTCATCCGCTGCCGCACGAGCGTGGTCGTAGAACTCATCGGGTCGCAAGGCCATGATCACAAGACTAACCGGCCCCGCCCTGGGGGCTGTTGACTCGCCCTACCTACCTACCTACCTACCTACCTGCCGGGCGGTCACGGCGGGTCCGGTGAGGAAGGCCACTGCCGCTCCTCGCCGTGCCCCAGGCGGGCCCCCGTCGGGGGCACCGCGAGACCCGTCGGGGTGTTGAGTGGCTGTTCCATATCCCCAGGTCCGCAAGGCCGTCGGCGGCGACGCCGGCCCGACCCCCATCGCCCCACGCCGGGCCGTGGTCCGTCGCCCCGGGAAGCCGTGAACCAGAGGGAGCCAGCAGCGCCGACAGGAACTTGCCGATGCCCGGGCCCGGATGCGGTCATGTCCCTTGGCGTGGTGTAGCTGATCATTCGGTGGTATCGGGCAGGCAGGTGGTGTTGTCCGGATAGAGGCTGTCCATGCTTTCGACGGAGAGGTAGCGGCGGGGGAAGGCGATCCACTCGTCGTGGAGCTCGACGAGGACAGCTGTGGCCAGGCGGGTGACGGCGGCGGTGTTCGGGAAGACCTGGACGACGTCGGAGCGTCGCTTGATCTCCCGGTTCAGCCGTTCGAGCGGGTTGGTCGACTGGATCTTCTTCCAGTGCTGGTTGGGGAAGTCCGCGAACGCGGTCAGGTCCTCCTTCGCCTCTAACAGCATCTCTTTGACCTTGGGGAACTGTCGGCCGAGCATGTCCGCGACGGTGTCGAGGTGGGACCGGACCGCTTCGGCGGTGGGCTGGGCGAAGAGCGTGCGGATCCTCGCGGCGACCATCTCCGCGGACCCCTTCGGGATGACGGAGAACACGTTGCGGACGAAGTGAACGCGGCAGCGCTGCCAGCCGGCCCCGATCATGACCTTGCGGATGGCTTTGACCAGTCCGCTGTGGCTGTCGGAGATGACCAGGCGGACACCGCTCAGGCCGCGTTCGCGCAGCGAGCGGAGGAACTCGGTCCAGAAGGCTTCCGTCTCGCTGTCGCCGACCATGACACCGAGGACTTCACGGCCGCCGTCCTCGGTGACACCGGTCGCGATGACCACGGGCTGGGACACGATCTGATGGTCGACGCGGGCCTTGATGTGAGCAATTGTCAAGACCTGTGGATCAGTGAGGCACCGAAGAAGTGGGCCTTACCGAGTGACGTAACGCAGGCAGGGGCCGGTCGGGCACCGTCAGGATGTGCCTACGTTCGTGCCCTACCGACCGTCGTGGAAGGGCATGCTGGCCCACCTGCGCGGGCACTCCACGCGTCAAAGGTAACGTTCCTGCAGGTCAACGTACTCCGTCGGTTGTTCGGGACCCTGAGCCTCGTGGCCACCCGGCGTCATGGCATGCCCGCACCATGATGCCCCGGCTGCACACTGCGGACGGACTACGTCATCAACTCGATGTGCGGATGCTCGGGCTCGGCTGGGCAGACGAACAGGTGCTGCCGGTAGCCGCTACCTATCTGGACGCCGGTCGCGTTGTAGCCGCGGTGGCCGGGGTACGGTCCAGCGCCTGGGTGGGGGTGCGGTGACCAGCTGTTCGCGTCGTCGTCCCCTTCCTCAAACGTGGCGACGGTCATCAGAATCTCCATGCCGGTGCCGCACTCGGAGCAGTGCTGCGGGCTGGGGTCGGTAGAGCTCCAGCCAGCCCAGCCGCCCACCTTCCAGCCGGGCGCGTTGGACAGCACAAGGTCGTAGTACGTGTCCGCGGTCAGGTCTTCCTCTGCTGCCTGCGGCACACTCCACTGCTCGATCTGCTTCCGCAGTTCTTCGCTCAGCTCCAGATGGTCGGGGTACTCGGTGATCTGCTCCGGTTCGAGTACGCACGGATCCGGTAGATAGCCGTCGAACTGCACTGCGGGCGGCTCGGGGGGCGTGTCGAGGACGTCGGTGACGGCGGCTGCCGAACGCCAGAAGAGCAGGGTCCTGGGCATGATCGGATGATCGAAAGGGCACCACAGAACCTGCAGCAGGTCCTTGCCCTCCGGCGGGCTCAGATCGGGCACATCCCGTACGTACAGTTGCGCGACGGGCAGCATCGCTATGGGGCCCTCGTACGGCTGGACCGCCACCTTCACCGGATACGTCTGAGGGGGTCGGATCCGCGCCAGAGTCTCCCGCTCCCCCGGAGTCATTTCCCGGCCGTGCGAGGCGGCGAAGATCCGTCGTTCTAGCCGCAGATCCGCCGGGGACCGGGCTGGGTTGATGCCGTCCACCACATGCGGTTCCTCGCAGTGCGGCCACGGCTCCTCGGCTGGCCACAGCAGCGGCCCGCCGATCGAGCTGTCGTGCCACGTCGGCGCCCCGGGGCGGGGGTGCAGGCGGGTCGCCGTGCGGGCCAGCGGAGCCAGTTGGGGAAAGACCGCGACAACGTCGATCGGCCGTGGCGGAGTGACAGGAGTGACATTCATGGCCGCAATCTTGCCAATCGCCTGTGACAACGGCCCTGATGGCCGCCCCACGACGAGCTCGGGATCCCACATACGTGACCGAAGCCATCAGCGCAGGTCAGCACATTTCGTCGGTGGCCCTCAGTTGAGGTGGATCACGCTGCGAGGGTCTCGTCTCGTTCGACGAGGAGGCCGTTCTCGAAGCGGGCGCCGGCTCGAACGAGGGCGACGAGGTGCGGTGCGGTGACCGCGCGCCAGCGGGCCTGGGCGGACTCAACGCGTTTGAAGACCATCGCGAGGGCCGCGGCCGGGCTGCCGGCGCCGCGGGTGACCTTGGTCCGAAGCTTCACAGTGGAGAAGGTCGACTCGATCGGATTCGTTGTCCTGAGATGGACCCAGTGCTCGGCGGGGAAGTCGTAGAACGCCAGCAGCTCGTCGACCTCGCCGGTGATCTTCCCTTACGGGTGCTGCGGGGGTCCTATGATCTTCTGGCCGATCTGCTCGGCAAGCCACTGCGCGAAGCGGTCCTCGTAACCATCACCGTTGCGCCGCCGAACGTGGACAAGGACCGTGTGTGTATCGGCCTGGATATCGAGTCCGCGATCGGCGCAGTGGAGCAGGAGCGTGACCTTGGCGTTGTTCGCCTCACCGCGCAGGCCGCGCTCCGGCGCGTCTGGCCAGTACATCGAATCCCAGTGGATCTCGGCCGGGTAGGGGCCCACCACGGTGGCGAAGTGATCCTCGATACTTCCCACAGGTTGGTCCAGCATCGAGACGGAAAGCGGCAGGTATTCATCCAGGCCGGGACTGTCGACGGGAAGTTCTCTTGCGGGAACCGAACGGAACAGATCGGGTATATCGGTAGGTGGGACCGCGGCCATGCCTCTCTGCCAGCAGGTGAACCAGGAATCCGGCAAAGCCTCTCTTAGCCGCTTAACCTCGGCCAGGGTGGGTACCGTGGCGTCCACGGACACGTCGGAATAGGACTGCCCACCGAACGCCACCATCTGCCAGGCCACATGCAGGGCCAGGTTACGGTCAGGCGAGCGGAAGATGGGGTAAGCAACATCGGTCGACATGAGGCGACTCTGACACGATCCCCAGCAGGCCGTCCTCCTGTTTACGCTGCCGGACCAGCGGAGTCCGCAGGAAGCCGGCACTCGTCCAGGCCGTGTTCTCGGATCATCTCGCGGACCAGATGAATGCAGCCGGGTGCTGCAACCGCGGCCCCAGGACCCGCCGATCTTCACACCGCGGGGCGGGCTCAGATCCGCAAGGGCGACAGGCGAAGTAGGTCATGCTGGGACAAGGCCACCGGGCCCCCTTGGAGCGAACTGGCAGTTCACCAAGGACAGTTGCGTGACGGCCTGCCCCGTTCTGAGGGAGCATTCGCCAGCAGTTGATGCACGTGAGGGCACACGAACGGCGCACTTCCCAGCCAAGATCCGTTACACCACTCCGTGGGACGCCATCCCGCCCACTCCACCACACCCTTTGCCATGATGGATCAGGATCAGGTACTCAGCGGATCTCGGACCTGTTCCTCTCCAGCGGACCATGCGGCTCCAGCGAACTCCTGGAGAGGACGAAGCACAAGTACACTTGTACGCGGAGTACAACAATGCCCCGACGCTGGGGCTACGCCTGCCGGAGACGGACGCGGAACCAGGCATTGGTACAGGGCCTGGATGGCGGCACGAGACTGACGGGCCCTCACGCAAGATCGAGATTAACCGACCGCCGGACCGCGGGGTCGATGCATCGTCCGCGGTGTCATTCGGCGACGTTCGCACAGATGACGAAGAAGTTACCCTGAGCCGCGCCTAGGCCGCCCTCGTGGGTCACCCCGACAACCCATTCCGTCGGATCGATCTGGTGTGGGTAGGAATAGATCAGACGGAGGTTGTCGACGTCTCCGCCACCAGCCTGCACGCCACCACTAAGGGGCCGCTTACCCGCGGGGCAGAAGATGGCAGCGCTGTCGGTCTCGCCCGGAAGGAGACTGAAATCATCGCCTTGGACCACCTCGTAGCCGGTGATGCCGCCACCCGCGGGGGTCGTGGTCGAGGACGACGCGCCCTGGTTGCACTGGGTGTTTTGGGGCGCGGTGAACTGGTTGCCCACACCTGACTGGACGGGTGTGCACAGTTGTTGCGTGAGGATGCCGCCGCCGAGGAGGCCGTCCAGGAGACCGTCGGCTTGGGCCTTGTGAGCTTGTGACACATTGATGACGAGCGCGCCCGCCGCCACTGTCAGAGCTGTGATCAACCGTCCTGCACGGTGCACGAAGTCTCCCTGATTATGATCGCGTTCGGTCATGACAAGCAGGTGGAAACTAGCTGCATAAGGCCATGCCTTGGTGCGCGACATGCCGCCCGGCAACGCATTTGGTAGCCATCACCGATTGGTTCACCCTGACAGATGCAGAAGATCCCACGTCCTGGCCCTTTAGATCGGTGATGGGCTTTAGGAACAGGTACTGAGCTTGTTCTTTATCTACCAAGATCTTCCGGGCTGCCGATGGCCGTGAGGGTCTCGGGCCGTTTGACGGTTCTCCCGACGTCGTAGCGGGGTGCCTGGTGTCTGTTCTTGACGCCGGGTGGCCGTCCCGGGCCGGCGCCTCGGGGTTTGGGGACACGGGCCGGGTAGGCGAGGTGAGCGCGGATGTTCCTGAACCCGCGGCGGACCCGGGCCGGGGTGAGTCGGCCGGATGCGGCGGGCTTCTCCCAGGGCCGACGGAGGTCCGCAGCCAGAGGCCGGGCGAGCCGGAGTTGGGTGTGGGCCACGATTAGGATCCAGGTCCAGCGGTCCGCGGCCTCGGGAGTACGGAGTTTCGGGGTGATCCAGCCGAGGGTCTGCTTTGCGAAGCGGAAGGTGTGTTCCAGGTCGAAGCGGCGGAGAAACGCCTGCCAGAAACGGTCCACATCGTCCGGGGTGGCGCCGGTCTTGGAGGACCACAACCACACCGGCGGGGCCTCCCGGTCCTTCGACAGATGCTCGACCTTCAACCGCATCAGCGTCCCTTCGACCACTGGGAGTTCACCGTCGTGGTCGAGCCAGGAGGAGCGGTGGGTGGCCGGGGGTGGACCCGGTCCCACGCCTTAGTCTCGGCCGTGCCGTAGTTCGTGGTGTCGGTGACCGTGGTGATCGCGGGCTCGGGCCAGGTCTCCGGCTTGTTGAAGCGGAACTCTGGCCCGTGCTTGTTGCCAGCCCGGGATGAACTGCGAGGCCGTCTTCGCCCGGCCGTAGACGTGGCAGAACAGCCGCTCCGCTGAGCACGGCGCGTCCGAGCGGAGCCACGGCGACACATCGACCGCCAGGACCAGGCGCCCGCCCTCGAACCGTGGCAGCGACAGCCCGGCCAGCACGGTTCGCAGCCGGCCGAAGTCGATCCGGCCCTGGTTCAGGCCGCCGTACACCGCTCCGTGCCCACGGCGGTGCTCGGGCAGCAATGTCAGGTCCACCGGGGACTTCACCGCACCGTCCGCACACAACACGGCGTCGGCAAGCTCGAACAACTCGTCGCGCCGGGCGGTCAGGCACTCGTAGAAGTCTCCCCGGAAGCGTGACGCTTTCGCGAACGCTTCCCTCCGGACAGCATCTGGCAGCAGACTCACCTCACGGCCTTCGTCGTAGTCACGTGCACCTTGGTCGGAGCACGTGATCAGACGAAGGCCGCCCCCACGTCCGACGAACCCCCAGGTGAGCGACCCAGTTCGACAGACGATTCGAGCGCGACAACATGGTCTGTGGAACGTCTATCCTTCGGGCTCTGACTCGGTCCTCAGGTACCGGCCCCAGATCTGGGCCTTGCGATAGGGGCCGTTCCCGTCGCTGTCGTACTGAGGGGTGTCGAAGGTGACCCAGTACAGCAGCTCGCCATCAAGCGCCTGGGCATGTTCGTTGGGTTCGGGTGCACCCAGGGCATCGACCGTTCCGGCAAACTCGGCCTGCCAAGGACCATCCCAGTCCAGGGCGCGAACGACCACGACCCGGCTACCCGGCCCCAGCGCACCCGCCGGCCATGTCTGGCTCAAGGGACGACCGAGTATGTGCTCCATCACCTGACGGTCATCTACGTCCACAGGAACAGAGCCGGAACTGTCTCTCATGCCGCCCACTCTGCCCGCACCACTTCAGGAGTGCCAGAAGATAAAGAACAAGCTGAGCTTGTCGTTATTGGTCCGCCGTCGAACGGGGTTCGAACTGTTCGGGGTTTCTCCTGTTCACGGCATGTCCGTGGGCCTGGGGCCTGATCCTGCGGGAAGGAGTGGCGCGGCGGTGGAGGCCGGATCTTGGAACAGGTCGAGCACGGGGTCCAACGAGACGCGTTCGCGGCGGTGATGGCGTTCCGTACCGAGCTGTACGAGTCCCTACTCGCCGGGGGCGACGCCCTCTTCGAGCTGTGCGACGCCTTGCTGTCCACCGACGGTCCGGTCCGTACGCTCGTGGACCTGGCTCTGGCGCCCGAGCATCGGCGTGGGCACGGTGCCCTGTACGCCGGGTTGAATCAGGGCCAGATCGACGTCGCCCTGCTGCGCCGGTCCTTGGTCGGAGTGCCGTTGCCCCGGGCCGCCGACGGGCGCCTCGTGCTCGCGGTGGATGTGTCCTCGTGGCTTCGGCCGGACGCCGACACATGCTCGGACCACCCTCGTCTGACCCGCAGGGCCGTGTGGGGGAAGCACGACGGGGCCGTTGCCGATCACCGAGGGCACCGTGGTCAGTCTGACCGTGGAGAAGCTACCCAGCGGCGGGGTCAACAAGCCGGTCTGGTTGTGGTGGTCGGGCACCGGAGCCACCTCTGAGGACGTCGATCGGTGTTGGCGGGCATTCCTGCGGCGGTTCGATGTCGAGCACACCTTCCGCCTGCTCAAGCGGACCCTCGGCTGGACCCGGTCCACGCTCCGTGACTCCTCTGCGGCCGATCGCTGGACCTGGCTCGTCCTGGCCGCCCACGCACAGTTCCGCCTCGCCCGTCCCCTCATCGCAGATCTCCGCCGGCCGTGGGAACGGCCGGCGGACCCGAACGGGCTCACCTGTCAGCCGATGTCCCAAGATGCCAGGCTCGTGTTGCAGTGCAAGCAGCGGAACAGGTAAGCGGTTGGCTCGCCAGTGCGGTCCAGCCCCCGCAAGAACTCCTCGGTATCTGCCGGCGACCAGCCGTAACGCTGGTGATCTTCACGGAGCATGGCGAGGGCCTCGGGGTAGGCCTGAAGCTCGCGATATCCGGCAGGGCCGAGAAATGCCGCGCCGTCGCCACAGTGGTACAGCCAGGCCTCCTGCTGCCAACCCGCAAAGCCGGGCGTGCGTCGGGTGATTTCTTCGACGACCGACAGCGGTACGTCGTCGGGGACGTCAACGGCATCGCTGAACATCGCAGCCATGTCGGGGTGCTCATCGCCTCCGCTTGAGATGCTCAGGGCCCGTGACGCTGCCCCGGAGTCGATGCAGTGGAGGCAGAGGGAATCAGGTTGCCGACCGTAGACAGGCCCTAGATAGCGGATCTGTCGATTCGTGCCGCAGACACTGCAGACATGGTCGGTGCGCAACGCGGACCCGGAGGCCAGCGGATCGGGGTGGTATCGAAAGGTCGGCTCTGCCACGGGACCATCATCCCAACCAGAATCGGGCACCGCGAAGCTGGTATCCGTTTGCCGTGATGCGGCACCCGCTTGAGCCGAGGCTCGATAGTTGTCACCGTCGGCACCAGATGGCCTGCGAAGGAAGCAGGTCGAAGCACTCGGACTGGCACCAGAGAGGTACTGCAGTTGTCACACGCGGGCGATGACTGGGTCGTACGGGCACCGGCGCACAGCGTGACGCGCGAGGACCTCATCGCCATGCTTCGGGAACAGACCGCGGCATGCGGGCCTGCCCGTGATGCCTTGACGGCCGGGGGTCCCTTCGCCGTCTGGGACGGTCTGGTCCCTGCCATCCGGCACGCGGGGGTGTTCGGGCTTCGAATCCGCTCAGCTGCTCGGCACGGCCACACGATCGAGGGCCTTGCCGCCTCTGTCGACATCCTGCGGCAGGCCGGGGAAGAGCTTGTCCGTACCGGTTGCATCGACTCTGTGGACAGGTCGTCCGTGTTCACGATCTTTCTGAACTCCTCGGCGACAGAAGTCCTGGCTTGCGCAGGCGGGCGCCGGCCCAACCCGCTGCCATCAGAAGTCAAACGGCAAGCTGAGGCCCGTTGAGGCGAGCGTCACCCGTCCGCCGCCCGTCTCGCCGACGCGCATCACCCGGTTGTCGAACCCGTCGGCCATGTACAGGCCGCCGGCGCCGTTGAGCGCGAGCCCGAGCGGGGAACTCAGGCCGCTCACGGGTACGGTGCTCTGCGTACCGTCGGCCCCGGCCACCTTCACCACCCGGTTGTTGCCGGTGTCCGACACGTAGAGCCGGCCCGCGGAGTCCCAGGACAGGCCCGTCGGCCGCACCAGACCGTCGAAGGGGACGGTGACCTGGTCGCCGCCGGCCGCGGGCAGGGCCAGCACCCGGTCGTTGCCGTAGTCCGACACGTACAGGGGCGGGCCCGCGGGCGACCGTACGCCACCGGGCGGCGCCGCGCCCGCCGTCGTCGACGTGGCCGTCATGTGTTCCACCACTCACCCCCGGAAGCCACGCCACCGGCCATGCGCCCGCCACTCGAATGCCGGGCGGCCTCGGGGACGCGGCGTACGACGGGCGGAGCGGGGTACGACTGCTCCGGTACGGGGGCCGTCGTGGAGCGGCGGCCACGACGAGAGGGTGTCGGAAGTGATCCGGAAGCTGCAGGCGATCGCACTGGACTGCGCCGATCCGGTGCGCCTCGCGAAGTTCTACGCGGACCTGCTCGGTGGCCGTGTCGTCACGGACCCCGAGGACCCCGGCTGGGTCGAGGTGCACGGCTTCGAGGGCACGCCGCTGGCCTGCCAGCGGGTGGAGGGCTACCGGCCGCCCGAATGGCCGGGCCGGCGCTACCCGCAGCAGCTGCACCTGGACTTCGACGTGGACGACCTCGAAGGGGAGGAGAAGCGGGCGCTGGCCCTCGGCGCGACCCTGCTGGAGCGGACGGACCAGCTCCGCCCGGAAGCCAACTGGCGCGTGTACGCGGACCCGGCCGGCCACCCCTTCTGCCTCTGCCTCCACTGACCAGGCGCCCGGGGGTGTTGTCGAAATCGCGCGAGCGGCCCGCTCAGCGCAGTTGTTCGGCCAGCCCGACGATGATGCCCTCCGGCCCGCGGAGGTAGCAGAGCAGGTGGCTGTCCTCGAACCGCGCGATCTCACCGACGAGGTAGGCGCCGTGGGGACGCAGGCGGGCGACGGTGTCCTCGATGTCGTCGACGGCGAACATGACGCGGTGCGTGCCCAGGACGTTGTGCGGCCGGTCGCGCGGCCCGGCGCTGATGGCCGCGGGGCTGCGGTACTTCGCGAGCTCCAGCCGGCCGTGGCCGTCCGGGGTCCGCATCATCGCGATGTCGCAGTGGACGCCGTCGAGCCCCGTGCACTGGTCGGCGAAGGGCCCCTCGACCTCCGCCCGGCCCTCCAGCTCCATGCCGAGCTCCACGAAGAACGCGATGGCGGCGTCCAGGTCCTCGACGACGATGCCGACGTTGTCCATGCGTTGAATCGCCATGCTGCCTTCTCCTCCTCCTTCTCGTTCAGCGCCGGCGGCTGTACGCGGCGGCGCCGGACCGGGTCGCCGCGGCGGACCGCAGGACGCGCAAGGGGCCCTCGATCAGTCCGGCCGCGTCGAAGTCGGGGGCGTCGCCCATGACGGTCATCCATTCGGTGATCCGGGCGAGGACCCGGCCGCGCCGGGCGCCGGTGAGGTCGAGGGCCTCCTCGGCCCGCGGGAGGGCGGCCGCCACCTCGTCGGCGTCCAGCAGGAAGTCGCCGAACCATCCGGGGAACAGCTCGGATGCCCGTGCGCCCAGGCCGTGGTACAGGGCCGCGGCCGGGAAGGTGTTGCGGGCCGTCGCGACGAAGAGTCCCGCGCCCTCGGTCGCGGGCATCGCGCTGCCGCCCGCGTCCTGCATCGCGGTCACGGCGGCGGAGGCGGTCGTGGCGAGGTCCATGAAGTCCGCGAACCGTCGGGCGGCGGACGTGGCCCTGGCCGGGCCGGCCGGTCCGTCGGCGTACTCGAAGAACGGTTCCTCGTCGCCGCCGCCCGACCACCAGGCGAGCGAATCCCTGTAGGCCTGCGTCCTGTCCCCGTCCTCGGGCCGGAAGAGGTGGAGGAAGCGCTCAGGGATGGCTCGGGCCTCTTCGTCGGGCAGTACGCCGACCACCCACACACCTGTCGAAGTCACTGCGCGGCCACCCACTGGTCTTGCCGTCGGAACCCGGTTCTGCCGGACATCGTACGGTTCGCGACGCCACATCAGGGTTCATGACATCAGCCGGCCGCCCGCGGTGACGAGCGGGTCGCCGTTCAGCGGTGGCGGTCCCGTACGGCCCCGGTCCGGGAGGCGGGCGTGTCCCGCGTCATGGCGCCACCCGCGCGATCGCGGCGCGCACGGCCTCCTGGGCGCCCGGGGGGAAGTCCACGGCCCCTCCGATCGCCGCGGCGGCGATCTCGGCCTCCGCGCTCTCCTCGATCGCCACCACCAGGGCCGCCGCGGCGGCCGCGTCCGGGCCGAACACCAGGAGACCGTGATTGGCCAGCAGTACCGCGGCCGTCGTCGGGCACCGATCCAGCACCTCGGAGATACCGCGCACCGATACGTCCGATCCGCGCGGCCCCCAGGGGACCACGGGCACGTCCTCGGCCTGTCCCATGCGGAGCATCGGTTCCGTGCGGCAGGGGAGGGGCCGGTGGGCCACGGCGAAGGCGGTCGCGGAGGGCGAGTGGGTGTGGATGATCGCCCCCACCCGGGGCCTGGCCCGGTACACCACGCTGTGCATGGCGATGATCTCGGTGCTGACGGACTGCAACGCGCCGTCGAGGACCCGCCCGTCGAAGCCGACGGTCGCGAGCTGCTCCGGCCGCAGGCCGCGGACGTACCCGGGCGTCAGCAGGAGGCGTTCGCCGTCGAGCCGCGCGCTGAGGTTGGCGTGTCCGGAATGGCCCATCACCCCGGCCGTGAAGAGGCTCTCCGCGGCTCGCGCCAGCTGTCCGGCCCGCTCGTCCCGTACGTACGCATCGCTCATGGGGCATCTCCAAGTGTGCTGCCGGCGGCCGCTCTTCGGCCGCCGTCCACGTATGGACCACTCTTCAACTTGAACTAAGGTTCAAGTCAAACGCCCTGGGGGCGGGCGGCGGGCAACAGGAGGAGCGGTACGTGCGCATGACGATCGGCCGGCTCTCCGAGGTCACCGGAGTTCCCGCCTCCGCCATCCGGTACTGGGAGCGGCACGGGCTGCTGCCGGCGCCCGAGCGCGTGAGCGGGCAGCGGCGGTATCCGCCGGAGGCCGCCGAGCGGATCACGGTGCTGCGCAAGTGCCAGCAGGCGGGATTGACCCTGGCCGAGATCGGCGAGTTCCAGCAGGAGCAGCGGCGCAGGGAGGCGGTGATCCGCGCCAAGATCAGCGAGATCGAACAGCGCATGGTCGATCTCGACCACGCCCATCAGCTCCTGTCCCACGCCCTCGGATGCGGGGAAGAGGACATCGTCCGGTGCCCGAGGTTCCGGGAACTGATGGCGGCATGGCGGACGCCGCAGGCGGGATCCGCGGTCGGGGACCCGTAGGACCGTAGGACCCGTAGGGCCCGGATGGCGCACGGAGGGGCCGCCGCGCGGGACGGGCGGCTCGGAAAGCCGCGTTCGATGCCCCGGTTTCCTTCGGTTCGGGGGTCGGGAGTGACGGGGGACACCCACCTCAGAGGGTGTGAGCGGTTACGGGGGGTGACTTCGGGGGTGTGGGGCGGTGAGGCGGCCCACAGGACCCAGGTCACATCCGGTCCGGGTTAGTAGGCCCGCCGGCCTGTCCCGCACGGGCTGGGGGCCGGGTCCAAGGTCCCGGTGTGCGGGGGTGGTTCGTAGGCGGGGGGCGTTGCCAGGGCGGCGCCGGGCTGGCTAACTGGTGTTGTCGCCGAGGCGGCCGGGGCGCACCGCCCCCCGCCGGACGATCCCCTCTCCTTCGCGTGAGTGGCTCACGCATGTCTTCGGCATGCCGCGACCGTCCTTGTCCCCGTCGGAAGGTTCCTCCGTGTCCAACGCCGTCATCCGCCGCATCGCCGCTTCGAAGAAGGCCCTCGCCGGTTCCGTCCTCGCTCTCGGTGTCGCGGGTTCCCTGCTCGCCGCGGTTCCCGCGCAGGCCGCTCCGGTGGGCGCGAAGGCGATCGCCCAGCAGATGATCAAGGACCCGGCCCAGTTCGCCGCCTTCGACAAGATCGTCACCCGTGAGAGCGGCTGGGACTACACCGCGGTCAACTCCTCCTCCGGCGCCTACGGCCTGGTCCAGGCCCTGCCCGCGTCGAAGATGTCCTCCGCGGGCTCCGACTGGAAGACCAACCCGGCCACCCAGATCAAGTGGGGCCTGGACTACATGAACGAGCGCTACGGCAGCCCCGTCGAGGCCTGGAACTTCTGGCAGGCCAACCACTGGTACTAAGCCACCGGTGAACCGCGGCGCAGCACCGCGGACGCCCGAAGACGCCCGGCCGGGACCCCTCGGCCGGGCGTCTTCGCGTTGGTGACCGGGCGCACCCCCGGGTAGACGCCGGGAGCGGGGTGCGGTTCCGCCACCATGGCTGCGACGGGGACCGCACCCCGCGCCGGCGTACGCGCGCACCGGCGCCCTGCGCTAGCGGGTCACGACGGTGTGTACCGGGTAGATCCTGGGCTGTACGTCGGCGACCCCGAGCTCGCGCAGGACCGGCATGATGAACGCGCCGAACCGCTCGAAGGCCTCCTCCGACTCCCAGACGTCGACGACGAGCCAGCCGTCCGGCAGGGGAGCGGCGGTGTGGGAGATGAGGCCGGGGACGGGCCAGTCGCCCGGGCCCGTCACGGCGCCGCGCCCGCCGGTGACCTTGTCCGCGCTCTGCTCGTACTGCTCCCGGGTCATGCCCGGCGCCTCGAAGACTGCGATGATCGCCACGGTGACTTCCGTTCGGTTGGGATGCTCCGATCCTTCCGGCCCAGTCGACCACCGCGGGGTGCCGCGAGCGGGTCGGTCCGGTGCGTGGTTCATCCCCATGGACGCATTGCGGTGACCGCGGCCCCGCCTCCGGCCGATCCCGCTCGCATACGGCCGCCGCCTCCGCTCACGGCCGCAGGGGCAGCAGCCGCACCTCGGCTTCGGGGAGCTTCGCCCACCAGTGGTGGTAGCGGCTGTAGGGCGCGGCCTCACGGCCGGCGAGGAGGGCCGTCAGGGACTGCGCCTCCGCGGCGAGTCCGTCCCAGGCGGCGGGCGGGAGGGGGTGGAACGCGGTGGCCTCGATCCCGCCGTCCGCCGGCCGCCACACTCCCGCGACCCGGCCGTCCACCAGCAGGGTGGGCAGCACGTCGCCGTTCTTTCGGATCACCAGAGGGCGGTAGGCCGGGGGTATGACCCGGCTGCGGTCCGCGTAGGCCAGGAGCACGCTGTCCCACATCGCCATCAGCCGGGGCGGGGCGGGGGTGTCGGCGGACGGCCGGAGGGCCCCGGGGAGGTCGAACAGCGTGGCCCCGTCCGGTCCGCCGAGCTGTTCGACACGGCCCTCCAGGGACCGGAGGGCTTCGCGTACGGGCGCCCGCGCCACCATGGCGAACTGCGCGACGTCCGCCACCGACGCCGGCCCGAACCCCGCGAGGTAGCGCAGGACCAGGGTGCGCAGCGCCTCGAAGTCCACCGCCCGTCCGGCTGCCGCGCACCCGGAGCCGAACCCGGAGCCGCACCCGGAGCCGCTCCCGGACGCGACGAAGTGCGGCCGGACGCCGAACGACCACGTCGCGTCCGTCGGGGCGTGGTGCAGCGGCGCGTACCCCTTCAGCCCCCACCACGCCCCGTCCTTCCGCCCGGCCCCCACCCGCTCCTCCAGCCAGGCCTGCATCTCGGCCCCGCTGCGCGGCCGGGCCGCGAAGGCCAGCAGCTCCGGCACCAGCCGGGCGGCGTCCGCGGGGGTCAGGCCCGCGGCGGCGAACCGCTGCCCGAGCCGGGAGCCGTACAGGGTGGGCTGCATCGCCGCACGGAAGGCCGCGTAGTCCTCCGCGTGCACGGCGTGCAGGGTGATACGCATCAGGGTCGCCTTCACCACGGAGCGCTGCGCGAAGGCCGCGTCCGCCTCGGCCGGGGAGAAGCCGGCGAGCCGGTTCCAGAGCGCGAGGTACGGCGACGCCGGGTGCTGAGCCTGGAGCGCGACCACGCGCCGCACGCCCTCCGGCACGCTCAGCGGCTCGCGCGCCAGCAGCAGCTGCCGGCCGAGGGTGGCCCGGTTGAGTTCGAGCTCGGTGATCTTCATGCACCGGGATTGTGCCGTGCCCGCGGGGCCGGGCGGGGAGCCAGGTCACATCACCGGGCCCTTATGGACGGCTTGCTCCGTATGCCACCCTGGCCGGAAACCGCGCCCCGCTGCCGCACGACCCCGCGGCACGACCCCGCGGCACGACCCGGCCGACCGACCCTGCCGCACCACCCCGCCGATCGACCGACACGGGAATCGCCCCATGCCCCTGCCGCTCCGCTCCCGAGCCGTACCCGCCGTGGTGGCCGGCTCCGTCGTCGCCGTCCTCGCGGCGTGCGGCCCCTCGGCCGCCGCCGGTACGGCCGCCCCGGCCCCGGCCTCAGCCCCGTCCGCCGCCTCCGTCCCGTCCCCGCCCGCCCCGGAACAGTCCCGGACGGCCCCCACCGCTCCCTCCACCGCCCCCTCCGCCACGCCCTCCGCGCCGGCGTCCGCGCCCGTCCCGATCCGGGAAGCGACGCTGTCCATACCCTCGGTGGGCATCGCCGGGCTGCGCGTCGTGCCCTACGAGGGCACGACCGACGACGCACCGGGGACCCGCATACAGGACCGGGGCGTGGCGGCCAGCCCGTACGGGAAGGGCGGCGGAGCCGGAGCGGGCCAGGTGGGCAATTTCCTGGTCACCGCGCACCGCCTCTCGGCCGGCGGCCCGCTGCGCGACCTGCCCGCCGTGGACGAGGGCGACACGGTCCTCGTCACCTCCGGCGGCCGGACCTACACCTACGAGATCGTCGAGACCCGCAAGACGTCCTTCCGCTCCGAGCGCTCCCTGAGCGAACAGCGCGCCGCCGTACCCGGGAAGCCGGGTGCGACCCCCACCCAGGCCATGATCACGATCTCCACCTGCGCCACGCCCGAGGACCACGCCGAGGGGAACTTCTGGAGCGACGCGCAGGGCAACCCCGAGCACCGCATCGACAAGGTCGGCGTCCTGCGCACGACCTCCCCGGCCACGCCCGCCGCCTGACGCGGGTGCGCGGCCCCGCAGTGGGTAGGCGCACCGGCGGAGGTCGTCCCATGGCCCGCTCTGACTGGCTGCTGGAGCCCGGAGAACGCGGCAACACCGCCACACGGCTGGAGAGGCGCCGTGCGGACGGGGCCGCCTGGTCCGAAGGCAACGACGCCCGGCCCCTGGTGCACGGAGCCGCGTACTTCGCGGAGCTCCTCGCCAGGATCCGGGACATGCGCGCGGGCGACCTGCTCCTGTTCACCGACTGGCGCGGCGACCCCGACGAACGGCTGGACGGAGCCGGTACGGAGATCGCGACCGTACTGGGCGAGGCGGCGGAGCGCGGTGTCGTCGTCAAGGGGCTGCTGTGGCGCTCCCACCTGGACGGCTTCCGCTTCAGTGAGGAGGAGAACCGTTCCCTCAGCGAGGACGTCGAGGCCGCCGGCGGCGAGTGCCTGCTCGACCTGCGCGTACGGCCCGGCGGCTCGCACCACCAGAAACTGGTCGTCCTGCGCCACGCGGGCCGCCCGGAGCGCGATGTCGCGTACGTCGGCGGGATCGACCTGTGCCACAACCGCAACGACGACGCCGCCCACCGGGGCGACCGCCAGTCGCTGCCCATGGCCCCGGCGTACGGCCCCCACCCGCCCTGGCACGACGTCCAGCTCGCCGTGAGCGGGCCCGTCGTCGGAGACGTCGAAGCCGTCTTCCGCGAACGGTGGGAGGACCCGGCTCCGCTCTCTCGCAGTCCCGTCATCCGCCTCCGGGAACTGTGGGACCGGGAGGACACCGCCGCCGACGAGCTGCCCCCGCAAGGGCCCGACCCCCTCCCGTGCGGCACCCACACCGTCCAGGTGTTGCGCACCTACCCCAACCGCCTGCTGCGCGGATACCCCTTCGCCCCCGACGGCGAGCGCAGCATCGCCCGCGGCTACCTCAAGGCCCTGCGGCGCGCCCGGGCGCTGATCTACCTGGAGGACCAGTACCTGTGGTCCCCGCGCGTCGTGGACTGCTTCGCCCGGGCGCTGCGCGCCCACCCCCGGCTCCGGCTGATCGCCGTCATCCCCTCCGTCCCGGACCAGGACGGCTGGCTCACCCGGCCCATGAACCTGATCGGGCGGATCACCGCCCTGGAGGAACTGCGCCGCGCGGGCGGGGACCGGGTCGCGGTGTACGGGCTGGAGAACCACGCGGGAACCC
Source organism: Streptomyces sp. NPDC043896 (assembly GCF_056435605.1). Lineage (NCBI taxonomy): Bacteria > Bacillati > Actinomycetota > Actinomycetes > Kitasatosporales > Streptomycetaceae > Streptomyces > Streptomyces sp. NPDC043896. The sequence continues at coordinate 34,884 of NZ_JBWKEE010000014.1, forward strand.
CCGTCTACGTGCACGCCAAGGTCTGCGTGATCGACGACGTGTGGGCCGCCGTCGGCTCCGACAACGTCAACCTGCGCTCGTGGACGCACGACTCCGAGCTGAGCTGCACCGTCCTCGACCGCAGCCGCGACCCCGATCCGCCGTACGACCCGGGCGGGCTGGGGGACGGGGCCCGGCCCTTCGCCCGCCGGCTCCGCCTGGAGCTCATGCGCGAGCACCTGGACGAGGCGCCGGACGCGGCGGGGCCGGAGCTGTGCGACCCGGAGACCGCCTTCGACCGGTTCGTACGCTCCGCCGCCGCCCTGGACGACTGGCACGCTTCCGGCCGCCGCGGACCGCGCCCCGCGGGCCGGCTGCGCCGCTACGTGCCGCCGGAGCTGTCGCGCCCGAGGCGCCTGCTCGCCACGCCACTGCACCGCGCCCTGATCGACCCGGACGGCCGCCCCTTCAGGATGCGCCGCCGCAACGGCTTCTGAGCAGCGTCCGCCGGCGCGGCTCCCCGGTGCCGCCGGCGTCAGCCGGAGCCGACGACGAGGTCGGCGCGGTGGCGGCCGCGGGCGACGAGCCGGGCGTTGGCCTCGTCCGACCGCTCCACCCACGCGCGCGCCTGCGCGGGTTCCTTGCCGTGGCGTACGTGCCGGTCGACGAGGCGGTCCACGCGCAGGGCCTCGTCCGGCGCGAGGTACCAGGCCTCGTCCAGCAGAGGCCGTACGGGCGCCCAGCCGGCCGCGTCGTGCAGCAGGTAGTTCCCCTCGGTGATCACCAGCGGTACGGCCGGCCCGACGGGGATGCTGCCGGCGACCGGCTCCTCCAGGGCGCGGTCGAAGGCGGGCGCGTACACCGTGGCTCCCCCCTCGGGCGTGCGCAGCCGGCGCAGCAGGCAGACGTACCCGGCCGCGTCGAAGGTGTCCGGGGCCCCCTTGCGGTCGGCCCGCCCCAGCCGGTGCAGCTCGGCCTGCGCGAGGTGGAAGCCGTCCATCGGCACCACCACGGCCCGCTCCGGCCCGAGTGCCCCGGCGATCCGCGCGGCGAGCGTCGACTTCCCGGCCCCCGGCGGCCCGCTGATGCCGAGGATCCGCCGACCGCCCCGGGCGGCCAGCGCACCCGCCCTCATGACCAGCTCCGTCGTCTGCACGTCCGTATCCTGCCCCGGGCCGCCGCCCGCCCGCGCGGAACCGGGCCTCACCGCCCGTGGGTGCGGTACGCGCGCATCGCCAGGGGCATGAACACCGCCGCGATGCCCGCCGCCCACAGCAGCGACCACATGACCGGCGGGCCCGCCGGGGTGCCGAGCAGCAGCCCGCGGAAGGCGTCCGACAGGTGGGTGACGGGATTGACCTCCACCCATGCCTGAAGCCAGCCCGGCATGGTGTCGACCCGGGCGAACGCGCTGCTGGTGAAGGTGATCGGAAAGATGAAGGTGAAGGCGTAGACCTGCACCTTCTCGACGTCACCGGCCACCATCCCGATGAGCACCGCCGTCCACGCCACGGCGGCGGCGAACACCAGGAGCAGCAGGGCCCCCGCCGCGAACCCCGCCACGCCCCCGGTGACCCGGAATCCCAGCAGCATGCCCAGCGCGACCATCAGGATCATCGCCCAGAGCTGTTTGGCCAGGTCAGCGGCGATGCGCCCGAAGAGCGGCGCCGAACGGGCCATCGGCAGACTCCGCAGCCGGTCGAACACCCCCTTGGTGAGGTCGGTGTTCAGCGACATGGCGGTGTACATGCTCATGAAGAGCGTGTTCTGCACGATGATCCCGGCGAGCGCGTACTGCAGGTACTCCCGGGGAGAGCCCGCCATCTGCCCGCCGAACACATAGGTGAACAGGAAGACGAACATGATCGGCGTGATGCTGTAGTCGACCAGTTCCAGGGGGTTGTGCTTCACCGAGACCAGGCTGCGCCACGCCATGGTCGCGGTCTGCCGGAGGGCCGGCAGGGGGCGCACCCGGCCGCTTCCGCCGATGCCGGGGGCGATCGTGCCGGGGGTCGTCGCGGTCATGACGGGCTCCCCGCGTTCACGCGCCGGCTGTCTGCGTCGGGATCGGTGTCAGGACCGGTGCCGGTATCGGTTCCGTGGCCGGGATCGGTGCCGGTACCGGTGCCGTCGGCGTCCGTCGTGGCATCCGGCCGCCCGGGCGGCGCGGCCTCCGCCTCCGCGTGGTGGCCGGTCAGCACCATGAACACCTCGTCCAGGGACGAGCGCCGCAGCGTGAGCCCGGCGACCTCGATGCCCGCCTGGTCCAGCCGCCGCACGACCCTCGGCATGACGGCGGGGTCGTTCACGGGAGCGGTGATCCCCTCGCCCTCGATCTTCGACAGGGGACCGGCCTCCTCCGCGACGAGGGCGTGCGCCCCCGCCAGGTCGGCGGAGCGGGCGGGCCGCATCTCCAGAACCTGGCCCCCCACCTGCGACTTCAGCTCGTCGGGGGTGCCGTCGGCGATCACCGTGCCCTTGTCGATCACCACGATGTTGTCGGCGAGCCGGTCGGCCTCGTCCAGGTACTGGGTGGTGAGCAGGGTGGTCATGCCCTCCGAGACCAGGGCGCGCAGCATGTCCCACACCTCGCCGCGGCTGTGCGGGTCGAGCCCGGTGGTCGGCTCGTCGAGGAACAGCACCCGTGGGCGCCCGACCAGGCTGGCCGCGAGGTCCAGGCGCCGCCGCATGCCCCCCGAGTAGGCCTTGGCGGCGCGGCCCGCCGCGTCGGTCAGGTGGAAGCGGTCGAGCAGCTCCGCCGCCCGCGCCCGGGCGTCCCCGCGGGGCATGCCGAGCAGCCTGCCGATCATCAGCAGGTTCTCCGTACCGGTCAGGTTCTCGTCGACGGCGGCGTACTGGCCCGTCAGCCCGATCACGGAGCGGACCAGCCCCGCCTCCCGTACGACGTCGAAGCCGCCGACCGTCGCGCGCCCCCCGTCGGGCCGCAGGAGGGTGGCGAAGATGCGGACGGCGGTCGTCTTTCCGGCGCCGTTGGGACCGAGCAGGCCGCACACGGTACCGGCCGGAACCCGCAGGTCCACCCCGGCCAGGGCGCGGGTCTCCTTGTACCGCTTCGTCAGGCCCTCCGCCTGGATCGCGTGCGTCATGGGATCGCCTCGTCTCCCCGCGGTGGTTCCTCGGTGGGCGTTCCCCTCAACTGTGACCCATGCCACTGACAGCCCGCACTCGGGCCCGGCGCCCGCAGGCGTCGGGCCCGCCGGCGAGTCACAGCGGGGCGGGTCGGTTCGACGGGCGTCGTGCGCAGCGCCGCGGGCCCCTGGTGTACCGCGGGCCGGTACCGGCCCGCCACGGCCCGCTACGGCTCGATCAGGCCGACGCGGATGGCGTAGCGGGTGAGTTCGAGGCGGTCGCGCAGTCCGAGCTTCTGGAGCAGGTTGGCGCGGTGGCGTTCCACGGTCTTGGGGCTGATGACGAGGAGGTCGCCGATCTCCTTGGAACTGTGGCCCTCGGCGACGAGTTTGAGGATCTCCTCCTCGCGTTCGGTGATCGGCCGCTCCGGCAGCGGACCGCCGGTGCGGGCCCGTTCGAGATAGCTGCGGATCAGGGTGGTCTCCGCGCCCGGGTAGATGAACGGCTCGTCCCGCAGGGCGGCGCGGCAGGCTTCCACGAGGTCGCGGTCGGCGACGGATTTGAGGACGTAGCCGGCGGCGCCGACGCGCAGGGCCTCGAAGAAGTACTGCTCGTTGTCGTACATGGTCAGCATCAGGATCCGCAGACCGGGCCGGGTACGGGCGAGTTCGCGGGCGGCTTGCAGGCCGGTCCGGCGGGGCATGGCGATGTCGAGGACCGCGAGGTCGACGTCGAGGGCGCGGGCCTGGGCGACGGCTTCGGCGCCGTCGGCGGCTTCGGCGACCACGGTCAGGTCGGGTTCGGCGTCGAGGATCAGGCGTACGCCGCGGCGGACGAGGGTGTGGTCGTCGGCCAGGAGGATGCGGGCCGGTATGGGGCCGGACCTGGTCATCGGGCGGTCCCCGCGCTGCCGGTGACGTCGAGCCGGACCTCGGTGCCGCCCTGCGGGCCGCTGCCCACGTGCAGTTCGGCGCCGATGAGCAGGGCGCGTTCGCGCATGCCGCGGATGCCGGCGCCCTCGGGTGCCTCCCCGAGACCGGTTCCGTCGTCGCCGACGAGCAGGCCGACGCCGCCGCAGGGCAGGGGTCGCAGGTGGACCTGGACGCGGGTGGCGCCGGAGTGGCGGGCGGCGTTGGTCAGGCCCTCCTGCGCGACGCGGTAGAGGACGAGTTCGGCCGCCGGGTCCAGGAGCGGCAGGCCGGGGGTGATGTGGGCGGTGACGCCCAGGCGCGGGGTGGTGAACTCGCCCGCCAGGGAACGCAGCGCGCTGTGGAGGCCCAGTTCCTCCAGGACTCCGGGGCGCAGGCGGCGGGCGATGCGGCGGATCTCGTCGAGGCTGGCGCGGGTGGTCTCCTGGGCCTGGCGCAGGTCGCTGCGGACCGGCTCGCCGGCGCGGTCGGCGGCGTACTTGATCTGGAGGAGGACGGCGGTGAGGGTCTGGCCGATCTCGTCGTGGAGTTCCTGGGCGATGCGTTTGCGTTCGGCCTCCAGCGCGGTGAGCACCCGGCCGCTGCTGGTGGCCCGTTCGGCTTCGAGGCGGTCGAGCATGGCGTTGAAGGTCCGTGTCAGGGCGGCCGTCTCCCCGCCGCCGGTGACCGTCGGGCGCGTGGCGGGCCTGAGGAGGTCGGCGGTGGCCATGGCCCGGTTGAGGCGGGCGAGCGGGGCCAGACCGACCTTCAGGAGGACCGCGTTGACGACCAGCATCGCGGCCAGTCCGCCGAGCAGCACGACCGCCTCCCCGAACAGGACCGGCGTGGACACGGTGACCGGGCCCAGCAACAGGGCCACCGCGACGGCCAGAACACCCGCGTTCAGGAGGAAGATCCGCCAGTACAACGACACGGCCACACGCCTTTCCAGCCGGTCCCCCAGCATCCTTCACGGCCGCCCGGCCGCCCCCTCTCCAGGCGCTGTGACCTGCAGCGGAACCTACTTCTCCGCCCCCATCCTCATGCCGCCGGCGGCTGCTGTCCATCCGTGCGGGCACCCATGTTCCGGACCCGCGTGAACTGGCAGGATGGGCTCGCCGAGCGGCCCTTCTCCTGCCCGGGACCGACTGTCCGCCGCAGCGGCGTCACGTACGAAAGCGAACACGAGGGGGACAGCCGTGCCTGCTCCACGGATGAGCACCACGCCACTGCCCGGCATCGGGGTCCAGTACGACCTCACCACCCGCGAACGCCGGCACCTGTCCGTGGTCGCGCACCGCGACGGCACCCGGACGGTGAACCTCTACCGGGCCGATGACCCCGACGCGTGCGCGCAGTCGCTGCACCTGACCGCGGCGGAGACCACCTCGCTCATCGACGCCCTGATGCCGGCCCACCACAGCCCGAGCCTCCTGCACACCACCGGTCTCGGGCTGGTGGCCGAGCGGATCGAGCTGTCCGGGCACTCGTACTGGAACGGGCGGCTGTTGGGGGAGACCCGGATGCGGACCGAGACGGGCGTGTCGATCGTGGCCGTGCTGCGCCGGGCGGAGGCCCGCCCCTCGCCCGCACCCGACTTCCGCCTCGCCGGCGGGGACACGCTCATCGTCATCGGCACCCGCGAGGGCGTCGACGCCGCCGCCTCCATACTCGGACGGGAGTGAGACGGCCGTGCACTCCGCCGTGTTCCTGATCGAGTTCGGTGCGATCATCCTCGGTCTGGGCCTGCTGGGCAGACTCGCCGGCCGCTTCCACTTCTCCCCGATACCGCTCTACCTGCTGGCCGGTCTCGCCTTCGGCACCGGTGGGCTGCTGCCCATGGGGGCGAGCGAGGAGTTCGTCGCCATCGGCGCCGAGATCGGCGTCATCCTGCTCCTGCTGATGCTGGGCCTGGAGTACACGGCCAGTGACCTGGTCTCCAACCTCAAGACCCAGTACCCGGCCGGGCTGGTCGACTTCACCCTCAACGCCGTCCCCGGCGCCGTGGCCGCGCTCCTGATGGGGTGGGGTCCGGTCGCCGCCGTCGTCCTCGCGGGGGTCACCTGGATCTCTTCCTCCGGCGTCATCGCCAAGGTCATGGGCGACCTCGGCCGTGTCGGCAACCGCGAGACCCCCGTCATCCTCTCCATCCTGGTCCTCGAAGACCTCGCCATGGCCGTCTACCTGCCGATCATCACCGCCCTCCTCGCCGGAGTGAGCCTGGCCGCGGGCAGCGCGACCCTGGCCATCGCGCTCGGCGTGGCCGGCGCGGTCCTGTTCGTCGCGGTCCGCTTCGGCCGCCACATCTCCCGCTTCGTCTCCAGCGACGACCCCGAGAAGCTCCTCCTCGTGGTCCTGGGCCTGACCCTGCTGGTGGCGGGCATCGCCCAGCAGCTCCAGGTGTCCGCCGCGGTCGGCGCCTTCCTCGTCGGCATCGCCCTCTCCGGCGAGGTCGCCGAGGGCACCCACACCCTGCTGAGCCCGCTGCGGGACCTGTTCGCGGCCGTGTTCTTCGTCTTCTTCGGCCTGCACACCGACCCGGCCAGCATCCCGCCCGTGCTGCTCCCCGCGCTCGCGCTGGCCGTGGTCACCGCGGGGACGAAGATCGCCACCGGCTACTGGGCGGCGAAGCGCGCCGGGATCGGGGTCAAGGGCCGCTGGCGGGCGGGCGGCACGCTGGTGGCCCGCGGCGAGTTCTCCATCGTCATCGCGGGCCTCGCCGTCACCGCCGGCATCGAGCCGGCGCTGGGACCCCTCGCCACCGCGTACGTGCTGATCCTCGTGGTGATCGGGCCGCTGACCGCCCGCTACACCGAGCCCGCCGCAGCCTGGTTCAGCCGCCGCCGCACCCCGTCGGAGCCGCTCCCGGCGGCTGTGCCGTCCGGGCCGGGATCCCCGGAGGGCCTGGAAGAGCAGGTGCAGGATCCGGCCGGCCGCGTCGGCGGCTGAGGCACCCGCCCGGGCCCCCGGCCGGTCCGGCGGCCCTTCGCCTCGCCCGCGGCGCCCGTCCGTGGTGCGATGAAATGGGTGGAACAGGGGGTCGGGAAGGAGAGGGCGATGACCCCACCGGCAGAGGAGCGCAAGGGTGGCACAGGCCCGCTGCTGGTCCGCCCGCTGGGCGAGGCCGACCTGGACCGGGCCGACGAGATCTTCAGGGTCGCCTTCGGGACGTTCCTCGGGATGCCCGATCCGAGGACGTTCTTCGCGACCGCCGACTACGTCCGCACCCGCTGGGCGGCCGATCCGGACGCGGCCTTCGCGGCGACGGTCGGGGGCGAGCTCGCCGGATCGAACTTCGCCGCCGACTGGGGCAGCGTCGGGTTCTTCGGTCCGCTGACCGTGCGTCCGGACCTGTGGGACCAGGGCATCGGCAGGCACCTCATGGAGCCGGTCATGGACCGCTTCGCCACCTGGGAGAACCGCCACCTGGGCCTGTTCACCTTCTCGCACAGTCCCAAGCACCTCGAGCTCTACCGCCGGTACGGATTCTGGCCCCGCTTCCTCACGGCCGTCATGAAGAAGCAGGTGACAGGCAGTGCCGCCGTCCCCGGCCGGGTGCTGTACGGCCGGCTGCCGGCCGCGGAGCGGCCCGCCGCCCTGGACCTCTGCCGCGCCCTGACCGGGGCCGTGTACGAGGGCCTGAGCCTGGACCGCGAGATCCTGGCCGCGCACGCGCAGGGGCTCGGTGACACCGTCCTGCTCCAGGGCGCCGGCTCCGAGCTCGACGGCCTGGCCGTCTGCCACTGCGGAGCCGGGTCGGAGGCCGGCGAGGACGTGTGCTTCGTCAAGTTCGGAGCCGTACGCCCCGGCCCGGAGGCCGGCGACCGGTTCGAACGGCTGCTCGACGCGTGCGAGCAGCTGGCCGCCGAGCGCGGACTCGGCCAGCTGGACGCCGGGATGAACCTGGGCCGCCCGGACGCCTACCGGCGCCTGATCGACCGCGGGTTCCGCACCTGGTTGCAGGGCGTGACCATGCACAGGCCCAACGAGCCCGGCTACAGCCACCCCGACGCCTACGTGATCGACGACTGGCGCTGAGGCGGTCCGGTGACCGCGACCGCGGCCGGACGGCGACGACAGGACGGAACCTCAGGCCGTTCCGGAGCGGGCGGCGCCGGACGCGGCCTGGTCCTGGAGGGCGCGCAGCAGTTCGAGGGCGGGGCCGTCGACGGGGTGCTGGGTGTTGCTGAGGACGATGACGCCCGTCTTGGTCTCGGGATCGAACCCGACGAAGGACGCGAAGCCTCCGGTCCCGCCGTTGTGCCAGATCTGGAGGTGGGCGCCCTGGCGGCGGTGCAGGCGGTGCGCCCTCCAGCCGAGGTGCATCCAGCCGAAGCCGTTGCCGCGGTGCTCGATCTCCCGGGTGAGGCGGACGGCCTCCGCGAGCTCGGCGGGACCGCCGCCGTCCACCTGGGCCCGTACGTAGGACACGAGGTCGATCGCGGATGACCGCAGGCCTCCCGCCCCGGCGAGATCGGCCAGATTCCACGGCGGGGTGGGGCGCCGCCTGCTGTCGTGCCCCTGGGCGAGCCGGCCGGACCGGGCGGCGTCGGCCGTCACGACGGTCTCGGACATGCCCAGCGGGGCGCACACCAGGCTGGTGACCAGCTGCTCGTAGGTGGTGCCCGCACGACGGGCGAGGGCCAGTCCGAGGAGTCCGGCGCCGAGGTTGGAGTACCGGACCCGTCGGCCCGGGGTGGAGCCGAGGCGGGTGCGGGCCAGCCCGGACAGCAGCACGTCCGCGGTGCAGTCGGCGTACGGGTCGGGGGTGCGGGGGTGCAGCAGGGCCCGCAGCATCATGCCCTTGGGCAGCCGGGGCAGACCGGAGGTGTGGGTGGCCAGGTGCCGCAGGGTGATCTCCCGCCCGCCCCGCGACGGTACGGACGTGCCCCCGGGCAGGAGCCGGGCCAGCGGCTCGTCGACCTCCACCGTGCCGGCGACCGCCATCCGTGCCAGGGCCAGCGCGGTGAAGGTCTTGGTCACCGAGCCGATCTCGAAGAGGGTGTCGGCGCCCGGTGTCCCGCCGTCGGCCCTTCCGGTGGTGCCCGCCGCCGCGTACCTGACCTGACCGCCGGCCACGGCGGCGACGGCGACGCCGACGTGCCGCCGCGAGAGCCGCTCCGCGGTCGCGAGGGCGAGCGTGCCGAGTTCCTGAGCTTTGTCCATGTCCCGAATCATGCGGGCGTGACGACACCCGCCGACACCGCCCGGATGCTGATTCCCCGGCCGTCGCCGTGCTCCCTGAGGAGGAGGACGTCCGAGACGAAGGAGACTGGCGCCGGGCCGGGCCGGGCGGTGCGGTGCCGGTGTGCGGATCAAGGCGTCGCGGGCGACGACGAGCGCGCGCCGTCCGGGGGCCGTCCGGGGGCCGCCCGGTCGGGGGTCCGGCGAGGAGGTCCCGCACGCGTGGGGCCGCGTCGGCCGGCGCTTCCCGGGCGCCGGCCGGCCGGCGTCGCGGCCGCGCGCGCCGTCCGGGCGTGCGTCACGGCCTGGACGGCGGGCGGCGGGCGGCGTCGTGCCCTACTCGCTGGTGCCGTAGTAGTCGCGCAGCATCTCCTCCAGGTCGTCCAGGGACCGCTCCACGTCGCTGACGCCGAGGCCGTCCAGGATCTCGATGCACACGGCTGCGTACGCCCCCAGGTCGACGATGAGGTCGAGGTACGCGTCCTGGTCCCGGTCGAAGAGCGTCATCAGCCAGTCGGCGGCCTGGGCCATCCCCTTGGGGCCCGTCATCAGCGTGCGCAGCATGCCGGCCACCGCTGCCTGGGGGCCGTCCCCCGGCATCCGCCCCAGGACCTCCTCGACGTCCATGTGCCGCTCCTCCGCGAGCCAGAACGTCAGGCCGGACGCGGCCACTCCCGCCCCCGCGGCCAGGTCGTGGATCGGATGCAGCCCGTCCGTCATCTCGGTGGCCCGCGCCACCTCGAGCACCACGCGGCACGCCGGCAGGTCCCGCCGGGGCGTCAGCTTGTCCTCCACCGGCAGCAGTGACGCCCGGACCAACTCCATCACTGGTTCATGTGAGACCGTCATCACACCATCCTCCCGGCCAGGACGGGCAGCCGGTCCCCGAACGGTGCATTCCGCATCCGGCGCTGAGGCCGGCGGGCGGGCGGCGCCGGGCGGGCCGGGCGGGCCGGCCGGGTCAGGCGGGCCGGCCGGGTCAGGCGGGCCGGCCGGGTCAGGCGGTGAGGGTGACGCAGGGAAGGCCGACGCTGGCGCCGCCGCGGAAGCCTTCCGCGCACAGCCGGGTGCCGGACGGGAAGTGGCGCTGGGGGTAGGCCTGGTCCCGGTAGGTCCGGAACGCGGCGACGTTCTCGGTCTTCGTCCTCGCGCTCCAGCCGTTGGTGGTCCATACCCGCGCGGAGATCGTGTGCGGCTGGTTGGTGTTGGTCACCGACACCTCGACCCTGCCCAGGTAGGTCCCGGTGTCGTAGGTCTGGATGCAGACGGAGTGGTTGCACCACTTCCCGTCGGCGGCGGCCGGGGACTGGGCGGCGAAGACGAGGCCGCAGGCCGCGGCCGTTGCGGACATGCCCGTGATGATCTTCCGGAATGCGGTCATGTTCGATCAACGAAGCGTGCGCGTGCCTGGTCACGGACGGTCCGGACACGACGTGTGCAGCCGATGCCGCCGGATCGGTCAGCCGACGGGGTGGCGGCCCAGCTTCCGGGTGAGCCGTTCGCTGACGCGGGGCCAGTCGTCGCGGGTGATGGAGTAGAGGGCGGAGTCGCGTATGCCGCCGTCGGCGGCGAGGAAGTGGGCGCGGCGGATGCCTTCGAAGGCGGCGCCGAGGCGTTCGATGGCGTCGCGGGAGCGGGCGTTGCGGGCGTCGGCGTGCAGGGAGACGCGGTGGACGTTCCACTGGTCGAAGGCCAGGCGGAGCAGCAGGTGCTTGGCCTCGGTGTTGATGCCGGTGCGCTGGGCCCAGGGGGCGAGCCAGGTGGAGCCGATCTGGCCGGCGTCGGGGATGGTGTCGGGGTTGGTGTGGCCGGGGCGGGGCGGCCACACGCCGGCGTGCCAGTGTTCGAGGTCCCGCAGCCTGCTGGTGCCGGCGATCTTCCCGTCCTCCGCGCGCAGGATGGTGTAGGTGACGGCCTGGTGGGCTTCACCGTCGAGGCGGGCGCGCTCGATGTACCGGTCGATCGCGGCGGCGTCGGCGGGGACGTAGGTGTAGCCGTACGTGCTGCGGTCCTCGGTGGCCGCGGCCAGCAGGCCTTCGGCGTGGGCGGGGACCATGGGTTCCAGGCGCACCAAGTGGCCGTGCAGGGGGAGGGCTTCGGGCATGATGTCATGATCGCATCACAGAGTGCGTGCGCGTGTACGGGCCGTTCCCGTCCGGCCTTCCGCGCACGGCCCCGGACGGGCGGACGGGCGGACGGGCGGGCGGAGCGGGCACGCGGTCTCAGGCGTGGGGCAGCAGCGCCGCGCAGGCGGCGACGATCGCGGGCGTGACCTGGGGCAGGGCAGCGGTCCAGTTGGGGCAGGGGTTGACTTCGCACACGGTGAACGCGTCGTCGCCGGTGAACAGGAGGTCCACCCCCGCCACGTCGACGCCCAGGGTCTTCGCCGCCCGCAGGGCGAGTTCCTCGCCCTGCGGGTACCGCCCCAGGCAGGGATCGGGTGTCCCGCCCTGTGCCAGGTTGGACTTGAACCCGCCGCCCTCGTTCGTCCGGACCTGCGCCGCCACGACGTGACCGCCGACGACCACCACGCGCAGGTCCCGGCCCCGGGAGGCGGCCACGTAGTCCTGGAAGAGGTACGGCACGTCCTGCCGCAGGCTCCCCGCGATGTCCGCGAGCAGGGCCCGGTCGGGGGCGAGGAAGACCCGGCTGCCCCGGTTGCCGCGCGCGGCCTTCACCACCCGCGGACCCTCCCAGCCGGGCATCCGCCCCACGACCTCCGCCAGGTCGGCGTCGGCGTAGGACTGGGTGTCGGGCACCGGGAGCCCGGCCACGGCCAGGTCCTGCAGCTGCTGAAACTTGTTCATGCACACCAGATACGCGTCGGCGTCGTTGACCACCCGCACGCCCATGCGCTCCAGATGCCGCAGCAGGGTGATCTCCCGGTCCCGCACGATCCGGTCGGTCGACAGACGCGCGTACACCACCCGCGGCGCGGCGATCCGGCGCCCGGCGAGGTCCTCCAGGGTCAACTCGCCCCCGCGGACGCCGTACAGCACGTGCTCCGACAGCACGGCAGCGCCCGCCCCGAACGCCTCGGTGAACGCCGAGGACAGGACGTGGCTGAGCCGTCCCCGCATCGCGGGCCCCAGCAACAGCCACACCGGCGACACCGCGCCTTGGACGCCGTCCTCCCATCCGAGCCCCTCCGACGCCATCACACCCCGCCCTCCTGCCGATGCCACGTCCGCGCGTCCGTGCGCCACCACCCCGGTACGCACATGATCCACATCCGCGTGCGGGCGGGGCAACACGGGTGGTCCGGGCCCCGGGCCCGGGCCCTGGGCCAGGGCGGCAGTCGGCTCAGCAGGCTGCCGCGCAGCGGGTGTGGCCGCAGTTCATCTCCTGCCGCTTGGCCGCGATCTCGGCGAACCGGGACGCGTTCACGCCCTCGCCGCGCCCTAGCTGCCAGAACACCTCCTTGTAGCTGCACAGGATGTCCTCGACCTGCCACGCGTCCAGTCCCCGGAACGGCACCGGAAGGCCGTCGAGGTTCGCGGTCGTCTGACCAGACTCCTTGCGGAAGCCGAGGCTGCGGTATCCCCAATCGGTACCCGAGTGCAACCACACCTCCTGCGGTTCTCCCCCGAGGTGCCAGGCCAGCATCAGCGCGGCGTCGTAGCGCAGCAGGTCGGACGGCTTGAACGGACGCACGCCCCCGAGGCGTCGGCCGAGGGCGGCGGCGGCCTCCTCGACGACGGCGTGGATCCCGGGGAAGGGCATGTTCTCGTGCAGCGCCCCGGCGCGCTCCACGAGCTCCTCCGAGAACGCGATGAGCGAGGCTTCACGGCGCGCCGTGCGCCCGGCCTTGTCCTCCTCCTTCTTCGGTCCCTGGACCCACCGCTCGGCATGACCGTGCCGCTGCCCGTCGTGCCGCAGAAGGAGCCCCGCAGAGCGCGCGGCCTCCTCCAGGGTGAGGCCGCGGTAGTACTTCCGGTCCTCGTCGGCTCCTGGCAGGAAGACCTTCTCGTAGTGCTTCACGGCGGCTGTCAGGCCGGCCTGGCCCTCGGGGCTGTCGAACACCTCGTCGTACGTCTGCTCGCCCAACGCGAGTTCCCCTCCTTGCTCGTGCCGCGCCGCAGGCGAGCCTAAGGGGTGTCCCCCGGTGATCCGTGAGCCGCCGGGGCCCGGCCGGTCCGGCGGACGGTCCGCCGGCCCGGCCGGGCCCGTACGGATGGACCCGTCGCGGCCTCCGGTACCGCGGGCGCGCGTTCCGGCGCCGCGTGGCGTGGTGCTGGGCGGCGGCGGACGCAAGCGCTGACTCCGCCGACCGTCGGCAGACAGCCGCGGCCTACGCCGACGACCCGGCGGCCGGCGCTCAGGCCGGCTTGCGCCACACGGAGACGTGCTTCGCCGAGTCCTGGGTGAACGGCGTCCCGTCCCAGTCCGCGACGCGCCGTTCCGGCTCCAGCCCGGCGATCCGCGCCATCAGGTCGAGTTCCGCCGGCCAGGCGTACCGGTGCCGGGAGTTCTCGCGGCGGTAGCGGCCGTCCTCGCCGTCGCGGGTGAAGTGGTGCGAGACCAGGACCTGTTCGACCAGGTCGAAGGTGTCGAAACCGAGATGCCGCTCGGAGACGTCGAACGGCACCGCGACCTGGCCGGGCGGCAGGAACCGCAGCGGTGGCACACCCAGCTCGATGACGAACCGGCCGCCGGGCTCCAGATGCCGTGCGGCGTTGCGGAAGCACTCGACCTGCTCGTCCTGGGTGAGCAGGTTCGTGATGGTGTTGTAGACGAGGTAGACGAGGGTGAACCCGCCGGGAACGACGGTGGTGGCCATGTCCCCGATGACCACCGGGAGCAGGTCCTCGTCGATCTTGCGGCGCAGCACCGCGGCCATGTGCTCGGACAGTTCGATGCCCACCACCGGCACGCCGCGTTCCCGGAGCGGGACTCCCACGCGTCCGGTTCCGATGGCGAACTCCAGTGCCCGGCCGTCTCCGGCGAGTTCGGCGAGGAAGGCGAGGGCCGGTCCGAGAACGGCAGCCGAGGAGGCTTCGGCTTCCTCGGCGTCGTAGCGGTCGGCGGTCGCACGGCTCCACAGTTCACTGCTCGTCACGGAAGGGCACTTTGCCGGGTCCGAGGGGCGCTGTCGACGCATTTTGCTTCCCCCGAGGCGCAGCGTGCACCGCCCACCCGCCCCCGGCGCCGCGCTCCCCGACGGCCGGGCCGGGACGTCCTGGGCGTACCCCTCCCTGCCGGCCTGACCGGATCAGCCGAGGACCGCGGTGGCCTCGATCTCTACGAGGTGCTCGGGCACGTCCAGGGCTGCCACGCCGATCAGGGTGGCCGGGGGTGCGGACACGGCGCCGAGCCTGGCGGAGGCCCGGGAGATGCCCTCCATGAGCAGGGGCATCTTGTCGGGCGTCCAGTCGACCACGTAGACGGTCAGCTTCGCCACGTCGTCGAAGGAACCGCCGGCCCCCGCCAGGGCGGTAGCGACGTTCAGGTAGCAACGCTCGACCTGTGCGGCCAGGTCGTCCCGGCCGATCGTGGTTCCCGCGGCGTCCCAGGCGACCTGCCCGGCGACGAAGACCATCTTCGAACCGGACGCGATCGCCACCTGCCGGTACGCGTCGATCACGGGCAGTCCGCCGGGGTTCAGCAGGGTGACGGTCATGGCTGTCCTCCACGTGTTCAATGCTCTCTTGTGGTTACCGGGTAACCGTAGGAGAGTGGCAGTCGACCTGGAAGAACGCACTTTTCCGAAACTGGGGAACCTGAAGGTGACCAAGCAGCTCAAGGGCACTGCCGAGGACGAAGCGGATGTGACGCGCGCGGATTCCCTGGCACGAGAGATCTTCACCGACATCGCCAACAAATGGGCCCTGCTGATCATCGAGGCGGTGGGCGACCGCACGCTGCGCTTCACGGAGGTGCGCAACGGGATCGAGGGCATCAGCCACAAGATGCTCACGCAGAACCTGCGCCTGCTGGAGCGCAACGGCCTGGTCGAACGGACCGTGCACCCCACCGTGCCGCCGCGCGTCGAGTACACCCTCACGGAGCCGGGCCGCGCCCTGCGGGCCGTCGTCGACGGCATGTGCGACTGGACCCACCACTACCTGGGCGACATCGAGAACGCCCGCCTCCGCTTCGACGACGTCTGAGGGGCTTCGAGCCGGCCACGACGTCATCGCGGTACGGAGTTCCTGCCGGTTCGGCGGGGGGCAGCACCTCTCCTGACGGGACCGGGCCCCCGGCGGGTCAGAGCAGTGGTCCGACGAGCGCCCGGGTGAGGGCTTCGGCGTGGGAGCGCGGGGCGGCGCCGGCGTCCGCGCCCAGGGCGTAGTAGCGCAGGAACGCCTCGTGGAAGCATCCGCCGACCAGCAGGGCCGCGTACGCGTCGGGGTCCGCGTCCTGCGCGACGCGCCCGAGAGCCTGCTCGGCGCGGAGGTACGCGGCGAATCCGGCGACCGCCTTCTCGGGGCCGGCGCCGTGCCGGCTCATGGCCGTACGGTGCGCCGCCATGCG
Source organism: Streptomyces sp. NPDC043896 (assembly GCF_056435605.1). Taxonomy (NCBI): domain Bacteria; kingdom Bacillati; phylum Actinomycetota; class Actinomycetes; order Kitasatosporales; family Streptomycetaceae; genus Streptomyces; species Streptomyces sp. NPDC043896. The sequence goes on from NZ_JBWKEE010000014.1 coordinate 50,519, forward strand.
CTGCGGATCCGCCAGGAGCGCACCCAGCATCGGAATCGAACGCCGGTAGAAGTCCAGGACCGCGTGGGCGAGCTCGGCGAGGTTCTCCGCGACGTCCCCCTCGCCCGGGCGGACCGGGACGCGGGACGGACCGGGCACCCTTTCTTCGAGGACGGCGAGCAGCAGCCGTTCCTTGTCCCCGAAGTACTTGTACAGCGTGGGCTCCGACACGCCGGTCGCCCGCGCGATCTCCTTGGTCGTGGCGTGTACGACGCCCCGGGTGCGCAGGATCTCCGAGGCCGCGTCGAGGATCCGCTCACGTGTGCTCACGACGGGTCCTTCCTTTCTCCGCTTGACAGTTAGTGAACACTAGCGCACCCTGAGGCGAGGTTAGTGTTCACTAACCCCCCTTCCTGACCCGGAGGTTCGTCATGCGTCGTACGCCCCTCGGAACCACGGAAACCACCCAGACCACCGGCGCCGCCCGCCCGGTGCCCGGCGCACTGACGAGGAAGCGGATCGTCATCACCCTGTCCGCGCTGCTCCTCGTCCTCCTGGGGGTCGCCGGCACGGTCGGCTACCTGACGTTCCTGCGCACGCCCGCGCATCCGCCCGCGAGCGCCTGCGCCGACGGGCGCCCGAAGGCGAGCGGACCGGTGGTCGTCGCGGCCGGCGCGAGCATGACCCAGGGGACGCTGGGCCGGGACTGGGTCGGCGACCTGCGCAGACGGCCTGAGTTCCGCGGATTCGAGTTCGTCAACGCCGGCGACAACGGCAACACCAGCGCGGACCTCCGCGGGCGCGTCGACAGGGACATCGCGGCCTGCGACCCGGATGCGGTCACCCTCCTCATCGGCGCCAACGACGTCCGCGACGGCGTTCCCCCGCAGGAGTACCGGGACAACCTCGCGGCGATCGTCGACCGCGTGAAGGACACCACGTCCGCCCGGATCGCGCTGATGTCCCTGCCCCCGCTCGGCGAAGACCTGGACTCCGGGATCAACCACCGGCTCCGCGACTACAACACCGCGATCAAGGAGACCGCCACCCGCGCCGGGGTCGACTACGTGCCCGTGAACGAGGAGTTCACCGGCCACCTCCGGAACAGGAGCCGCGGGCCCGCCTACGACTTCGGGTTCACCACCGCCTACCTCGCGGCCGCCAAGCACTACCTGCTGGGCCACAGCTGGGACGAGACCGCCCGAGACAACGGTCTCGAACTGTACGTCGACCACATCCACCTGAGCGACACCGGCGGCGCGATGGTCACCACCCTCGCCGCCCAGTGGCTCTCCTCGACCGGACGAGCCGCCCACCGGCCGTAGCCGCCCACCGGCCGTAGCCGCCCACGGGCCGTAGCCGCCCACGGGCCGTAGCCGCCCACGGGCCGTAGCCGCCCACGGGCCGTAGCCGCCCACCGGCCGTAGGCGGCCTTCCCGGAACAGAATTGCCGTACCGGACGCCGAAGTCGTGGCCTGTGGTGACCGGGACTGGAACGCCGGTCGGAACGTCCTCCACGAAGGCCGCCGCACCCTCGCGGCAGCCTGACCCAACCGAACCACCCACCCCCGGACGGGAGGCCCTCCCTCGGCAACGAGCGAGGTAAACGGCTGCGGAGCGCACGTAGGACCGGACGCAGGCCTCCTGGACGGCGCCCCTGCGCGACAGCTGAAGCTCCGACACCCTCGGCGGCGTCACCGGCCCACGGCGGTCTCCTGCTCCATGCGCGTCAGTTTCTCGGGGTTCCGCACGGTGTAGAGGCCGGTGACGAGGCCGTCGTCGATCCGCATCGCCACGACCATGTCGATCTCCCCGTCCATCCGTATGACCAGAGCGGGATGGCCGTTGACCCGTGCCGGTGCCACGGTCGACGCGGGGCCGAACACCGCGACGCCGGCGGCGAGTGCGCGGGCGACCTTGCCGGCCCCCACGAGGGGACGCGGCATGGCCTGCTTGATGCCGCCTCCGTCGCTGAGGGCGACGACGTCCGGCGCGAGGAGGTCGAGCAGGCCCTGCAGATCACCCGTCTCGACCGCTCGTTGGAAGGCTCCGAGCGCGGCACGGGACTCGGCCGCGGAAACGACCCCGCGCGGCCGGCGCGCGTCGACGTGGGCCCTCGCCCGGTGGGCGATCTGCCGGACCGCGGCCCGGCTCTTGCCGACGGCCTCGGCGATCTCGTCGTACCCGAGGTCGAACACCTCGCGCAGCACGAACACCGCCCGCTCGGTCGGCGCGAGGGTTTCGAGCACCAGCATCATCGCCATCGACATGCTGTCGGCCAGTTCGACGTCCTCGGCCGCGTCCGGTGCGGTCAGCAGCGGCTCGGGCAGCCAGGGTCCCACGTACGACTCCCTGCGCCGGCTGAGCGCACGCAGCCGGCCGAGCGCCTGCCGGGAGGTGATCCGGACCAGGTACGCACGCCGGTCCCGCACCGCGTCGAGATCCACGCCCACCCAGCGCAGCCAGGTCTCCTGGAGGACGTCCTCCGCGTCCACCGCCGACCCGAGCATCTCGTAGGCGACGGTGAACAGCAGCCTGCGGTGGGCGATGAACGCCTCGGTGGCGGGGTCGGGACGGCGGACGTCCTGGTCGCTCATGTCGGTGACTCCTGCGGCTTGGTCTCGGACGGGTCGTCCACAAGACGCCGGGCCCCACCGCTCTGTGACACCGGTGCCCTGTGACGCACGACACGCCGGCGGGGCGTCACAGACGCCGGTCCGCCGGCATCTCATGTCCGACCGACCGGTCACCGAGACAGGAGGCAGACATGAAGGTCGTAGTGGTGGGCGCCGGATACGCGGGCATGTACGCGGCGAACCGGCTCGCCAGGAAGGTGCGGACCGCCGAGATCACGGTGATCAACCCGCGCCCCGACTTCGTCGAACGCGTGCGGCTGCACCAGCAGCTCGCGGGGACCGCTGACGCCGCGACGCCCCTCACCTCGATGCTCCGCGCGGGGATCACCTCACGGATCGCGACCGTGGACAGGATCGGCGACGGCGGTGTCCGGCTCGACGACGGAACGCGCGTCGGCTTCGACTACGCGTTCCTCGCCGTGGGCAGCACGGCCCGACCCATGCCGGGAACGGTCCCGGTGGGGACGTGGGAAGGGGCGGAACGGGCCCGCGTGGCGCTCGCCGCACTTCCCGCGGCCAGCACGGTCACGGTGATCGGCGGCGGCGCCACGGGCATCGAGACGGCGGCCGAGGTCGCCGAGGCGAGGCCGGACCTGCGGGTACGGATCGTGGGCCCGGCGGTCGCCGAGAGCTTCTCCGACCGCCCCCGCCGGCGGGTCCGGTCGGGACTGGAGCGGCTGAAGGTCGACATCGTCGACGACGGAGCCACGGAGGTCACCGACGGCATCGTGCGCCTCCGGTCGGGAGCCGCCCTCGCCTCCGACCTCACCCTGTGGGCCATCGTGTCGGGCGTCCCCGACCTCGCGGCACGCAGCGGGCTCACGGTCGACGCGGAAGGCCGTGCGCTCGTGGACGGGTGCCTGCGCAGCGTCGACGACGAACGGATCTTCGCCGTGGGCGACTGCGCGGCCGTACCCGGAGCCCGATTCGCCTGCGCGCTCGCCGCGCCGCAGGCCGCCCACGCGGTGGACACCCTGGCCCGCCTGACCGAGGGCCGCGCGCCCAAGCCGTACTCCCCGCGCTACGTCGCCCGGGCCGTCACCCTCGGACGGAACGACGCGGTAGGGCAGTTCACCCGCTCCGACGACACCCTCAGGCGTGCGTACGCCACCGGGCGCACCGCCGTCGTGATCAAGGAACTGGCATCCCGCGGCGGGAAGTACGGCGCCCGCACGGGCACCGGCGCCTGAGCACCGCCCTGACGCCGGCCGGCCCGCACGGGCCCCGATGCGCTGCGCGAGCGGCTCGCCGCCGCGGGGTTTGCCCAGGGACGCAGCCGGGAAGCCCTGCTCGTGGGCGAGGGCAGGGGTGGGCAAGGGCAGGGGTGGGCAAGGGCAGGGGTGGGCAAGGGCAGAGTGGGCAAGGCAACCGTCGTCGCCGGCGATCTCCCGGCGGCTGTCGGCGGGTTCGACGTTCATGGTGATCTGGAAAGGACTGGCCTTCCCGAAGACGGCGCTGGTGACCGGATGACCTGGTAGGGGGGTATCGTCCCGTGAGCCTGATGGAGATCCCGCAGGAACGACGCAGACTTCTGGCGATCGACGACGATCAGGCCAGTCGAAGAATGGGCCTCGCCGGACAGCACGCCGGCTACCAGGCAGGCCATGACCTGGTGGGCCAGATCGCCTTTGGACTCGCCGGAGCGGCGGTGGGCGGCGTCATGGACGCGCTGAGGAAATCCCGCCTTCGTGAACTGGGCCTCACGCCGGCCACAGTCGGGGAGGCGAGCTGCTTCACCTTTCCCGAGGGCCATCCCGTCGAAGGCAGGGTGTACGCGGCTCACCCCCATGACCCCGACAGCTACTATCCGCTCAGTGACCTCCATGGCTACCTCCTGCGCGGGTGGGTGGAGGAGATGGTGGGCCTCCTGCGGTCGGCTGGAGCCGGCTTCATCCACGTCTCCGGGGCAGACAGCGCGAGCGACGATGAGCTTCGGCTGGCTCTCGGGCTGCCACTGACGACGGAGGGGCTTCCCATCGGGGAGGCCGACGGCAGCATCACGATCCGTTCGCGGCAATACGATCGGGCCACATACCAATGGCAGCGCAGCAGGATCCGCGGCCGCTGGCGTGGGCGCAGGCAGGACGGCTCGGCTGAGGCTTTGAAGCATCCCTTCCTGGCCACCGAACCACTTCTCCGGGACATGGTGACGACGCTCGTGGACGGAACGATGTCCGACGGGGAGATCGTGGTCGAGTCGAGCAAGGACTTCGGATTCACCTCGGAGGTCGTGGTGAAGGTGGAGAAACTCGGATTCAAGGTGGGTGGCGCGTTTCGGCGGAAGACGGAATCCCGGTTGGTCGTGCGAGTGGCCCGGGGCAGACGCATCGGTCGGCTCGACCGGACAGGCGGCAGCCGGTAGCGGCTCCCTTGAGGGCCGTCCGGGAGTGGCTGTCAGGTACCGCTCAGGCCGAGCAGACGGGCCGCGTTGGTGTCGAGGATCATCTCCGCTTCCCGCGCTGCGAGCCCCGACCCGCTGATGTAGTCCACGGCTCGCAGGAACGTCTCCCCGTCCTCGTACGGGTAGTCCGTGCCCAGGACGAGGCGTTCCGCGCCGAACGTCGCGGCGGCGGCCACCAGGGCCGGCGGGTGCACATGGCTGACCGTGTCGTACCAGAGGCGGCAGAGGGCCACCGACGGCGGTTCGGGGGTGTGGGGGGATTCGAAGGCGAGGTGGTCGTCGAGGCGCGGGGGCAGGAGCGGCAGCGCTCCGCCCAGGTGTGATGCCAGTATCCGAAGCCGGGGGTAGCGGGCGGGGATCCCGGCCAGGATCAGGTGCGTCATCGCCACCGTGTCCTCCACGGGTGCCCCGACCATCCACGTCATGCCGTGACCGGTGATCAGAGGACTGGCGGCGCCCTCCCCGGCCGGGTGCACGCAGAGGACGGCACCACGCCTGTCGAGTTCCGCGTAGAGCGGCCGGAACAGCGGGTCGGCGAGGGTACGGCCGAGTACGGTCGTGGTCACACCGACGCCGACCGCGCCGAGCTCGTCCAGGGCCCGTGCCGTCTCCTCCAGGGCGGCGTCGAGGTGCGGCAGCGGAACCGCGGCGAAGGCCCGGAAGCGCGTGGGGAAGCGGGCCACCAGCTCCGCGTACGTGTCGTTCACCGCGCGGGCGAGCGCCACCGCGTCGGACCGTCGCTCCAGGTGGGGGCACTGCGGGGCCGGCGACAGCACCTGAAGGCCGATCCCGGCCCGGTCCATCAGCGCGAAACGGTGCTCCAGGTCGGCGGCGGTGGCATCGGCGCCGATGCCCCGTTGGGTACCCGTGTCCGTCTTTCCCAGCCGTTCGAGGCGATCGAGGTACTCCGCCGTCCACAGGTGGGCATGCACGTCGACACGCAAGGACACCACCCTGTCATTGAACGCCGCCCCCGGGGCCGGTGCCAGCCGGTCGCCCGGACGCCGGTCGGCTACGGGGTTCTCCGAGTCCCCGTCCGGCGGTGGCGGGGCGGCGTAGGGTGGGTGCGCACGGATGGCGGGCCGGTGTTCGGGGGTGCGGGCCGGTGGGGCACGGAAACCGGGAATTCCCGGGTGTGTTACCCGGAGGCGGGGACGGGGACGGGGACGTGCTGGACCAGTACCTGGCGGCGTTGGCCGCCCGGTGCGGTCCGGCGGGCTTCGCGGCGGTCGTCTCCGCCGTACGCGACACCTGCGTGATGCTCGCCGAAGGCCATCCCGCGGTGCTGGCGGGCCCGGACGGGGAGGCCTTCGGGCCCGTGATGCAGCGGGAGTACCTGGCGCTCCTGGCCGTGCTGATGACGGGCCGCACCGACCTCGCGGTCATCGACGTCCCCACCCAGGCCGGCGCGCCGGGCTGGGCCGTCGTCGAACCCGACGTCGCAGCCGACCCCCAGGCCGCCGATGCCGTCCGCGACCGCGTGAGCGCCCACGAGACCGAACGCCTGAACACCCTCGAACAACTCCACACCGCCTACGGCTCCACCCCCTGACCCACCGGGTCCGCGTCCGGCCCACCGGCGCGGACCCGACGCGACCACATGTGCCGCATCCTGAGACGCCCCGGTAGAACCCGGTCGCCGGGGCAGGCGGGCGGCATGGAAGCCAACGAAACCACGCCGCTGCGCGCTGTCGCCCTCGTCTGCACCCTGTCCCCGTCCCCGAAGCCGTCGAGTTCCCAACTGCTGGCCGAGCAGACCATGGAAGCCCTCGCCGGCCACGGGGTGAGCGGCAAGGTCATCCGCATCGCCGACCACGACGTCCGGACCGGCGTGGCGATCGACATGGGCGAGGGGGACTCCTGGCCGGAGATCCGCGAGACGGTGCTGGGCACCGACATCCTGATCCTCGCCACCCCGATCTGGCTCGGGCACCCCTCCAGCGTCGCCCAGCGCGTCATGGAGCGCCTCAACGCGGAGATCGGCGAGAGCGACGAGGAAGGCAGGATGCTCACCTACGGGAAGGTCGCCGGAATCTGCGTGGTCGGCAACGAGGACGGTGCCCATCATGTGAGCGCCGAGCTGTTCCAGGGCCTCAACGACTGCGGCTTCACCCTGCCGGCCAACGCCGTCACCTACTGGGTGGGCGAGGCCATGGGGGGCACCGACTACCAGGACCTCGACAAGACCCCGGCGAAGACGGCCGCCACCACCGCCACCCTCGCGGCGAACACCGCCCACCTGGCCCGCCGCCTCACGTACGCGCCCTACCCCCCGTCCTGACCCCGCGTGCCCCGCCACCGCCCTCAGCCGGGCCGTGGCGGGGCGCACGTGTCGCGGCCACGGCCGCCGGCGAGCGTCAGACGTTCCCCTGCCCGGGGTGCCGGGGCGGCGCGCCCGTGAGCGGGGTGGAGTCGACGTATCTGACCTCGTAGACGCGCTCGCTGAACTTCCAGCCGTCGGACGTACGCTGGTAGCGGTCGTGGTAGAGGGCGTAGTTCAGGTGCGAGCCGCCGTTGCGCATCCGCCCGAACTCCTCGATGTGCACGATCCCGACCGCGGTGTCGCCGTCCAGCCGGATGGCGCCGGGGTGGGCCTGCTGCACGAAGAACTCCCACAGCCCCTGTCCCCACGCGAGCCCCGCGCGGATCTCCTCCCGGCCGGTGAACTCCTTCGCGATGTGGGGCCATCGAAGGGTGCCGTCAGGCGTCAGCCAGGCCATCGGCAGACAGGAGCGCCGGCTCGGCGTGACGCTGTTCGACCGCACGAGCCGACGCGTCGCCCTGACCCCGGTCGGCCGACGCCTGCGCGAAGACCTCCAGCAGGCCCTCGACCTCCTCCACGCGGGACTCGCCACTTCTTCCTCCAGCACTGGCTGCGCGAACAGGCGGAGGTGGACGGCGCCCCTGAATCCCTCAGCCTGCGGCTGGTGATCGTCATGAGCGTCGCCCTGGGGCTGCTGGTCACGGCGACGGCAGTGTCGATCCACAAGCCGTGGGGCAAGACCCGCCGCGGCGGCGGCCGCGGCCGCCGCCGCCCGGCGGCCAAGAGCACCCGCCGGTGACGTGCCCGCGCAGCAGCGGCACCGGCTCATCCGCCGCGGAAGGGGGATCGGGGGCGGGACATGGGCCCGGCTCGTCACGACCGTCGCACTGATGCCGACGGGGTGCCTCTTCCGGCAGGGGAGGAGGTGCCCCGTAGGCTCGTGGGGTCCGTCCTGTCGCTCATCCCGGGGGATCCCGCCATGCCGCACGCCGCCGGTCCGCAGTCAGTCGACCGTGCGCTGGAGATCCTGGACGCCGTGTCCGACGCGGCCGGGCCCGTCAGCGCCAAGGCGCTGGCCCGCCGGACGGGATGCTCGCTGTCCACCGCCTACCACCTCCTGGGCCCGCTCACCGCACGCGGTTACCTGGCCCGCACGGCGCGGGGTTACGTGCTGGGGCCGCGCATCCCCGGGCTGCACCGGAGCCTGCTGGAGCATCTGGAGCCCGCTCAGCGCATCACCGACCTGCTGGCCGGGCTGCGCCGTGCCACCGGTGCCGAGGCGTACTACACCGCCTACCAGGGCGGCCAGATCACCGTCGTCGACACGACGGCCCCGGTCACGGATTCCGGGAACCCGTTCACGCCGGGGCGCGAGACCCGGGCGCACGCCACCGCCCACGGCAAGGCGCTGCTCGCGGAACTGCCCCGGCCGGTCCGCCGCCGCTACCTCTCCGAGCACGGGATGGCCCGCCTGACCGATGCCACGATCACCAGCGCCGACCGGCTGGAGGCGGAGCTGTCGCGCGTGCGCGGGCAGGGCTTCGCGATCTCGGTCGGGGAGGCCGACCCCGCGTACACCTGCCTGGCGGTCGTCCTCCCGCAGCCGAGGGAGGACGACGCGGTGCACGCCCTCTCGGTGTCGCTGCCGAGCGGGGAGTTCCGGCGGCGCCCGAGGGAGATCCGCTCCGCGCTCGCGCGGGCCGCGGCCGGCGCTCCCTGACAGGGCCGGGCGGTACGGAGCCTCGCGGCGCGGGGCCGGGCGCACGGAGCCTCGCGGGCGGGCGGCGGGACCCGCGCGGGCCTCTCCCGTACCGGGTCTTCCCGTACCGGGTCTTCCCGTACCGGGTTTTCCGGCTCTGCCGGAATCCCGGCCCGCCGGGGGCACGGGGGCGGCGGCCGCGTGCCAGGCTGGGCCGCATGATCTTCATCGCCGTCAGGTTCGACGTCCGTCCGGAGCACAGCGACAACTGGCTCACCATCGTCGACGACTTCACCCGAGCCACCCGCAACGAGCCGGGCAACCTCTTCTACGACTGGTCGCGCAGCGTCGACGACCCGAACAAGTACACCCTCCTGGAAGCCTTCACCGACGCGGAGGCGGGCGCAGCGCACGTGGCGTCGGAGCACTTCAAGGCCGGCATGGAGACGCTGGCCGGCGCCATCGCCACGACTCCGGAGATCATCCACGTCGAGACGCCGGGCCAGGGCTGGAGCGCCATGGCGGAGCTCTCTCCCCGCGCCTGACCCCTCGTCCGTCCTCGATACTGATCACAGACCGCCACGTACACGACCGAAGTGCCGAACCGACGGGGGATTCCACGGTGGAGCTCCTGCCGGACGACCATGTGCTGGGCGGCATGCGTCCCGTCCTCGAAGCGGACGAGGCCCTCCTGGGGCATGAGCCGCAGGAGGGTTTCGCGGACCGCTGCTGGGTCCTGCACGCGGTCACGGTCGGAGGGGAACGGGCCCGTTGGGGCGACGTGCTGGCGCATGCCGGCAAGCGGCTCGAGGACTGGCAGTACACCCCCTCGTTCCGCGTCTTCGAGGGGCTGGACCTGCCCGGGAGGCGGTACGGCCCGGACCTCGGGGAGCTGGACCCCGACAGCCTGGCCCGCCTGCTCGACGTCCTTGCCCGGCACAGTCCCGAGGGGCCGCGGACGGAGTGCTACTGGGCCCAGGCGGCGATCGAGGACCTGGGCCGCCCCGTTCCGGCCCGCCGGGGCCGGCTGGAGGAGGCCCTCGCCCACCACGCCGCCCGCACACGGCCCGGCCCGGCCGCGGGGCTCAAGTTCCCCGCCCACTGGTGGCCGGTGGAGGGGGCCTGGTTCGTCCTCACCGAGTGGGACCTGAGTGCGACCGAGGTCTTCGGCCCGCCGGCCCTCATCGCCGATCTGCTCGCCGACGAGGGGCTGGACGCCGTGCGCCACCCGAGCATCGCCGAGGTCCAGGGCGGCCTCGCCCGATGGCGCGAGCGGGCGTGACGATCCCCGTCCCCGTACCCCCTAGTCTGCCCCCATGGGCACAACGGGGGGACAACAGCAGGAAGTCGGCCGCCGCCGGGTCCTGAAGCTGGCGACCGCGGTGGTGGGCGGGCTCGCCCTCACCACCTCCGCGTGCGACGTCGCCGGCGGGGCGGCGGAGGAGGCCGGGCCGCAGGTCCTCAAGCCGCTGTGGACCGTGCCCCTGCTGGACGAGGACGGCAGCGCCACGGGTTTCGACCACGCGGTGCCCGTGCACCAGGACGGCGTGCTCTACGTCAGGTCGAAGAAGGGCGGGCTGTACGCGATCGACGCGGCCACCGGGCGCGAGCGCTGGCGCGCCCCGCTGGCCGGCGCCGTCCCCGGCGCACCGGCCGTGACGTCCCGCGCGGTGTTCGTCGCCACGGACGGCGGCGCCGTGCACGCCCTGCGCACCGCCGACGGTGGGCAGATGTGGCGCCAGACCCCCGGGAGCCGCCTGAGCGACCCGGGCGCGGGGGCGGTGTGGACCAGCGGCTCCACCGCCCTGGTCAGCTTTCTGCCGTACACCCACGACGACGATCCCGCCCCGCCGCCCGCGGTGCTGTTCGCGCTCGACACGGCGAACGGCGACCTGCTGTGGCAGACCGAAGCCACGCTGCTGGAGGTGCGCGACGGCCTCGCGTACGTCAACCCGCCGGACGCGGCCCTGACCGCGCTCGACCCGCGCACCGGCGCCGTCCGCTGGTCGGCGCCGCCGGAGAAGCCCGGGGGCCGGTGCACCCTGGACGCCTCCGCCGCGGGACTGCTCTTCGGACGCAACGGCAACGTCGGCACCGGCTCGAAGCTGGTGGCGTACGACCCGCGCACCGGCGGGGTCCGCTGGACCGCACCGGCGGCGCACGCCTCGGCGGCGGTGGCGCACGGTGACGCCGTCTACATCAGCGCGCCGGGCCCGGGCAAGGGCGACGCGCAGCGGCTGCAGGCCTTCGACGCGGCGTCGGGCACGCTCCGCTGGACCGCGCCCGCCTTCTCGACCACGCTCAACGAGAGCCCCGCCATCGCCGTCGACCAGGACGGCGCGTACCTGAGCTGGAGCGAGGACAGCGGCTTCGACGACGACCGCACGACGCTGCGGGCCCATGACGTGCGCACCGGACGTGAAGTCTGGCGCGGCGAGCGCCCCGAGGCCTCCTACGCGGCGGGTACGGCTCCGGGGAACCGGCTGTTCGTCTGTTACCTGCGGGACTGGTACTGCCATGACACCCGCACCGGCAAGGCCCTCTGGCGCGTGAGCGCGGGGGAGAGCACCTCGGGTCCCCCGCCGCTCGCCGCCGGCGGACTGCTGTACTTCGCGAACGAGGCGGGCGTACGCGCCCTCCGCCCCTGATCCCTCCGGCCCGACGGGAAGGCGGGCCACCTCGCCGGATCAGGCGGTCCGCGGAGCGAGCAGTTCGGCCCGGGCCCGCGCCCAGACGGCGTCCGCGTCGAAGGTGTCGGAACTCCAGGTGGCCGACGCCAGTTCGCCCCTGCCGTGGTAGGCCCGCATGATCTCCCGGTGCGGCGGCCAGCCCACGAACCCCTGCAGCGCGGCGTGGTCGCGCCAGACGGCCACGGCCCCGCACCTGCGGCCGAGGCGCTCGGCCCACAGCCACATGCCGTGGGCCCCGTCCAGCTCCGGCCAGCCGGAGGCGAGGCGCCGGGCGGCCCGGTAGATGCCGGGCAGGTCCGTGACCCTGCGGGGCGTGAAGTCGGTGACGCTCACCAGGACGGGGCCGAGAGGGCCGCCGGCCGTTCCGGCCACCCACGAAGACCTCAGAATTTTAGTACGCATGCACTTACGATCTACGTGCGCCTATCAATTGTCAACGCCCGTCGACCCCGACACCACGCCCGCCGCCCGGGAGCACCCTTGACCTCAACAGCACTTGAGGTACCAAGATCGTGCCCAGCGGGGAACACCCGCCGCACGGACAACGGCAAGGAGCGCCTCATGAGCGGCAGCACGGCGGAGTTCGTCTCGATCATCGACTACACGGTGGAGGGCGGTGCGCAGGCCCAGGACGAACTGGTGGCGGCGTTCGCCCCGCTGCTGGAGGAGTGGGTGGCCTTCTACCCCGGATACGTGTCGGCCCGCTTCCACGTGAGCACCGACGGCACCCGGGTCTACAACGTGGTGACCTGGGAGAGCGAGGCGGACTACCGGAACTTCGTGGAGAACTCCGACACCGACGGCCGTATGGCGGCCATAGGCGCTGCGGTGGAGGGACTGACCTCGGGGAGGGCGGAGCCCAGGATGACGGGTGCGCCGACGTACCGCATGGTGCGCCAGGTGGGACCGGCGGCGCCGCGCGGGTGACGGACGACGGGGTGAGGCGTCCGGTCTCGACAGGCCCGCCCGATGCCACCCCCGCCCCGCCTCTGCCGCCGACGGCCGGGCCGAGTCCGTGCCCACGGGGTAATCCGTTCGGGTAGGCCCTCGGCGCCCCGCGGCCCGGCGGCGCCGTGCCGTTCGCGGGGCGGAGACAGGTACGCCTGCCCACCAGCGGGCGACGGCCGGCGTGCGCTCCGGCACCGGTCCGCTAGGGTGCGGCCGCGTAACCGGACCCGGCCGCGGCCGGACGGCCGCAGGACCGGCCGACGGACGAGGAAGCAGGCGAGCCATGAACTCCACCCCCTGGCAGGACCGGTCCGTCGTCGTGACGGGCGGAACACGCGGCATCGGGCGGGCGATCGCGGGCTTCTTCGCCCGCCGGGGCGCGGCGGTGCTCCTCACCGGCCGGGACGCGGCGACGGCCCGCGAGGTCGCAGCCAACCTGGCCCGGTCCACGGGCGGGCGCGTCGCGGGAACGGGCCTGGACCTGCGCGACGCCGACGCGGTCGAAGAGACGGCGGCCGAAGCGGAACGACGCCACGGACACGTCGACATCCTGTGCGCCAACGCCGGGATCTTCCCCGAGAAGCCGCTGCGCGAGATGACCGCGGCCGACGTCGACGACGTCCTGTCGGTCAATCTGCGCGGCTCGATCCTCGCCGTGCGTGCCTGCCTGCCCGCCATGGAACGCGCCGGCCGCGGCCGGGTCGTCCTCACCTCCTCGATCACCGGCCCCACCACCGGCTACAGCGGCTGGTCCCACTACGGAGCGAGCAAGGCCGGCCAGCTCGGCTTCCTGCGCGGCGCGGCCCTGGAACTGGCGCCGCTGGGCATCACCGTCAACGCCGTCCTGCCCGGCAACGTCCGCACCGAGGGCCTGGAGGAGATGGGCGAGGACTACCTGCGGAGGATGACCGCCGCCATCCCCCTGGGCCGGCTGGGGGAGACGGACGACATCGCCCGCGCCGTCGGCTTCCTCGCGTCGGACGAAGCGGCCTTCATCACCGGCCAGACCCTCACCGTCGACGGCGGCCAGACCATCCCCGAATCCCTCGACGCCCTCACCTCCGCCGCCGTGTGACCCGTCGCTCCGAAGCCGTGCGGCCGGACGGCCGCGGGGCGAGTCGTCGTGGCGGGTGACGGCGATGGACGACCGGGGGAGGCCGGGCTTCACCGGCGGGCGCCGCGGCCGGCGCCGGGGGCGTGCGCCGGGACGCATCCTCGATGACACGAAACCGCTCGCGGTCGGCAGCCGTTGACGCGATGCTGTCACGGTGCCTGCAAAGACCGCATACCACGACGAACTCGGCGACTTCTTCGCGAAGCACGCCGACACCAGCCCCTACAACGCACACACCGACAGGCCGGCGATGCTCGCACTGGCGGGGGACGTTGCCGGACTGAGGCTTCTCGATCTCGGCTGCGGGGCCGGACACTACGCGGCCGAACTCCTGGCAAAGGGTGCCGAGGTGGTCGGAGTCGACGGCAGTGCGACCTTGCTGAGGCATGCGCGGAAGCGACTGGGCAGCCGGGTCGACCTGATCACGCACGATGCCGAGAAGCCGCTGGACTTCTTCGACGACGCGTCGTTCGACGGAGTCGTGTGCGCGTTGATGCTCCACCACATCGCCGACCGGCCGCGCCTGCTCGGCGAGCTACGACGAGTCCTGCGGCCTGGTGGATGGCTGCTGGTCTCGACGACCCACCCCACGGCTGACTGGCGGAAGTTCGGCGGCTCGTACTACTGCGAAGACTGGGTCGACCTCCCAGTCGCCGGGGGATCGTTGGCAGTCCACTACCAGCGCATGCCGCTGGAAACGTTCCTGAACGAACTGCTGGCCGCCGGATTCCTGCTCGAAAAGCTCACCGAGCCCCGCCCGGCTCCGGGCCTGCGGGAAACCGACGAAGCGGCCTACGACAGGCTCCACCAGGCTCCGTGCTTCCTTGCGGTCAGGCTCCTGCGGCCCTGACCGCGTGCGATGCCGGCCTGGACGAGACGTTTCCACAACCTCCTGGGCCGCGGCGGGCGGGCTGCGGGCCGGGAGCCCACCGCCCAGGACACGGCGGCGGCGCAGCAACCGGCACCGAACGACGCGGCCCGATCGTGGACTATGCTCGCGACTCGAACACCTTCCCGCATGAGAAGAAGTACCAGTGGACGCAAGGATCACCCGGATCCAAGCCAAACTCGCCCTGCTCCCGAGCACGGAGAAGGCCGCACTCGGCCCCGTGCTCACCGAGGCGCAGGTCTCCGATTTCGAAAGCCTCCACGAGGTCCGGCTGCCAGAGGACTTCCGCCGGTTCCTCACCCGGATCGGCCACGGCGGATACGGTCCCACGTACGGGCTGCTGCCGATGGAGCGGTGGGTCGGGCAGGCCGGCACGGGGCGGCTCGCCGAACCGTTCCCGATCGTGCCCGATCAGCTCGTCCCCGCAGGCCCGGATGCTCGAAGCGAGCTCGCCGAACCGTTCCCCGGCACCATCACGGTCGTCTACCGGGGTTGCAGCGACTTCACGCTGCTCGTCGTCACAGGTCCCGGGCGCGGGCGCTTGGTCGAAGTCAACGAAGACGGCTTCTTCGCTCCCCGCTTCCACACCGACCCCGACTTCCTGTCCTGGTACGAGCGGTGGCTCGACTTCGTCCTGACCGGACACCGGAACCTCCACTGGTTCGCCGACCAGATGTCCGGCGATGAGCCTCAGCTCGCGGCCACCCTCCTGAACGACGAACGCCCGGCGAGGCGGCGAGCCGCCGCCTACACCTTCATCACCCACCCGGCCCCGAGCCCCGACCTGCCCGGAACACTGCTGGAGGCGCTGCACGCGGAGGGTCACGCCGCCGTCAGGGAAACGATCCTCCGCGCACTCGCCGCGCAGGGAGAACACGGCCGGGACCTGCTCACCACCGCACTCGCCGATCCGGTACCCGACGTCCGCTCCCTCGCGGCCATCCTGATGACGACGCGCACTCCCCAGGGGCGGACCCTGCCCGCCCGGCGACGCGAGGCCCTCGGCCGGCACCTGGCGAACGAGACGGACGACGCGGTACGCGACGCCGTTCAGCGCGCACTCGACCTGACGTGACGCCCGGCCCGGGGCCCACGACCGACGGGGAGGCCGCCGGGCCCCGGCCCGGCCGCGACCTGCACCTGGAGCATGCGGTCAGGGGTTGTGCGTACGACGTCCTCGGCTGTCGTCGCCTGTGGCGATGCGGGCGCGCTCGGGGCGCGCCGGCCCGGCTAGTACCAGCGCTGGTTTTCGCCCCAGTGGCAGTCCCACTGGGTGGCGGGGGCGCCGTTGTCGGTGCGCCAGCCGCCGATCTCCAGGCATTTGCCGCTGTTCACGTTGACCAGGGCCACCGTGTAGTCGCTCGTGGCGCGCAGCTGCCACAGCTGGTTGGCCCCGCCGTGGCAGTCCCACTGGTCGATGGTCGCGCCGTTGGCGGTGGACCAGCCCTTGACCTCCAGGCACTTGCCGCTCTGGGCGTTGTAGATGAGCCGGGCGTTTCCGTAGGTGGCCCCGAACCATTGCTGGTTGGCCCCGCCGTGGCAGTCCCACTGGTTGACCCCGGCGCCGTTGGCGGTGGACCAGCCGCTCACCTCCAGGCACAGCCTGCTGTTGAGGTTGAGCACCAGGTCCCACTTGGACAGGTCCACGGCGGCAGCGGGGGAGGCGGGCAGGGTGACTGAGATGAGCACGGCGCCGACGGCCGCGCCCAGGGCGCGGCGGACGGACTTGACGATGTTCAGGCGCACGAAGAATTCCCCCCATAGGGCCGGTCACGGCCCGCACGAAATCGAGGCCGACCATACTTGATCTTGAGGCTGCCACCAAGGTGTCTCATGCCTCGGTCGTTGCCGACCGGCAGGTACGGCCGCAGCCGCTTCATGTCGGCTCCGAGCGGGAGAAAGAGACCGTCCGCAAGAGCGAGGGCGGCCCCCACTCACAGGGCGCGGGGGCTACGGAGCGAAGAGCAGGCCCGTCAGGGAGCGGAAGTACTCCTCGGGCTCCCGGTCGCCCACTGCCGCGTCGACGTTCCCGGTGAGGAGCAGGGTCGCGAAGCCGTGGGCGAGGGACCAGGCGGCGATGCCCGCCGTGCGGGCGTCGGGGACGTCCGGCAGGCCCGCGACGCCCGCGCGCAGTTCGGCGGAGGCCCGTTCCCTGGCTGCGAGGAGTTCCGGATCGTCGGTGCGGAGCAGGTCCGGCTGGAACATCACCTGGAAGTGGGCGGGGTGTTCCGTCGCGAAGCGTACGTAGCGCACGCCGCGTTCACGTAGCTCGGGCGTACCGGCGAGGGCGGCGGCCAGCCGGTCGTACCCCTCCGTGGCGATCGCCGTCAGGAGCCCCGTGCGGTCCTTGAAGTGGTGGGCGGGGGCGGCATGGGAGACGCCGGCGCGGCGGGCGAGGTCGCGCAGGCTGAGCGCCCCGGGGCCCTCGGCGGCGATCACGTCGAGGGCGGCGGCGAGGACGGACTGCCGCAGGTCACCGTGGTGGTAGGGCTTCCGGCTCGTCATGGCAGCAGCTTAGCGGATATCTAGTCATTGACAAGTTTGCTGACCGGCGTGCAATCTTGTCAGTGACAAGTCGTGGATGAGTGAGTCGATCACGAGGGAGACCGCCGTGGAATCCGGACGCGTACGTCAGATGTGGCACCTGCTCGAACCCCTGCACGCCCTGCTCTACTACGCCCCCGAGGCCTTCGACGAAGCCGCCGCCCTCGGCTACGACACCGCCGAGCGCTGGCCCTCCTACTTCGCCTGGCGCTCCGCCCCCCTGGGCGCTCCCGGCCCGGCCGGGGTCGCCTCGGCCTTCTACAGCTTCAGCCCCGGCATGGTCGCCCGGTACGTGCCCGGCGGGACGCCGTCCGTGCCCCCCGCCGACGTCCTTGCCGCACGCCTGCGCGCCGTCGACCGTACCTACCGGGCCGTCCTCGGCGAGGACACCGTCAAGGGTCCCGAGCTCGCCGAGGCCGCCGCCCTCGCCCGCCGTGCCGCCGAGGCCGCCGGGACGGCGGGGCGCCCCCTCGCCGCCGCCAACGCCGCCCTGCCCTGGCCCGAGGCCCCGCACCTCGTCCTCTGGCAGGCCGCGACGGTCCTGCGCGAGCACCGCGGCGACGGTCACCTCGCCGCGCTCCTGATCGCCGGGCTCGACCCGGTCGAGGCGCTCGTCTCCTTCGCGGCGGTCGGCGCCGCTCCCGAGCCGGTCTTCGAGAGCCGCGGCTGGTCCGCCGCCGAATGGTCCGCGGCCCGCGCCCGGCTCGCGGCCCGCGGCCTCGTCGCAGCGGGCGGCGCGCCCGTGGAGGTCACCGACGCGGGCCGCGAGCTGCGCGCCGAGGTCGAGCGGCGTACGGACGAACTCGCCGCGGCCCCCTGGGACGCCCTCGGCCCGGACGGCACCGCACGCCTCGCCGAACTGCTCGGAGGCCCCTGGCTGTCCGCGATCGGCTCCGGTCTGCTCCCCGGCGAGAACACCCTCGGCATCGGCAAGGTGTGACGCCGTCCCCTGGCGTCCCGAAGGCGGGATGCGCTGCTCGGGCCTGGCCGGCCGCAGGGCGCCACGGCCCCGCGCGACCGGCCGGCCAGGCCTGCACCGGGCCCGTGGCACCGGGCCCGTGGCGGCGGGCCCGTGGCGGCCGGGGCCTGCGGGGCCTGCGGGGCCCTGGCCGTTCACGGTGACGGTCGGGCTCATGGGTTCTTGTTCCTGCGCGTTGTTCCTACGCGGCGCCGGTCAGCCGGTTGGCGAAGGTCGAGACGGTGTACGTGCCGATGCCCAGGACGACCTCCAGGGCGTTGCGGCGCGTGTAGCCGTAGGCCTGGAAAGCCGCCAGCTCCTCCTCGCTCACCGCGCCCGCGGAGGCCAGGACCTGGAGGGTGAACCGGCGGATGGCGTCGAGGCGTTCGGGATCCGGCGCCGGGCCGAGGGTTGCGAGCTTGGCCTCGTGCATGTCGACGCACAGGTGGCACTGGTTGCGCGCGGCGACGGTGAGGATGACCGTCTCGCGGGAGTGCGCGTCCAGAGTCGTGGACTCGAACATCTCGCTGAGCTTGAGGAAGCCGTCCAGGGTCTGCGGGGACTCCCGGAGCAGGGCGACGGCGCGGGCGGTGCGGGCGGGCAGGTCGGTGGCCATGAAGACTCCCGGGAGACGGGTGCGGAGGGGTGGGGGCAGGCTAGTATCGACAACATGGTTGACCGTGTTGACGAGGTAAAAGTAAACCAGGTTGTCGATCGGGGCAATGGGTCTGGTGATACGCCCGGCTACGAGCTGCCCCTGCTCCTCTTCGGCGGCTTCCGCACCCTCATCGACCGACTGCACGCCCGGCTCGCCGAAGAGGGCCACCCCGGCCTGCGCCCCGCCTACGGCTTCGCGATGCAGGCCATCGGCGCCGACGGCGCGACCGCGAGCGACATCGGACGGCGCCTCGGGGTGTCCAAACAGGCCGCCGGCAAGACGGTCGACCGGCTGCTCGCCCTGGGCTACGTGGAGCGCACCGACGATCCCGGGGACGCGCGGCGCAAACTCGTCCGGCTCACCCCGCACGGCCGCGCCGCCCTCGCCCGCTCGGCCGCCGTGTTCGACGACCTGCGCGCCGAGTGGACCGAGGTGCTGGGCGCGGAGCGCATGCGGGAGATCGAGGTCGCGCTGCGGAGCGTCGTCCCCGCGGAGACCGCGTTCCGCCTCGACGCCACCAGCTGGCTGGGCGGCGCCTGACACCCCACCGGGATCGGCCGCCGGGGGACGCCACGCCTCGGGCGCCGCAGCACCTCCCCGTGCTCGGCCTGCCCGCGACGGTCAGCCTGTACGTGTGGGAGCGCCGGGCCGGAGTCCGGCCCCGGCCCCCGTGCCACCCCACGAACCAGCGGGCGGGCAGCGGGCGGGCAGCTGCGCCGCTCGGCGTCGCCATCAGGCCGGTCCCGGGCATCGAGACGTCCATCGGCAAGTCGGCTGGCCCCCGAGCGTCGCACGTGGCCGGGCTGACCGTGACGGTGGGCCCGGGCCGCTTCCCCGTTCCTCCACAGCGCGGCCGATGAGTTTTCGGCTTCCGGCCGGTCCAAGCTGGTGACACCTGAGGAAAGGACACCGTCATGTCGGAGCTTCTCGTCGACTTCATCACCTCCCTCGACGGCCACGCGTCGGGCGAGGGCTGGCCCGGGTTCTGGGGCCTCGAAGGACCGGAGTACCTCGCGTGGCTCGGCGAGCAGCCCGAGGTCACCTACCTGATGGGAGCGAACACCTACCGCCTGATGTCGGGCTTCGCCGCAGGCGAGGTCCCGTCCGGGCAGGACGAGTTCCGGCCCGAGGAGGAGGCGTCCGTCGACGAGCTCACTCAAGCGCCCAAGGTGGTGTTCTCCTCCTCGCTCAAGGAGCCGCTGACGTGGGCCAACTCCACGCTCGTCCGCGACGACGCCGTCGAGGCCGTCCGCGCCATGAAGGCGAGTGGCCCGGGCGTCCTCAGCACGATCGGCAGCCTCAGCCTGTGCCGGTCCCTCCTCCGGGCCGGACTCGTCGACCGCTTCCGGGTCGTGATGTTCCCGGTGATCACCGGGGCCACGGGCGCGGAACGCATCTACGACGGCTACCCCGACGTCGCCCTCGAGATGACCGGGCACCGCACCTTCGACGGCCGCATCCAGCTGGTCGAGTACAAGCCCCGCGTACTCGACCACCCGCCCCTCCACGTGCCCGCGTGACGTAGCGCCCGCTCGCCGGCCGGGCAGCCGCCGGGCCGGCGCCGACGGGCGCGGTGCCGATGACGGGCCGGCGGCCCCCGGGCCGCTGCCGCCGCTCCGCGCCCGCACACAGGTCGTCAGGGGCGGGACCGACCACCCGGCCCCGGGCTCCCGGAGGTCTGCGGGACCAGCGTCCGCAGGGCGTCGGCGGAGGCGGGGTCGTTCGGGGTGTAGAACTCCAGGCGGTGGTCGGGGCTGTCGGGTTGGAGCCAGACCTGGTAGGTGACGCTGAGGGCGCCGGCGGTCGGGTGGCGGAGGTGCATGGCGGCGGTGGTGCAGTCACGGACGTCGCCCGCGGCCCACAGTCCGGCGAACGCGTCGCTGCCCATCGTGATCTCGCCGAGCAGAGCGGCGAGCCGCGCGTCGGTGGGGTAGCGGCCCGCGGTGAGCCGCAGGTAGCCGACGTGGATCTCGGCCAGCTCGGACCAGTTGCGGTAGAAGTCGCGTGCGAGCGGGTCCAGGAAGAACTCCCGGGGGACGGACGGCCGGCGGTCCGGGTCCTGCGGGGCATCGAAGGCGAAGCCGTGGCCCAGCAGGGCGTGCCCGGCGCGGTTCCAGTCCAGGATGTCCCCGCGACGGCCGAGGAGTACCGCGGGCGTGGCCTGGTCCAGGGAGGCGAGGAGGGCCAGGACGCGTTCGTGCGGCGTCTCGGCCGGGGGCTCGCTCAGGCCGGAACGGCCGGACTGCCGGGTGAGGTTGTGCAGGTGGGCGCTCTCCACCTGATCCAGGCGCAGTACCCGCGCCAGCGCGTCCAGCACCTGTCCGGAGGCGGACCCGGCCAGCCCCTGCTCCAGGCGCGTGTAGTAGCCGGCGCTGACCCCGGCGAGCTGGGCGAGCTCCTCGCGCCGGAGCCCGGGAACGCGGCGCGAGGTGCCGTAGGTGTGCAGTCCGATCTCGGCGGGCGTGATCCGGTCCCGACGGCTCTTCAGAAACGCTCCCAGGCTTTCCATGCCCTCGACAGTAGGCCGTGGACGGTGCCGGGTGGAGCGCCGAGGGTGTACCTGCCGGGTGTACCCACGGGGGTGGGATGGCTGCGAGGCGCGCCTGCGCCGAGCGTGGTGGCCATGAGGAAGACACAGCCCCATACACAACCCCAGCCCCAGCCCCATACACAGCCCCATACACAGCCACAGCCACAGCCACAGCCACAGCCACACCCCCATCCCCAGACCCGGGAACGGCGGAAGCGCACGCGTCCGATCCTCGCCGGGCGGTCGGAACTCCGGTCCTGGCTCGGCCTCCTGGCGGTTCTCGGGCCGGTCCTCCTGGTCTCCATGGACGGATCGGTCCTCTTCCTGGCGATGCCGCGGATCTCCCAGGACCTGTCCCCGACCGCCGACCAGGCCCTGTGGATCCTGGACGGCTACGGCTTCGCCGTCGGCTCCCTGCTGATCGCCTTCGGCAGCATCGGCGACCGGTACGGACGCCTGCGGCTGCTGACCCTCGGCACGGCCGTCTTCGGGCTGGCCTCCGCCGCTGCGGCGTTCGCCCCGACGCCCGGACTGCTGATCGCGTGCCGGGTGCTGATGGGCATCGCCGGTGCCACCCTGCTGCCCTCGGCACTGGCCGTACTCAGTGAGCTCTTCCCCGAGCCGCGTCGCCGGGCGCGGGCCATCGGGATCTTCGCGGCCGCGTTCGCCGCCGGTTTCGCGGTCGGTCCGGTCGTCGGTGGGCTGCTGCTGGAGCGGTTCTGGTGGGGCTCGGTGTTCCTGGTGAACCTGCCGGTCATCGTCCTCTTCCTGGTCTTCGCGCCGGTGCTGCTCGGCGAGGTCCGCGCTGCCCGCCCCGGACGGATCGACGCGCTCAGCGTGGTCACCTCCGCGGCCGGGCTGCTGTCCACCGTCTACGGCCTGAAGCACCTGGCTGCCGAGGGGATCGCCGCCCTGCCGGTCGGAGCGATGGCCGGCGGTGCCGCTCTGCTCGTCTGGTTCGCGGCCCGACAGCGCCGGCTCGACCACCCGCTGATCGACTTCTCGCTCTTCCGGGACCGCGTCTTCACCATCGCGATCATCACCGGGCTGCTTCCGCTCGCGGCCTGGTCGGCAGCCGCCTATCTGAGCGGGAGCTACCTGCAGTCGGTCCTCGGCCTGGACGTGCTGCACGCCGCCCTGCTGGCGCTCCCCGGGGCAGCGGTCCTCACCGTCACCTCCGTCGTCGTCCCCGGCGTCGTCGACCGCGTCGGCAGGCGGGCGGTACTGATCACCGGCCATTTCGCCATCGCCGCCGGCCTGCTGGCGCTGCTCGCGGTCACCGCCACCGGCGGCATCGGCTGGTACGTCCTGTCCACCGCCGTCGCCGGGATCGGCTACGGCATCTCGTTCGCGGTGGTCGCCGACACCGCGGTCGGAGCGGTCCCCGCGGAACGGGCCGGAGCGGCCGGCGCCATCGCCGAGACCAGTAACGAGATCGGCAACGCCCTGGGCATCGCGCTCCTCGGCTCGCTCGCCGCGTTCGTCCTCCGCCTGAACGGCCCCGGCCTGGCCCCCACCCTCGACGAAACCCTCCGGCTCCCGGGCCTCGGCGCGGCGACGGCCGCGGACGCCAAGGCGGCCTTCGTGACCGGCCTGCACGTCGTCGCGATCACCGCCGGCGCACTGCACGCCGCCCTCGGCGCCGCAGCCCTGCGCTGGCTCCCGAAACGGCAGCCGGGCGGTACGCCGCCGGCACCAGCCGGTCCCGTCCCTTCAGCCTGCGTCGGTCAACCCTGACGATCGTCGGGGTACCGGGCTGCCGTTCGGCCAGGGCATCCGGCCTGCGGTGTTCCTACCGTCGCAGGCATGGAATCGATCAAGCGGTACGGGTGGGGCCGGCGACTGCCGGCGGCGGTCGCGTCGGCCGGGGCGGGGGCAGCGTCCGTGGTGTGGCTGGCACCGGACGGCGCAGTGGACACGAACGGACCGGTGCACGTCACGGCGGGCCTCTCGGCGAGGGCCTACCGGGCGCTGACCGGGAGCGTGGCGGACGGGCCGGCGTGGGCCGGCACCGCCCTGGAAGCCGCGAGCGAGAGCACTTTGCTGTTCCTGGGCCTGCTGATGGCCTGGGTCGGATGGAGCGCCCTTCGCCGCCGTGACGCGCCCGGCCTGGCCGGGGTGGCCGTGGCCGCCGCCGGGACCGTCGTCGCCTACGGGCTCAGCGAGGCGATCAAACTCCTCGTCGACGAGGAACGGCCGTGCCGGGCCCTGCCAGGGGTCTCGGCCCTCGCGGCGTGCCCCGAGCCGGGCGACTGGTCGTTCACCAGCAACCACGCCACCCTGGCGGTCGCGTTGGCAGTCGGCGCGACCCTGATACGCCCCCGGCTCGCGGTCCTGGTGCTGCCGGTGGCCGGGGCGGCCGCCCTGTTGCGGGTGCTGGTCGGGGTGCACTACCCGCACGACGTCCTGGCCGGCGCGGCGCTCGGCGCGACGGCCGTGGTGACCGTGTGGCTCCTCGTACTGCCGATCGCCGTCGCCGTACGGCCGGTGTCAGCCTTCCTCGTACCCCGGCCGGCCGGACGGCACCGGGACCACGCCGGCCTCGTGCGCGACCACGGCCGCCGCAGCCCGGTTGTCGACCCCGAGACGCGCGAGGATCGAGCTGACGTGGGCCTTCACCGTCCCCTCCGCCAGCCGCAGACGGCGCGCGATCTGCCCGTTGGAGAACCCGCTGCCGAGGAACCCGAGCACGTCCCGCTCCCGGGCCGTGAGCGCCTCGACGCGCGCGCGGGCCGCGGCGCGACGGCCGGCCTGGGCGCCCGCACCGCCGGCGGCGAGGTGCGCGACGACCCTGGCCGCGACCTTCGGTGACAGATAGGCGGCGCCGTCGGCGACCGCCCGGACACCGGCGATCAGCTCTTCCGGCTCACCGGACTTGATCAGGAAGCCGGCGGCCCCCTCACTCAGGGCGCGCAGGATGTACTCGTCCTCGCCGAACGTCGTCAGCATCACGATCCCCGTCTCGGGGACGGTCCTCCGTATTTCGGCGGCGGCTTCCATACCGCCGGTCCCCGGCATCCGGATGTCGAGGACGGCCACCTGCGGGCGGTGGCGCTGGACCAGCTCCACCGCCCGGTGGCCGTCGGCCGCCTCGGCGACGACGCTGATGCCGGGATCGGTGGCGAGGACCGCGCGGACACCTGCGCGGATCATGGGTTCGTCGTCGGCGATCAGGATCCGGATCATCGGACGTCCTTCCCGGTGTACTCGTCGGTGGAGACCAGGCGGCCGGCCCGGAAGCAGAGACGGTAGACGTCCCCCGAGTGGTCGTCGAAGGGGTCGCCGGTCCGTACGTAGAACTCGCAGGCCGCATCGTGGGGTGGGGGCGTGGGCGCCGCCGGGCGGCGGGTCGTCTGGCGCTCGGGCAGGTACGGCGCCACCTCCGCGCGGGGCTGGCCGATGTGCAGCAGGGCGTAGTCCTCGGGGGCGAGTACCGACTGCCGTGCCGTCACGGTGTCCCACACCCGCACCCCGCCGATGAGCAACGCGGAGGTGCACAGCGGCACCAGGACGGCCGCGGCGGCGGTACGGCCCAGCCGCCGACGGGCACTGCGGTGCTCGGGAGGCAGTACGTCACCTGCATCACCGGACTCGGCGCGGCGCGGCGGGGGCACGGCCCCGGGACGGTGCGGGAGCCTGGCCCGGACGGCGAACCCGCCGCCCTCGGGGCCCGATGTGAACGTGCCGCCGGCCAGTCGGACGCGTTCATCCAGGCCGATGAGCCCGAAGCGGTGGCCCTCGCCGGCTGCGGCGGCCCGCGACCCGGGTGCGGGACGGGCGGCGTGGTCATGGTGGGCCGCAGACGCGGCGGACACCGGCTCGTTCGTCACACTGACCTCGGTCCGTCCATCCACGTACCGGACGACGACGGTCGCCCGGTGCCCGGGCGCGTGCTTGGCAACGTTCGTCAGCGCCTCCTGGACGACGCGCTGCACGGCCCGCTCGACGACCGGCAGGGCGTCACCGGCCGCCGCTTCGCCTTCCACACGCAGCCGGACGTCAAGCCCCGCCGCGGCCGCCCGGTCCACCAGGCGTTCGAGTTCGGTGAGCCCGGCGCCGGGCTCGGACCCGGCAGCCGGATCCGACGGCTCGCGCAGGACGCCGATCACCTCGCCGAGCCGGTCCACGGCGGCTCCCGCCCTGGCGCGGATGTCCCGTGCGGTCGCCCGGTGGTCCTCGGACAGGCCGGGCGCCAGCTTCAGTGCCCCCGCGGACAGGGCGATGAGGCTGAGGTCGTGGCCGAGGAGGTCGTGCATGTCCTGCGCGATCCGGGTCCGCTCGCGCAACCGGGCCTGTTCGGCGACCAGATGCTGTTCCCGCTCCAGCCGCGCGGCCCGCTCCCACCCGGCGCGCACCAGTTCGCGGTACTGGCGCAGGAACCGGCCCGCGAACCACGGCAGCATCGCCGCCACGAGCAACAGCCCCACGAACCGGCTCGCCCAGCCCAGCCACGCCGGCACCAGGAGCACGGCCACGACAGCGGCCGCGAGCACTCCGGCCAAGGCGGCCCCCGTGCTCCGGTTCCGCCCGGGCTGCCGGCCCGCGAGGAAGGCGCAGACCGCCGCCGGTATGCCCCACCACAGGGTGGCGACACCTGTGCCAACGCCCGCCACCGCCCCGATGAAGAGGCCTGCGGACAGTACCGGTGCCCGCACCTGGGCCTTGATGATCACGGTTTTCACGAACGCGACCCTACGGAACTCCGCGCCCCCGCGGCACTGCCGAAAGTCCACTACCGCAGGCCCGGGATCCCCACGTCTGTGGTCCGGGAGATCCACCCGGGCCGGGTGGAGGCACTGGTCACTGGCTGGTGCGGAGCTCGTCGAGCTGCTTCTCGAAGGCCTTCGTCTCCGCGATCAGCCGCGCGTGCGCCCTCCGCTGCTCCTCGTCCCCCCGCGCCTTGTACGCCCCGGCGAAGTGCGGCCGGAGCTGGGTCCACCAGCCGTAGTCCAGCATCGCCCACGCCTGCGGGCACAGCGGGGCGCGGGTCTTCGGGAGGTAGCCGTCGTCCACCAGGGGCCGGTGGTACTTCCCCGGGTCGCTGCCCTCCAGGTAGCAGAGGAAGTTGAAGACCCGCTGCTGGGTGACGGGGTGGTCGCTCGCCAGGTTCTCCAGGGTCAGCCGGCCCTCCTTGCGGGCGATCTCGTCGAAGAGCATCGCGGCCGCCAGCGACGGCCCCGGGCCGACCTCGTTGACGGTGTAGAAGGACGCGAACCCGTCGGCCGCGTCCTCTTCGAGGCCGAGGTTGGCCAGCGGGAACTGCCGCTGCAGGGCGTGGCCCATCTCGTGGCCGAAGATGAACTCGGTCGTCAGCACGGTCAGGTCGCCCGTGTTGTACGCGGACGCCGGGAACGGGGAGGGCCGTTCGACCGTCTTCACGATCCCGGCGGAGGTCTCCTGGAGCTCGGTCAGGAACGAGGGCGGGATGAAGATCGTCCCGCCGTCCGGCTGGGTGACGGCGTCGGTGACGCCGGGCGGCACGGCGGCGGTGACCTTCACGACCAGGTCGTGCGGGAGGGCGAGCGCCCCGTTCACCCAGTCGGCCAGCCGCTCCAGCACCCGGGAGTCCCGTACCAGCGCGACGGCCTTCCGGTCCTGCGGTGCGACCGTCCGGTCCTCGTAGACGACGGTGACCCTGCCGGTCTTCGCCGCGGCTCCGGGGCCCCGCGCGGTGCCGAGGTCCTCGCCCCCGCATCCGGCGGCGGCGATCCCGGCGAGGAGCAGTACGCCCGCCAGGGCGCCGCGCGCCCCGTACGCACGACCAGTGGTGTTCGGCATCCTGCTCGGCTCCCGTCGCGTACCCCGGCCCCCATCCTCCGGCCGGCCGCGGGCGCCTGCCCGCCGGGCGGCCCGTCCGGGGGACGCTCCCACGGGCGCCGGGACGTCACAGGTCCCGGCGCATGCAGGCCCTCGGCCACCGGTCCAGGCCGTGCGCCGCTTCGCGCTCGCGGATCCGCCGCAGACCCGGAGTGAGGCCCTCGTCGTCCATCAGGCGGAAGCCGCAGCGCGCGTAGTAGGGGGCGTTCCACGGCACCCCGGTGAACGTGGTGAGCGTCAGGGCGGGCACCCCCTCGCTCGCGGCACGCTCCGCCAGATGCTCCAGCAGCAGCCGGCCCACTCCCCGGCGCGAGCTGTGCGGGTGCACCGACACCTGCTCGACGTGCAGGTTGCCGTCGACCCGGTCGGCGATCAGGTAGGCCGCCGGCAGGTCGGCGGCGTCGGCCGCGACCCAGGCCAGCCCGGCGCGGTGGTAGCGGGCGAGCTCACCGAGGGGGAGCGGTTCGTCGTCGGCGATCTCCGGCATGCCGATGTCCCGGAAACACTGCCCGGCGGCCCTCTCGACGTCCTGGAGGAGCGGCAGCTCGTCCGGGCGTACGGCTCTGATGCGCATGCCCGCATTCTCCCGGGCACGCGCGACGGCGCCACCGAATATGGCCCCGACCACGCAGAGCGCCCCTCCGGGGGAGGGGCGCCCTGGTCGTGCGTACCGGTTCGGGCAGGTCGGTCAGGTGTGCCGCACCAGGTGCCGGACCGAGAAGAGGAGGTGGTCCTCGCCGTACCGGAAACGGTCGGCGAGGCCCTCGTAGCGGGCGTACTGCTCCTCGGTGAGCGGCAGTTGCAGATTCCCCACCACCCGCAGGAACAGCCGGAACCCGAGGTCGGGGTCGACCCGGGTGACGACCTGTTCCAGCGCTTCCATCACGTCGGCGCCCTCCAGGGGATGGAAGCCGGGGCTGATCACCGTGCCCGCGGCGAGGGGGGCGAGGTCCCTGAGCTCCCGCAGGACCGCCTCCCCGCCGTCCGTGCGCACGGCGGGGAGCCCGGGGACGTAGGCGGGTGCCACCTCGGCCAGGTGCCGCTCGCACACCTCGACGACCTGCTCCAGCCACTCCCGGCCGCCGACACCGAACTGGTCGATGTTGTGGCCCCGCTCCGTCGCCGCCAGCCACAGCAAGGTGATCGTGGCGTCGGACAGACCGGAGCCGAGCAGCCGCCGGGTGTCCTCCCACAGGACGGCCGCCTCCGAACCGGGAGGGCGTTCGTACCCGTCGTCCGTCAGGGCGTGCGCGACGGCCGCCCGGGGAGTGCGGTGGTGCCACCCCGCGGCGAACAGCCAGGAGAGCCGGGAGAGCCCGAAGTCCCCGTCCATGCCCTGCCGGGTGGTGCTGACCGGAGGCCAGACGACGGCCAGGCCGTCGTGGACGACGGCCGGCGGGAAGCCGAACCGCCAGCCCAGCGCCAGCAGGCGACGGTACCGCTCGTACGGCACGGGCACGGAACGCGCCTTGAGCGCGCGGAGGAACAGCCGTGTGCCGAGGTCACCGTCGGCACCGGCCACCACCTGTTCCAGCGCGTCGACGAGGTCCGGCCCCAGGGCCGGGGCCGCGGCCCCGAGCTCCGCCACCACCAGCCGGCACAGCTCCGCGTCCCGCACCGGCCGGACCGGCGGCGGAGCGTAGGAGCGCCCGTCCTGGCGGAGCCGTGCCGTGGAGATCTCCGAGACCCGCTCCAGCCAGGCGCGGCAGGTCATGCCGTGGCCGGCCGGGTCGAAGGGCTGACCGGAGGCGGCCAGCCACACCGTGGACAGGACGTGTTCCGGCAGACCCGAGGCCAGCAGGCGGCGGGCGTCCTCACCCAGTTCCACGGCCTCCTCGCCCTCCGACCGGTCGGCGATCCCCTCCGCGCACACGACGGCGGCGGCAAGACCGGTGCCCGGGCCGGCGAGTCCGATGTGCTCGGCCAGGGCGGTCAGACCGAAGTCCTCGCCGTAGCCGAGCTCGTAGTAGGCGGGGCGTCCCTCGGTCATGCCAGCCCCGTGGGGAATGCGCTCATGATGGTGTATCCGTTGGTGTGACCCTTCACCTTCATCAGTCTCAACGTCACGCCGTTACCGGTGTTCCTCACCGTGCTGCCGTCCGGGTAGTACGTCTTCCCCAGGGACGTATGGGCAGTCCACTTGCCCTTGATCTCCGCGAACATCTGGCCGTCCCTCGCCTTGGCGAGCTTCTGGTTGAAACTCTTGAGCTTATCGGTGTCCACCACCCTCTTGCCTTCCTTCATGACGGTGAAGTACTCCTCGAAGACGTGCTGGATGGCCTGCTGGGCGATGTCCTGGCTGGTCCACACCGAGTTCGGCCCATCCTTCCGCGCGGCATGCCCGAACGCTTCCGTCGGAGTCGGGTTCACGTGCTCGCGGAGCGTGTGCATCTCGTCCTTGTACGACGAGAGCTTCGGCAGGAGTTCGTCGCCGAGGTTGAGGCAGTTGTGGACCAGCACGTCCGACGCGCGAGGACCCTCGGTGCGGACGTAGAAGGTGTGCAGGCCGCCGACCGTGAGGTCGTAGACCTGCCGGCCGGCCCCGTCGGCCGCCCCGCGGACGTCCGCCACCGCGACCAGTTCGCCGCCCGGACGGCGCAGCAGGTCTCCCGTACGCAGTTCGGAGGCGGGGATCCAGCCGCGCTTCTCGGCGTGGATCTTGTGACCGGGCGTGGTGTCCAGGCTGCTGCCGTCGGCGAGGCCGATGGTGACCATCCGGTCGGCCGGGTGCTGGAAGGTGTCGGTGACCGGCTCGGCCTGCACGGTTCCGGTGGCGGGGTCGCCGGCCAGTACCGTGTCGCCGACTCGGAGGGAGCTGATCGGGCGGTGTGATCCGTCGGCCATGAGCACGGGTGTGGCGGCCGGGAAGCTGTTCGTCTTGCAGGAGCCGAAGATGGCCTGGGCCAGGTTGACCTCCTGTTCGATGACCGCCAGGGCCTCCGGGTTGAGCCTCAGCTGCCGCAGCGCCTTCAGGGCGTCGGCGACGCCGATCCCGGTGCG
The DNA here is from genome assembly GCF_056435605.1 of Streptomyces sp. NPDC043896. Classification (NCBI taxonomy): domain Bacteria; kingdom Bacillati; phylum Actinomycetota; class Actinomycetes; order Kitasatosporales; family Streptomycetaceae; genus Streptomyces; species Streptomyces sp. NPDC043896. Next base: position 80,645 of record NZ_JBWKEE010000014.1, read on the forward strand.
CAGGGCGGCGTCCACGGCGGCGATGCCGTCGGCGATGGGCTTGAGGATCTTCCCCGAGAACAGCAGGGCGACGTCCAGGGCCGCCCAGGCGCACCCGCCCCAGCTTCCGCCCTCACCACCGGGCCACATCTGGGCGCACTTGATCCAGTGACCGAAGAGGATGTCCACCGGGTCGACGCCCGACTGGTACTCGCCGATCGAGATGGTGCGCGTGATCTCCTGGGACAGTTCGTCCGTCGGGTACTCGCCCAGGTAGAGCGTCGCGCCCGGCGGACACGTGCCCATCTTCGGGTCCGCGGTGTCCGAGGTGCACAGGTACAGGTCGAGGAAGGCCTTGTACCGGATCTTGACGGTCATCGTGCAGTCGCCCTTGTAGAAGAGCGCGTCGATCCAGCCTTCGCAGCCGTCCGTCTTCTTGAGGGTCTGCGGTTCACCGATCTGCTCGGTGCGGTTGATCAGGTAGAACATCCTGCCGATGGACCCGCCGACTCCGTCGGGGACGGTCCCGGTGTCGATCTGCCTCGCCTTGGCGGCCTTCTCGGCCCGGTCCGCGGCTTCCTGGGCCTCCTTGGCGTACTTGTCGGCGTCCTTCGCGGCCTGTTCGGCTTCGGTCGCGGCGATCGCGGCGCGGTCGGCGGCCTCCCGGGCGGCCTTCGCCTCCTGTTCGGCACGGGTCGCCGCCGCGCGGGCGGCGGAGGCGTCGAGGGCCGCCTGGTCGGCGGAGTCGCGGGCCGCCTTGGCGTGGCCCTCGGAGCGTCCGGCTGCCTGGTCCGCTGCCACGGCGTCCGCCGCGGCCTGACCGGCGTACTCGGTACTGCGGGCCAGCGACGCCGAGGCCAGGGACGCGGACTTCGCGGCGTCGGCCGAGTAGCCGAGCGCCTCCTTGGCGTAGGTCCGGGCGTCCGAGGCGTACTTGGCGGCGTTCGCGGCGTGCTCGTACGCGGCCTTCGTGTCGCCCTTCGCCTGGTCGGCGAGGGCCTTGGCCGAGGCGGCCTCCTCCTGCGCGTTCTTGGCGTGGGCGTCGGCGACGGCCTTCTGCTGCTCCGCGATGGTCTTCGACGCCTGCCCGGTCAGCACGACCAGGCTCGCCGCCGAGTCGGTGGTGACGTAGGGCGAGCCGAGCTGGACGGCGTCGTTCGCGGGCTTGGCGACCTGCGCGGCCGCCTTGCCCGCGTCCACCGCCGCCTGGGCCGTCACGTACGCGTGACCCGCCGCCTTGGCGGCCGCGGCGCGGGCCTTGCCGGCCTCCGTCTTGGCCTTGTCCGCGTCGGTCTTGGCGGTCTTGGCCTGCTTGTCGGCCTCGTTGGCCTGCGAGACGGCCGCCCGCGCCGAGAACGCGGCACGCTCGGAGGCGTCGATCGCGTCGGCGGCGGCACTCGTCGCCGTCCGCACGGCGGCGTCCGCCTTCAGCTTCGCGGCCTGTGCGCCGTCGGCGTCCGAGCGTGCGCGCTTGGCCGCCGCCTCGGCGCGGGTCGCGGCCGCGTCCGCCTCGGAGGCGGCCTTCGTCGCCGCGTCGGCCTCGCCTCGCGCCTTGCCGGCCGCCGTCTCCGCCTGGGTGGCGTACGTGTCGGCCTGGTCGGCGGCCGCGCGTGCGGCGGTGGCCTCCGGGCCGGCCTCGACGGCCGCGGCGTAGGCGGCCTTGGCATCGGCCTTGGCGCGCGCGGCGTCGGCCTTCTGCTCCGCCTGCCAGGCGTCGTCGCGCTTGGCCTTGGCGGTGTCGCGGGCCTTGACGGCCCCGTTCTTCCGCTCGACCGCGGTCTTCTCGGCGGCCTCGGCCTTCGTCCGGGCGCTCGCCGCCTTCGTCGCCTCCGCCTCCGCGTTCTTCTTGTGCTGGGCGGCCTCGGCCTGCTTGGCGGCCGCGGCCTCCTTCTCCTTCTTCGCCGTGGCCTCTTCGGCCTCGGCGGCGAGCCGCTTGGCGTGGGCGTTTGCGGCAGCCGTCTTGGCGTCGGCCTCCGCCTTCAGCGCGTCGCCGAGCTTCGCCTTCGCGGTCTCCGCTTCCTTCTTGGCGTTGTCCCGGTGCGACTTCGCCGACTCGGCGGCGGCCTTCGCCTGGAGCTCGGCCGTCTGCGCGGCCTCCCGGCGGAACTCGGCCTTCGCCTGGGCGGCCTGGGCCAGGGCGCGCTGGGCGATGGTGTCGCTGTCCGCGCCGGAGGCACGGGTGGCGGCCTCGGCGGTCTCACCCGCCTTCACCATCGCGTCGAGCGCGGCCACCGCACCCTTGGTGACCTGTGCCTTCTGCTGACCGACCAGCAGACCACGGCCCCGCGGCGCGCCGGCCGCGTCCGCGGCCGCGTAGGCGGCCTGCTCGGCGGTGTCGCTGGCGGCCGCGGCCTTCTTCGCCGCCGCGGCCTGCGCCTTGAGGACGTCGAGCTGCTTCTTCGCGCCCGTCTGGGCGTCGGTGACGGCCTTCTTCGCCTTGTCGAACTCCGCCTTGGGCGGCACGGAACCGGTGTTGCCGGACGGCTTCACGTCGAACTTCTGCGGGCCCGACCCGTTGCAGTCCCACAGCCGCGTGTTCGTGCCGTTGTCGTACTTCGGAAGGTCCACGCACTTGCCGGTGCCGACGCTCTTCAGGCCGGTCGTGGCGCGCAGGTTGAAGTCCCAGGTCTGCGCCGGCGAGCTGTCGCAGGTCGCGATCTGGATCCGGGTGCCGTTGGCGTTCTTGTTCGACGCCACCTCCAGGCACTTGAAGGACTTGGAGTTCCGCAGGTGCAGCCCGTGGTCGTCGGCGAACAGCTGCCACGACTGCGCCCCGGAGCCCGTGCACGTGTACACCTGGACCGGCGTGCCGTCGGCCGTACCGCCGCCCTCCACGTCGAGGCACTTGCCGCTCGCGCCGTCGACCTGGATCGTCGTCGGGCTCTCGCCGACCGCCCCGACGCCGCCGGGCGACCAGTAGTCCTGGAAGCGGGCGGCGTGGTCGGCCACCCACGAGTGGCCGAGGAGTTCACCCAGGGCCTTGGCGCCCGCGCTCAGGGACCGGGTGGCGTCCTTGTTCGCGGTCAGGATCTGGTTCCGCTGCGTCTGCTGGGAGGCGATCTCCTTCTGCCACTCGGCGGCGGCCGTCTCGGTGATCCCGCCCAGCACCTTCGCCGGGTCGATCGGGTCGCGCCACGCACAGGAGGCGAAACGGGACTTCAGGTCCTCGACCGCGATGCGGTACTCCGCCGTCCCCGCCTTCGGGGCCGTACGGGCGAACCCGCCGGACGCCAGGAACAGGCGGGCGTTGTCCGCGCCCGTCGGCTCCAGGGACCAGTCAGTGAGGTGCTTGTACGCGTCGCGTTCCGCGATCGCCCGGAGCCAGGCGTCGCCCGTGACCTGCTGGGGGTCCGGGTCCTTGCCGTACAGGGGCGCGCCCAGGCCCTTCACCGCCGTGACGGTGGCCTTGGGCGCCAGGGGCGTGGGGTCTTCGTAGAAGTCGCTCTCGGAGGTCCAGAACCGGTCGGCGGTCCACTTGGCGAGCCCGGTCTGGGTGTAGAAGTCCTGCTTGCCGTCACCGGGCGAGCCGGGCGGCCAGTGGAAGTCGGCTTCGTTGATGCCGCCCGGGGTGGTCAGCCCCTCCAGGGGCTTCTTCCACGTGTCCCGCAGGGAGCTGAGCGCCGTCATGGCGCTGCTCGCCGCGTCCTTGTCCTTCTGGTACGCGGCCGCGAGCGGGGTCTGCTCCCAGTGCTTGCGGTCTGCCAGGGCGTGGAGCTTGTCCTGCGGCTGGTTGAGGCCGTCCTGGGCGACCTGCGCCATGGCCGGCCCGCCCAGGCGCAGGACGTCGGCCATCAGGCACTGGTCCTGGCGCCACTGCTCGGCGGCGGTGTCCGTCAGCCAGTCCTCTGAGCTGCCGGCCGCGGCGGCGCGCAGCGCGGTGGCACGGTCGAGCACGGCGGGCTGAACGGCCAGACCGGCCAGAACGGCCATCGTGCCGATGGATGTGACGGCGGGAGTGAAGAGCCGGGATCTGAACGATCTCCGGGAGAACATGCCTGGTCTTGAGCGCACGAATGCTGTCCTTCACGGCGGATGAAGGCAACCCGAGGAGCGGATCGAGCCAGAGGAGGCAGCACGCGGGCCGGTCCGCGGACCGGCAGGCACAGACGACAGCACCGGACGGTCCGGTGCTGGTCGGCGGCCGGTGTCGCGGCGAAGCGAGTTCTTCTCATCCCCCGAAGCGGCACCGTTCCCCCGGCCGCCGATGACGCGCGCCGGTGCGGCCTGGTCAGGGCCGCCATCGACGCGGTGATCACCTTACCCGCGGTTAACCTGAATCAGCCACATGCAATTGGCCGGCCATGAGGTCGCGTTCGGGGTGGCGGGAGACGGAAGGCGACGCCCGGACCCCTGCCGCTCACTCAGGGGCGGGCCCCGGCACCCGTGGACGTGCCGGCACCGCTCCGAGCCCTCACACCCCTGCCCTACCCGAGGCCGCGGCAGGCGTCCAGCAGCGCGACCAGGGAACGGGACGGGGGATCGGGCCGGACGGCCAGGGAGGTCAGGACGGTCGGTGCGGGGGCGGTGAAAGGGCGGAAGGCGACGTTCGGAGCCGGCTGGATCCCGGCCTGGGCGGCGTAGTAGACGGTCCAGGTGCTGCCGCCCGCCCCGATGGCGGCCAGGGTGTCCTGGTCGTTGGTGAACGGCGGGCCCAGGACCGGCTCGAAGCCCGCCGCACGGCAGACCGCGGTCACGGCGTCCACCAGCGGCGAGTTCTCCTCGCGCGTGACGATCCGCAGCGGCAGCCGGGCCAGGTCCGCCGGGGCCACCTCGGCCGCCGCGGCCAGCGGATGCCGCCCGGGCAGGGCGGCGACCAGCTCCTCCTCCCACAGCGGCAGCAGCTCCAGGCCGGGCACGCGATGCGCACCGCGCACGAAGGCCGCGTCCAGCTCCCCGTCCCGCACCTGCCGCAGACGCGTCGCCAGGGGCAGCCCGACCGGCTCCACCGGCAGCGCGGGCACGCGCTCGGCCAGGCCGCAGAGCAGCTCCTGCAGCCGAGGGCCCAGACCGGTGCTGGTACCCAGCCTCAGCGTGGTCTCCCGCCGCGCGCGCAGCCCGGACGCCGCCTCGGACAAGGCCCGTCCGGCGTCCAGCAGGGCGCGTGCGTGCGGCAGGAGCGCCTGCCCGGCGGGTGTCAGAGCCACCCTCCGCGTCGTGCGGTCGAACAGCTCCAGACCGAACTCCCGCTCCAGCCGGCGGATCTGCTGGCTGACGGCCGGCTGACCGACGTACAGCCGCTCGGCGGCCCGCCCGAAGTGCAGTTCCTCGGCCAGGACGGCGAAGTACCGGACCTGCCATGCCTGCGGCGGGGAGGTCAGTGCCTCCCGAAGGGAACCCGGGACGCGCTCCCGGCCGGCCGCCCTCGCGCTGCCAAAGACGAGTTGCGGGACAACCCTTAGCCTGCGGTTCATGAACCTGGATGCCGAACTGAGCGCTCTTGCCATCCAAGAGGATCTCCCCGCCGACCTTCTGTGGAGATTGCTCCAGCACCCGCAAGCCCGCCGCTCGGCGGCTCTTCTGCGCAAGGACCTGACGGAGGAGACGATAGAGGAGGTCATCAGGCTCGGGTCCATACGTACTCTCGCTGCGAACGGCCACGTGCCTGCGACGGTGAGGGCTCGCTTGGCGGAGCATCCGGAACCGTCAGTCCGGGCCGCGGTCGCGGCGAACGTCGCGGACGAGCCGCCTGGGCTTCTGGCCCGCCTGGCGAACGACGAGGATGCCTTCGTGCGCTCGTTCCTCGCGATGAACGAGCATCTGTCCCCTGAACTCCTGGCCGTTCTGGCCGAAGACGCCGAGCCGAGTGTGCGGTCGTACGTCGTCCAGTACTGGAGGGACGCACCGGAGCCGGTGCGCCGGGCTCTGCTGGCAGACTCCGAACCGGAGGTCCGGAGGTCTGCCGTATCGGCGTACTCACCGCCGGCGGACCTGTTGCCCGTTCTCCTTGCCGATCCGGAGACCCGCGCCACCGCCGTCCGCCATGCCGACCCGACCCCGGAGCTGGCGGGCGACCCGGATTCCGCCGTTCGCAGGGCCGTGGCAGCCCATCCGAACCTGCCCGCTGAGCTGCGGGACGTGCTGGCCTCAGACGTGGACGACTCCGTCCGCAACACGATTGCCGCCCGCCCGGACACCCCCGCGACTTTGCGCGAGAGCCTCGTGGCCGCCCTTGCGACTGACGACCCTTTGACTGAGTGGTTTCTGTCCTTCCAGAGAAACACCCACACGTGCCCTCCACGCGCGTCTGCGCCACCAAGACTCACGCGAGAGCAAGCGGAGGACCTGCTCGTCCGTGCTGGTCTGTAGACGTACGGTCTCCGAGTCGGGCGGCCTGGATCGTCTGGCCGACGCGCCGGGACGCGTCGTCCACTGGTCACGGGGGCGGGTGTACGACGTACGTCCACGGGATCCTGCACGGGCGCCAGCCCCGACGCGTCCGCTCTCCGGCTGTCCAGCGCACTGGGCGGCCTCAGCCCCGTTCGCACCGGTCCTCCAGTCCATCCGGATGATCCGGGCGCCCGACGGTCGGGGAGAATGCCGGGACATCCTGCCGATCGGCCCCAAGGGAACAGGACTGCCTGATGCCGCACATCACCATCGACTATTCGGCGAACCTCTCCGACATCTTCGCGCGACGCCCCTTCGCCCTTGCCCTGCACGCGCTGACCGCAAAGGTGGCCGGGGGCTCCGTCGCCGACTGCAAGACCCGCTTCAGGCGCATCGAAGAGGTCTGCGTCGCCGACGGCGCGCCCGAGAACGCCCTCGTCCACGTGCGACTGGGTCTGCTCGCGGGCCGGACCGAGGCGGTCAAGGCCGAGCTGAGCGCAGCAGTGGTCGACCTGCTGCGCACCCACATATCCGGCGCGACGGACGGCCCTCGCCCGGTGGTGCACGCCTCGGTGGACGTGGTCGAACTGGGCGCGGCCTACCGCAAGTACGTGGAGGCCTGAGGCGTTCAGGTGGCCTGGCGAGAGGATCGGCGATCGGCGGACCTCTGGGACGTCCCTTCCAGGAGGTCTCCCCGCTGCGGCGCCGTGGCGCGCCGTCGGCCGGCCCGCCGGACCGCCCGCTGGGCCGCCCGTCGGACTGCCCGCGCGACCAGGCCCAACAGGAAGGCGTGGAAGACGTACGAGAACAGCAGGATGACCCAGATGATCGCGTCCGACTCAGGTGCCCAGTCCCCGGCGGCGTTGACCATCGCGATGAGAGCGACCCCTGTGGGAACGGCGAGCAGCAGCGCGAGCAGCCCGGCGGCAAGGCTGGCGTCGTCCCCGGAGCCGATCAGCAGCAGGAGGACTGCGAGGCAGAGGTAGGCCCGCGAGAGCCAGTTGCCGAAGGTGATGCCGGCGATCGTGCGCAGCTTTCCGGAACGCAAAGGGGTTCTCCTGGTGATCGTGCCGGGGCAGGCTGACAGCCCGAGCGTGTTCATCATGGTGGTCCCGTCCGGCCGGCCGCGTCAGAGTACGCGTACTCAGACCGCTCGGCTCTCCTACTCGTTCGGTGCCGGAGCGCGGGGCCCATGGACTCGGCACCCGGCCCGCCTGAACGGCCCACCACGCAGCAGCGACGGGAGGGGAGCGACTCCCCGGCCACGACGTCCCGTCAGCCCCGTTCCGCGGACCTGGGCAGCGGCGGCGTGACCCACCGGATTCCGCCGATCACCGCGCGGCCGCCGGGAACGGCCAGCGGCAGCAGGATCCGCGGCACGGCGGGCAGGGACAGCTGCTCCCGGGCCCAGGACGGCAGCAGATCCACGGCAGCCGCCGCCAGGAAGGCGTACGGGATCCGCACGGCCGCGGGCACCGGGGGGTGCGACAGCAGGTACCTGGCCGTCTCCCGTGACTCCGGGGTGGCCCCGAGCTCCTCGCGGAACCGGGTGAGGCGTAGGGACAGGTCCCGGCGGGTCTCGGGCGGTTCCTCGGCGCCCAGCCGGCGGGCGACCTGCGCCATGTCACGCACGTAGGCGTCCAGTCCGGCTGCGTCCAGGGGCTGGCGCCCGTAACGCTGGTAGGCCCGCAGGAAGCATTCCGTCTCGGCGACGTGGACCCAGGCCAGCAGGTGGGGATCGGAAGCGCGGTAGGGGATGCCTTGCGGGGTGACACCGCTGATCCGGGCGTGCACACCGCGTACCCGGCGTACGGCCTGGGCGGCGTCGTGTTCCGTCCCGAACGTGGTGACGGCCAGGAAGGTGCTGGTGCGCTGGAGCCGGCCCCAGGGATCGCCTCTGAACCCGGAGTGTGCCCAAACCGCTGCCATGGCCAGCGGGTGCAGTGACTGCAGCAGGAGCGCGGCGAGCCCGCCGACGTACATCGACGCGTCGGCGTGCACCAGCCGGACCGGACTGCGGGGTGCGAACCACCGCGGTCCGGGAGTGTTGTGGATGCGGGCACGCTTCTGGTGCGCCGAGGGTCCCGCGACCCGGCGCAGGAGCTCCTCTCCCGCCCGGTCCCGCAGCGCGTTCAGTGCGGGAGGCGACCAGACCATGCTCGGATCATCCCACGGTCCGCCGGGACGCGGGGTCCTCCCCGGCCCACGACCGCAGGACGCGGCAGGTCGCGGCCGACTGTCACGGGCCCGGCCATCGTGCGCCCGGGCCGTCGTGCGCCCGGGCCGTCGTGCGCCCGGCCGTCGTGCGCCGGGCGCGACGGCGAGGGCAGGTCCGGCCCGTCAGGGTGCGGCTGCGGTGTGGCGGGGCGCTGCGGGCTCGTTCTCAGGCCTCTGACCGGGCGCGGTGGTGGGGCGTCCCCGCGACGAGCAGGTCGATCAGATGGTCGAGGGCCCTCTGGGATCCCTCGCTGTCCGTCACCGTCTCGGGGGCTGCCTGCGGGACGGCCCGGCGGAGCTCGATCCAGCCGAGGTACGCGGCATACGCGGCCAGGGCCCGGTCCCGGGCGTCCGGGCTGGGCATGCCGAGATCGCTGAAGACGCGGGTGAGGTAGTCGAGCCGCGTCCGCGTCACCCGGTCGAGGACCTCGGCGACGGCGGGATGATCGACCTGCGCGACGATCGCCGGCTCCAGCCCGGCGATCTCCTCGTCCCCGAGTGCCACGGCGAACAGCTTCCTGGCCCGGATCAGAGGGTCCGGTTCGGCGTCGACGTCGTCGATGACGTTGCCGGTCGCCAGCCGCTCCCACGCCTCCAGGGCGGCCACCAGCAGGGCGTCCCGGTTCTTGAAGTGCCAGTAGAAGCTGCCCCTGGTCACGGCCAGCTGTTTGGCGAGTACGTCCACGGCCACCGCGGCGACTCCGCCGCGAGCCAGCGCCGCGAGTGCCGCCATCGTCCAGTCCTCGCTGGTCACTCTCCCCTTGGCCATGTCCATACGGTACTGTATGGAACATCCATACAGTGCTGTACGGAAAGCTTCCAGGGGAAGGAGCTCACCATGTACGCCAAGACGTCCGACACCTCCACGGTGGCCGATCGGTCCGGCAGGGCCGAGAGCGGAAGGGGGACCGACGGCGCGACCCGCACCGCCGCGGCTGCCGCGGCCACCGGGTTGATCGCGGCGGGAGCGCTGCACGCGGTCTGGGTGTTCACGCCCTGGCCGCTCGCATCGGCCGCCGAGTTCGCCGAGACGGTCGTCGGAGTGACGGAGGACCGGCTGCCCTCCGTCCCCTTGACCCTCGCGGTGGCCGGGGCGCTGGGAGCGGCCGGCTACGCGGTCCTCAGCACCGGCCGGCTGGCCCCGACCGTCGGACCGGACAAGCTGACCCGCGGCGCCGTCTGGACACTGGCCGGGGTGCTCGCCGCCCGCGCGACCCAGGGCCTGGTCCAGTCCGGCCTCGGCCTGGGCGACGCCCCGGACTCGTACCGGCACTGGGACGTGGCCCTGTACTCGCCCCTCTGCCTGACCCTGGCCGGCCTGACCGCCTTCGTCGCCCGCCGCACCCGCCCCGGCCGCCGGTAGCGCCGGCGTTCACCGCGCATCCCGGCCGCCCGGACCGGCCACCACCCCGACGCCCGGGCGGCCCCGGCCCGCGCTCCGCCCGGCGGAGCCGTGGACATCGGGGAGGAAGACAGTGACGCGGGGAAGGAAGTAACCGATCAGGGGGCCGAGGCTCAGGGAGATCAGGACGGTTCCCACGCCCACCGTGCCGCCCAGAAGCCAGCCCGCGGCCGCGACGGTGACCTCGATGGCGGTGCGCACCGCGGCGATCGGCAGGCCCGTCAGGCGCACCAGGCCGGTCATGAGGCCGTCGCGGGGCCCCGACCCGAACTGTGCGCCCAGGTAGAGCGCGTCGAAGAAGGCGAGGGCGACGAGGCCGAGAGCGAGGTAGGCGACCTGGGCCGGGAGGCCGTGTGGGGAGGGAAGCATCCCGGCGGTGGCGTCTGCCGCGAAGCCGACGATGGCGACGTTGAGGAGCGTGCCGAGGCCGGGCAGTTCCCTCATGGGGATCCAGGCGAGAAGGACGAGGAGCGAGATCAGGTTCGTCGCCCAGCCGAAGGAGATGCCGAGCGTCCGGGCGGCGCCCTCGGTGAGGACGTTCCAGCTGGCCGCCCCGAGTCCGCTGTGGACGAGCAGCATGACGGAAGCCCCGTAGCCGACCAGGCCGACCAGGAGCTGCGGGACGCGACGGGCCTTGCGGCCCGCCCGGAGCTGCGCCGCGAAGTCCAGCCGGGCGTGGGTGTGGGAGCGGGCGGGGGAAACGGGAGGAAGAAGAGGAAGCAGGGGAGGCGGGGTCGTCATGCGCCCACCCTCCGTGGCATCTGGTCCTGGAATCCATAGCCAGATTGGCTAGGCTGGCCGGGTGAAGATCAGTTCGTACACGACGGCCCGCATGCTGGGGACTTGGCAGGAAGGGGCCGGCCCCGCGCACCAGCGCCTCTCCGACCGGCTGCGGCTGCTCGTCCTGGACGGCCGGCTCTCCCTGGGCTCGGCCCTGCCCAGCGAACGCGACCTGGCCGGCGCCCTCGGCATCAGCCGGACCACCGTGGGAGCCGCCTACAGCACGCTGGTCGAAGGCGGGTACCTCGTCACGCGGGCCCGCACCCGGGCCACCGTCCGGCTGCCCGACGGCATGCCGGCCGAGCACAGCGCCGGTACCCGCGCCGGCGCCGACCCGGCGGTCATCGACCTGTCCATCGCCGCCCCGCCCGCGCCGGTCGGCATCCTCCACACCGCCTTCGCGGCTGCGCTGGAAATGCTGCCCCGGCATCTGGAGAAGCACGGCTACGACCGGTACGGGACCGCGGAACTGCGTGAGGCCGTCGCCCGCTGGTACGAGCGGCGCGGCCTGCCCACCGCGCCTGACCACATCCTGATCACCAACGGGGCACAGCACGCGGTCGCCCTGCTCTCCCGCGCCCTTCTCTCGCCCCGCGACAAGGTCCTGATCGAGCACCCCACCTACCCGCACGCCATCAGGGCCTTCACCGAAGCGCGTGCCCGCCTGGTGCCCGTGCCGGTCGTGCCGTACGGCTGGGACGCCGAGCAGTTCCGGGCAGCCGGCCGCGCCGCGCATCTCGCCTATCTGATCCCCGACTTCCACAACCCGACCGGCCTGTGCATGCCGGCAGAGGTGCGCCGCCGCCTCGGACTGGCCTGCCCCACCGTCGTCGACGAGACCCTGACCGATCTCGCCCTGGACGGCGAACCGGGCCCGGAGCCCTTCGCGTTGCACGGCTCCGTGTCCGGCCCCGCGGTGATCAGCGTCGGGTCCGTCTCCAAGAGCATCTGGGGCGGCCTGCGCATCGGATGGATCCGTGCGGTCCCCTCCCTCCTGAAGCGTGTCGAGCAGGTCCGGCCCGCGACGGACCTCGGTACGCCGGTGGTGGAGCAACTCGCCGCGGCCGTACTCCTCAACGGGGGGCAGACCCGACGGGCCGGCGCGCTCGCGCAACTGGCCGTCCAGCAGGACGCTTTGCGCCGAGCGCTCGCCGAGCACCTTCCGGAAGTCCACGCACCCCGGACCGCCGGCGGTGTGACGCTGTGGGCGGCCTTCCCCGAGCCCGTCAGCTCCCGGCTGGCAGCCGTCGCGCCCGACCACGCCGTGGTCATCGCGGCCGGCCCGCGCTTCGGAATCGGCGGCGCGTTCGAACGCAACGTCCGGCTGCCCTACACCCTCCCTCCCGACCAGCTGAGCGAGGGAGTACGCAGGCTCGCGGAAGCGGTACGCACCCTCAGCCACGGCGGTGCCGGAACCCACACCCCTGCCCCGGTGGTCTGACCCCGAAGCCAACGAGAAGCGTGCGCCGCCTGACGACGGGACGTTGATGGCCCTTCAGGCTGACTACCAGCTGCTCAGGTTCCGGACGGCGATGCGCTGCAGGAAATGGATCTTCGTCCGCTGCCGGCTGTGGCAGGGTGCTCCCATGTCCAGCCCCATCGCGTACCCGATCTTCCGCACCACCGACCCGGTGCTCGCTCTGCGCGTGGCGCGTCAGCTCGTGGCAGTGGGTGACCGGCAGTACGCGGAGGTGTCAGTGAACGTCGAGCTGTGCACCGTCCCGGAAGTACTGCGGATACGCGACGCACTGCCGGATGCCTGGTTCCGGAAGGAGGACGTCGAGGACTGGGCGCGGGATCCTTCCGACCCGACGGGTTTGCACAGTGGAGTCCACTCGCCCGAGCTGTCCGACGATTCGGACTTCCTCTCCCCGCACCTGCCGCTCTGGGCGTCGATGGAATACCGGCCCGTGGGCAGCGTCGAGGAGGAGTTCGCTGCCTTGGTGGGCTCGAACATCGGCGAGATCTGGTGGTCCGGCTTGATCTGGCCTGATGTGCCGGACCGTGACATAAACGGCGAAGCCAACAACGCCCGGGTCTCTTTGCTGTTCAACTGCCGGACCCAAGCCCTCGACCAGCGCTCCGGTGACCACACCGTGCTCGTCCACGTGCGCCGCAGGAATCGTGACGGGTCCGAGGAACGGCACGCCTCCTGGCTGGCAGAGCAGATCGGGCAGTCCGTCATCGGCCCACCCCAGGTCTGATCCCCCGATCGGTTCGGGCAGCGAACCCAAGCCCTGGCATCAGCCGCGTAGACAACGCTGCGGGGCAATACACCCAGCCGGTCCTGGAGAAGATCCGCGTCCCGGCTCTTCCACGCGGAAGGCTCAGGCGGTGTCGGCCCGCACGGAGAGCGGGGTGGCGATCCGCTCCAGCGAACGCCCCTCGGCGGCCACCGCGAAGAACACGGCCACCAGCCCCGCCGCGACCATCAGCGCGGCCCCGACGCAGAAGGCCAGCACCGTGTCGGCGCGCACCCCGCTGGAGGTGAGGTCCGCGAAGACCAGCGGCCCCGAGATGCCGCCGGCCGCCGTACCGACGGCGTAGAAGAACGCGATCGCCATCGCCCGGGTCTCCATCGGGAAGATCTCGCTCACCGTCAGGTACGCCGAACTCGCCCCCGCCGAGGCGAAGAACAGCACCGCGCACCAGCACGCCGTCATGGTCACCGCCGTGAGCCTGCCCGCCCCGAACAGCCAGGCCGTGCCGAACAGCAGCAGCCCCGACAGCACGTACGTACCCGCGATCATCGGACGCCGGCCGACCGTGTCGAAGAACCGGCCCAGCAGCAGCGGCCCGAGGAAGTTGCCGAAGGCGATGACGGCGAAGTAGTAGCCGGTGACACCCCTGGGCACGTCGAAGAAGCGGATCAGGATGGTGCCGAACCCGAAGGTGATCGCGTTGTAGAGGAACGCCTGTCCGATGAACAGCGACAATCCGAGCACGGCGCGCCGCGGATAACGGCGGAACACGGTCCGGGCGATCACCCCGAAGCCGACGCTCCGGTGCTGGGTCACGGTGATCGCCTCCTCGGGCTCGGGCAGCCGCTCCCCCTTCTCCGCCTCCACCCGCCGCTCGACCTCGCCGACCAGCTCCTCCGCCTCGCGCTCCCGGCCGTGGAGGAACATCCAGCGCGGGCTCTCGGGCACGTGGCGGCGGACGAGCAGGATCACCAGGCCGAGGACCACACCGAGCGCGAACGTCAGCCTCCAGCCCAGCCACGCCGGGAACACGTCCTCGTCCAGCGCGACCACCGACAGCAGCGCACCGGCCACCGCCCCCAGCCAGAAGCTGCCGTTGATGATCAGATCGACACGCCCCCGGTACCTGCTCGGGATCAGCTCGTCGACCGCGGAGTTGATGGCCGCGTACTCGCCTCCGATGCCGAAGCCGGTGAGGAAGCGGAAGAGGAAGAACCACCACGGGGAGAAGGAAAGGGCGGTCAGCGCGGTCGCGGCCAGGTAGAGGCCCAGGGTCACCAGGAAGAGCCTCTTGCGGCCGAAGAGGTCGGTCAGCCGGCCGAAGACCAGCGCCCCCGAACAAGCCCCGGCCACATAGAGCGCGGCGGCGACACCCGTGACCTGGGCATCGGTGACGGACAGGCCGCTGCCCTCCTCGGAGAGGCGCCCGGCGACGTTCCCGACGATGGTCACCTCGAGCCCGTCCAGGATCCACACGGTGCCCAGCCCGACCACGATCATCCAGTGCCAGCGCGACCACGGCAGCCGGTCCAGCCGCGCCGGCACCTTCGTGGTGACCGTTCCCCGATCCGGGCTTCCGCGGTGATCCCTGAGGTCAGCCATGCCCGCGCTGTTGCCCACCGCCCGCCACCCCAAACCGCCCCCCGGGCGCTGCCGTCCGCGGGCGCCGCCCGAGGCCCCGGGCGCCGGGGCGCGTCGACCCCGCCGAGCGGGGGTACACGGGCCCTGCACGCTACGAACCGGTCACGGAGGGAGCGGTCCATGGACCTACGCGGGAAACTCGCCGGAGCGCGCCGCCCGGAGCGCCCGAAGCGCCAGCGCCCGAAGCGAGCGGAGGGGACAGACCGGACGGAACGCGGGCAAGGGCCCGTCCCCGAGGTCCGGCCTCCCGTCCGACCGGCGTTACGGGCCCTCGCGATGCTGGCGGCCTTCGCCGGGACCGTCCTGTTCAGCCTCGTCCTCGCGCGCGTCACGCTGGAACCGTCGGCCGCCTCCGCCGGAATCGCGCACAGCAACGTCCACCCCGGCGCCTCGATCGGCCTGTACCTCGACGGCACGTCCGTCAGGGAAGCCGCCGAACAGCTCGGCGGGAACGTGCTGCTGGGCGTCCCCTTCGGAGTGCTGCTCCCGGTCCTCCTTCCCCAGGCGCGCGGGCTGCTGAGGGTGGCGGCGGTGACGGCCGTCGTGATGACGCTCGTCGAACTGATCCAGGGCGCCTTGGTCGAGGGCCGCGCCTTCGACGTGGACGACGTCCTCCTCAACACCGCCGGCGCGCTGCTGGGCTACCTCCTCCTCGGCCGCCGGCTGGGCCGAGCCGTGCACCCGCGCCGCCGCCACTGGTGGCACTCCCTGACCCGTCGCGCCGGCGGCACCCCGGCTCGCGGCTCCGCTCCGCCGCCGGGCGGTTAGAACGGCTCCCGGGCGGGGGCGGTCAGCGCTTGAGGTGGATCGTGAAGACCCTCTTGCGGTCCACGACCGGGCCGGCGTGGACCCAGCCACGGGCCTGGTCGAACTCCCCGGTGCCGCCCGTGATCGCGTTGACGAACTCCCCGGGCGGGCCCGGGACGATGTTGAAGAGCATCCCCTGCACGGAGAGCTGGCCGCCCGGGAGGATGTAGGTCACGACGCACGCCTCCGCTCCGCCGTCGGTGACCCGGGTGGTGGTGCAGGTACCACCGGTCTCGCCGACGACGTTGCCGTCCTCGTCGCGGAGGACCGAGCGGAAGACGGTCCGGTCGCCCTGGGAGGGGCCGTTGGGGTTGACGCGGAAGAACGACTGCTGGGCGAGTTCGCCGATGAGCGTGATGACACGCTCCTTGCCCTTGTCGTGGTCGGAACGGCCGTCCGTCCCGGCGGCCGCCGCCGCGACCGGGGCGCAGGTGAGGAGGGCGGCCAGCGCAGTGGCCGTGCCGAGACAGGCTGCTCTGATGGGGCGCATCGTGTGGCTCCTGAGGGTGACGCCGAGGGATGATCAGGTGATCCATTCATAGCCTCGGCTCCGGCGCCGCCCGGAGCGGTCCCCCGCGACCCACCGGCAGATCCGCCCCATCGGAGCAGCCTTCGCGCGGGGTCGCCGGGCCCGGTGCCCGCTGCCGTCAGCCCGCCGCCCCGGGCAGAGCCGTGAACGTCGCGCTGGCCGACCGTGAGGACACGGCACCTTCCACCGCGAGCTCTCCGTCGATGGAGATCGTGCACTGGAGCCAGCCGTCGGGATACTCCGGGTTGGACGTGATGATCGTGAGCATGGGCATCGCGCCGATGCCCGACATCACGACGTCCTGCTTCCACGGCGCGACGACGGCCTTGACCTGCTTCTCCTCCCCCTTGAGAGGGTCGCCGACGGCATAGGTCACCTCGAAGGAGCCGGAACCGGTCACCTCGTAGGTGACCTTGGTCCCGCGTTTGCGTCGGAAGGGGAGGAACGTGCTGTTCATGTGCGGCCTCTGCGAAAGCGGACAGGGCGAAACTCCCGGTCATCCTCGCACGTGCTGCGAGACGCCCGCAGAGGCAGCGGAGCCCGAGCGGTGGGGTATCAACGGCCGGCATCGGGCCGTTGAGTCGTCGAGCCATTGAGCCCTTGAGCGCTGGGGCCGACGGGGGAAAGGGCGTCAGCGGGAGGTCGTATTCGGGTGGTCTCGGGACTCGCCGCGCGTCCTCACGAAGACCGACGTCGCCATGCCGGTCACGGTCTTGCCCCCGCATGCCGGGCAACCGAAGGTCTCGGCCGTCCACACCCCGAAGGCGGGTCTGCCGTAACGACGGAAGCCGCCCGTGTGCTGGATGTGCCAGGGCTCGACCGGGGGCGTGAGCGGGACGGTCCCGGGTGGGCCCGCCGAGGCCGGCGCGGCGAACAGTGCGATCAGATCGGGGAGCAGGGCCTCGCCCGCATCTGTCGGCGCCACCGCCGGGCCGTGAGGCGGGCCAGTACGCGTGCGGCTGCTTCGGAGTCCGCTGCGGCAGGGCGCCAGTCCCCGGCGGCCAGGAGCTGTCGTGTCCGTTCGGCCCCACGGGTCAGGGCGCGCGTCTGCAACGGCTGCCGCCCGGAGCCCGTCCCGTACGTCTGGTGTTCGTGCGTCATGTCCCTGTCCCTCGTCCCCTTCCCTCGTTCGGTGCCGCGGCGTGTCCCGCCCTCCGTGCACATGCGTGGACATCCTGCCCCAACACGCCGCCCGGGCCGAGGGGGTTGTTGATCCCTCCTCAACGGTCGTTGACCGGATCGTCATTGATCGCGCAGGGCCGGAAAGGCATCGTTGACGCCGTGGGACGCCGCCCCCGAGGGCGACGCCCTGCCCCCGCAGACCCCCGCAGCGCCGCCCCGAACCTCGTGTTCGACGACGAGGAACGACATGGCCGCCGACTACACCGTCCCGCTGACCCTCGGTTCACCGGGAGCCCCCGGGACGCCCGGAATCGTGCCCGGCACCGCCAGGGCGGGCGCGACCTCCAGGACGACGTCGGCGAAGGCCCGGACCCGCTCGTCGGCATCGTCGCGCGTACGCCACACCAGTCCGTGCTCGACCGGCGGCATGTCGGTCATCTCGACGAACCGGATGTCCGGCCGCTGGTACAGCACGGGCAACTGGCCGTCGCCGGGGACGATCGCCCGCCCGGCCGCGACCAGCGCCAGCGCCTCGGCGTACGTGGCGCAGGGCTCGGGATACCTGCCGATCACCCGTCCACCGGGCGTCCGCCGGGGCGTGTGGAAGTCGCTCCAGTACTCGGGGGCGGAGCCCGCCACGGAAACGAAGGTCTCGCCCGCGAGGTCCTCGAACGACGCCGAGCCGCGCCCGGCGAGGCGGTGGTCCGCGGCCAGGCAGACGTACCTGGGGCCGGACGTCACCACCGCGCCGACCGTCAGGTCCGGCTCGGCGACCGGCAGCGCCGTGAGCAGCAGGTCGGCGTGGCCGTCGCGCAGCTGCGCCACGTGGTGGTCCAGCCGGGTCTCCACGATGCGCACGCCACAGTGCGGGTTGCGCTGCTCGAAGACCCCGCGGGCGGCGGAGAGGACGCGTCCGGCCTGGGTGCCCATGAACCCCGCCGTGAGCGTGCCCCTGATGCCGCGCCCGGCCTGCTCGGCACGGTTCACCGCGCGCCTGATGCCCTCGTACAGCGGCAGCAGATCGTCCCGCAGGTCACGCCCGATGGGCGTCAGGGCGACGTGGCGGCTGGTGCGTTCGAACAGCGGCGCGCCGATGCGGCGCTCGATCTTCTTGAGCGTCTTGCTGACCAGGCCGGTGGTGACGTGCAGGCGCTCGGCGGTGCGGCCGAAGTGCAACTCCTCGGAGAGCGTCAGGAAGACCTCCATCTCCGTGCGTTCCATCGCGTATTGCCCGCTTCCGCTGATCCCTTGAACGACGTCCACGATCTTGCCGCATGGGTGGCGCCCCCACGACGACGGGGTGGCGCGGCGCCGGCCTCGCCGGAACCCTCCCCGATCCCCCTGGCCCACCTCCCATCGAACTGTTCCGAGGAGTACACATGCGCGTGGTCATGCAGAGTTCCGTAGGCGGCCCGGACGTGCTGGAGGTCGTGGAGACGGACCGTCCCGCTCCCGCGCCCGGCGAGGTGCGCGTACGCGTGCACGCCACGGGAGTCAACCCGGCCGATGGCAAGGTCCGCTCCGGGTACGTGCGGTTCTTCGGCGAGCCGCCCTTCGTCCTGGGGCACGAGTTCAGCGGAGTCGTCGACGAGGCGGGCGAGGGGGTGAGCGCCTTCCGGGCCGGTGACGAGGTGTTCGGCTGGGTGACCCCGCCGAACGGCAGCCACGCCGACTACGTGATCGTTGCCGAGACCTCCATCGCGCCCAAGCCCGAGACCCTCGACCACGTCCACGCCGGAGCACTGGGCATCGCCGGCCTCACCGCCTACCAGACCCTGGTGAACATCGCCCGCGTACAGCCGGGCCAGCGCGTCCTGGTGCATGCGGCGGCGGGCGGCGTGGGGCACCTTGCCGTCCAGATCGCCAAGGCACGCGGGGCACACGTGATCGGCACGGCCCGGACGAACAAGCACGCCTTCCTGCGGGAGCTCGGCGCGGACGAGCTGATCGACTACACGACGACCGACTTCACCGGCCTGCGCGACGTGGACGTCGTCATCGACACGATCAGCGGCGAATACGGGCCGCGTTCGGTCCGTACGATCAGGTCCGGCGGCATCCTCATCGACGTCGTGGGCGTCGGGGTCGACCGGACGGCGGTGCGGGAGCGGGCCCAGGCCGCCGGGGTGCGGTTCGTCGAGTACTTCCTCCAGCCGGCCCCGGCCGACCTCGTGGGCTTCGCCCACCTGATCGACCACGCCGGGGTGCGCCCGTTCGTCGAGGAGACACTGCCCCTGACCGAGGCGGCCAAGGCCCACGAGCTGATCGAGAGCGGACGTGTACGCGGCAAGATCGTGCTCGTACCCTGAGCCACGGGCCCGGCCGCCGGCCACCCGGTGAGCTGATCCGGCCCTCCTCGTGACACCGCGCAGGCTCCCGCCCGGCCGCCCTCGGGCGGCCGGGCGGGGGACCGGTCGCAACATTCGTCCAAGACACCGGGAGGCGCGGGCGGTGACAGTGGGCGCATGAGCGACCTCGTCATCCAGAACGCCTTCCAGGCGTTGGCCAGCCATGACCACGACCGGATCTCCGCGGTCCTCACCGAGGACGCCGAGT
Source organism: Streptomyces sp. NPDC043896 (assembly GCF_056435605.1). Classification (NCBI taxonomy): domain Bacteria; kingdom Bacillati; phylum Actinomycetota; class Actinomycetes; order Kitasatosporales; family Streptomycetaceae; genus Streptomyces; species Streptomyces sp. NPDC043896. Next base: position 100,206 of record NZ_JBWKEE010000014.1, read on the forward strand.
GGCTGTCGCCCCCCGGGAACGCCACCGCCACCGTGCTCGGGGCGACCCACCACATGGTCGGCAGAGGGGCCATCGCGCGCTTCTTCGCCGAGGACTTCCCCCGTGTCTTCGTACGAGACGTCACCGTCGCCTTCCTGGGGCTGCACGCCGACGGCGAACGGGGGGTGGCGGAGTTCACCATGACGGCGACGCTGGCCAACGGACTCCACTACAGCAACGACTACTGCTTCGTCTTCGAACTCCGGGACGGGTTGGTCCACCGGGTCCGCGAGTACACGGACACAGCCCGCGGGCACCGCATGCTCCGTGGCGACGCTCCGCACGAGATACCCCGAACCGGCCGTGAACCGGCCGGCCCCGGCAGCCGGCAGGAATGAACCCTGGCCGCTGACCGGCCCGGGCATCAGGCCGGTGTGGTGAAGGCGAGCCCCCGCCCGAAGAGCTCACGGGCGCGGCCCGTGCCCCCGGGCGCCTGAGGGCAGGGCCCCGCTGCGAGCGTCGGCCCACCCTGGATACCGGGAGAGCGAGGCCGTCGCCCGCATGCCGTTCACGGGCAGCGGTCCCGCATCCTGCCGACTGCCCGCAGGGTGTGAAGGGCCGTCTCCTTCAGCCGCGGCCGCTCCCTCACGAACCGCCGGACGGCACGCGACGGCTCACGGCTGAGCCAGTGCAGGGCCGCACCGGCCCCGGGCCGCAGCACCGCGCCCTCGTGCACGACCAGCTCCCGCGTCTTGAACGAATCCTTGTACGCGGCGTCGCCCCTGCCGAGGTCGACCAAGTCGATTCCGGCGGAGGCGGCCGCCTCGATCATGCGGCGGTAGAGCACGAGGCCGGGGGAGAACCTGGCGACCTCCCGGTCGTAGGCGGGGAACCAGCACGACAGCACCGTGCGTGAGCGCAGCCCGAAATGTGCGGCGACGAGCCGCTCGCCCGCGTACAGAACCGACAGCACGCCCGAGCAGGCGGGTGCGTCGGAGGCGGCGAGATCGCGCACCAGGCCGCTGATCCAGCCCTGGGCGAAGCGGTCGCGGCGGCCGGTCCGGCGGTACTGGGCGGACTTCCACTCCATCAGGGTCCGCAGGACCGCCGGGTTCCGGTCGTCGAACACGAACCTCAGGGGCCCCACCCGCCGCGCCAGCCGGCGTTCCTGCGCCAAGGTCGACTTCAGGAACCCGCTCGACCCCGCCCGGAGCCGCTCCTCGTAGCGGGCGTAGCCGCCGGTCAGGTCGATGACGGGCGACGCGAACTGCCCCGTCGCGTACGGCAGGAACAGGTCCTGCTCGCTTTCGAGGTGGTTGAACTCCCAGACGGACAGGGAGCCGGCGCGCAGCAGCTCGTGCGGATCGACGCTCACTCCCGGACGCAGGACAGCGCCCTGGCAGTCGGACACGCCCAGGCCGATTGCACGGCCGCGGCCCCACCTGCCCCGCTCGAACGGGAAGAAGCCGACCGGCTCGCCGCCCTCGCGCACCACCGCGACCCTGGCACCGGGCCGGACGCGGCCGACCGCCCGGCAGAACTCCGGGCTCATGAAGGGATTGGCCACCGGTGCCGTCCCGGCCCGCAGCTCGCCCCACAGTTCGAGGTCGGCCCGGCCCATGTCGGCGGGGTGAATCACGTTGATGCGTTGGACGGACACTTCGGCTCCTGGTTCGTCGGACTGCTCAAGGGGCCGCGGCCGGTACCACCGGGCCAGCGCGGAGGCAGGCCGGATCGAACGGCGCGCAGCCGTGGCCCCCGCCGTCTCAACGACCCGCAGGGCCTCACGGGCCCCCTGCACGGCGGTAAAGGCGGAGACGATACGTGTGAGCGTCCACGGTTTCAGGGCCGGAGCCGGTCGGGCAGCCACAGGCGAAGCCTCCCGAGCCGGGCCCCGGCGCACCACCGCATCGGCCAGAAGTACTCCGTAAGAGGACCATCCCTGTGCCCTCCTCGGAACCGTCGGACCGTCACACCGGCCCCAGCCCCCGGCCCCCGGTCACGCGGCCGGATGCTTGATGCTCTCGATGATCCGGGCGAACCCCTCCGCACCGTGGCCGGCGTCCACCTGGCGCTGGATGAGCTGCTGGACCATCGCGATGGGCTCGGCGCTCACTCCCTGCTCGGTGCTCGTCTCGATGAACAACCCGAGGTTGGAGAACTCCAGACTCTGCTGCCCGGGGACCGTGTAGTCCCCGCCGTCCACGACCTCGGCGAACCGCGCGAGCTCGCCGGTCATCGCGGTCAGCCACGGCGCGGCCATCTCCGCGAACCGGCCCGCGGACACCCCGGCCGGCGCGAGCAGTGCCGCACCGTGCATGAACCCCGCGAACATCACGTACATCGACGAGAGCAGCGCGAAGTCGTAGAGGGACGCCAGCCCCGCGTCCTCGCCGTAGTAGGTACTGGTCCCCCACAGGTCGAGCAGCGCCGCGTGCTCACGGAACACCTCTTCCGAGCCGCTGTACAGGACCGAGGACCCAGGCTGTCCGATCATGGACGGCACCGCCATGATGCCGCCGTCCAGGTAGGCGATCCCGGCGTCGGCGGCCCAGGCGGCCAGCTGCCGTGCCTGCTCGGGCTTGGTCGTGGTCAGGTTGATCAGCGTCCGTCCGGCCAGGTCTCCGACGAGCGGGTCGAGTACCTCGTGCACCGAGTCGTGGTCGAAGAGGCAGGCGATCACCAGCCGGCTCGCCCGGACCGCCCCGGCAGCCGAGGCCGCCTCCGTGGCCCCCTGCGCGACGAGCCTGTCGGCCTTCCCCGCCGAGCGGTTCCACACCGTGGTCCGCAGCCCGGCCTTCACCAGCACCTCGGCGAGCGCGCTGCCCATCGCGCCGAGTCCGAGGACGCTCACGTGGGTGTCGTGGTTCTCCGTCATGTCATTCCTCCGTCGGGTCTTCGTCGATCTTGTCGATGCCTCAATCCTCCGCAGGGTCAGTAGAGTTGACCAGTACGGACAAAATAGTGCGGTACTCACCCGAGAGTGAGTACCCCAGTTGACGCGGAGGCTCGCATGGCGGCATCGGCACGACAGGGCCCCTACTTCTGCGGCGTCGACGCGGCGATGGACGTGGTCACCGGCAAGTGGAAGTCCCTGATCCTCTGGGAGCTCCATGAGCACGGAACGCGCCGCTTCGCGGAGCTGCGGCGCGGCCTTCCGGGTGTCAGCGAGAAGATGCTCGTCCAGCACCTGCGGGAGATGGAGGAGGACGGCCTCGTGCACCGCGAGGTGTACCCGGTGGTCCCGCCGAAGGTCGAGTACTCCCTGACGGAGCACGGCGTCTCCCTCAACGCCGCGCTGGAATCCCTGGCGGTGTGGGGGCAGGAACGAATCGAGCGGATCGGCGCGGACAAGATCACCGTCGAAGCCGCCTGAGACCTGCCGCGACAGCGCCGGGCACAGCCGCTCGTTGACGGATGTGGACCAGGCGCTGTCGCTTCCGATTCCCTTGGCCGGACGCGGGACCCTCCTCGTTCGGGAAGGAAGGCGGATCCCGTGGAACTCTCGGCCGTCCGGCCTTCGCACGCGGCGCCACGCTGCGGTCGGGCCGCCATTCAGCCACGCCGGTCCCTGCGAACGGCTGATGCTCCTCCTTCCAGCGCATCGTCGGCCGGCCGTTGCCGGCCGGGCAGGACGCTGATGAAGGGGAGCCCGGTCCGCGGATGCTCGATCACATCGGCCTCGACCCCGTACACATCGGACAGGAGCGCGCCCGTCAGTACCTCATCGGGCGTGCCGGTGGCGACGACACGACCGCCGGCCATGACGCAGATCCGGTCGCAGAACGCCGCGGCCAGGTTCAGGTCGTGCAGCGCGACGACGGCGGTGACGCCGATTCCTCGTACGAGCTTCAGGGCGTCGAGCTGGTGGCGCAGGTCCAGGTGGTTGGTCGGCTCGTCCAGGACCATGTTCCCCGTGCCCTGGGCGAGCGCGCGGGCGATCAGGACCCGCTGCTTCTCCCCGCCCGACAGCCGGTCGAAGGGAGCGTGGGCGAGGCCGTCGACGTGGAGTTGTGCCAGGGATCGCATGATGACGTCGCGGTCGTCCGCGTCGTCGCCCGCGAAGGGGCGCTTGTGCGGGGTCCGGCCCATGGCGACCACGTCGTACACGGTCAGCTCGAAGTCCCCGGAGGTCTCCTGCAGGACGGCCGCGAGCCGCTGGGCGAGACGCTTGCCCGGCATCCGCCAGACGTCCTCGCCGTCGAGCAGGACCCGGCCCGATGTCGGGCGCTGCGCCCGGTAGAAGGTGCGCAGCAGGGTGGACTTGCCGGCCCCGTTGGGTCCCACCAGGCCCAGCACCTCGCCGGGCGCCACGTGCAGCGATGCCTGGTGGACGAGGGTCGTGCCGTTCACGACGACGCTGACGCGCTGGGCGTCCAGACGACCGGGCGCGCCGGTCGGTGTGTTCGTCACCGGGCCGCCCTCCGTCGCATGAGCCAGAGGAAGAACGGGCCGCCGACCAGGGCGGTGAGGATGCCCACGGGTATCTCCTCCGGGCTCATGAGCGTGCGCGCGGCCAGGTCCGCGGTGATCAGGAAGGCGGCCCCCAGGAGGGCTGCGGCGGGCAGGGCGCGCCGGTGGTCGGCGCCGACGAGCAGCCGCACCACGTGCGGCATGATCAGCCCGACGAAGCCGATCTGCCCGCTGACCGCGACGATCGTGCCGATCATCAGGGCCACCAGCGTGAACAGGGCGGCGCGGAAGCGGTGCACGTCCAGACCGAGGGCCGCCGCGGCCTCCTCTCCGGCCAGGAGGAGGTTGAGCGGACGGCAGACACCGAGCAGGACCGCCGTACCGGCCAGCACCGCGGTCACCGGGATCCAGACCGTGGCCCAGGTGGTGCCGGCCAGTCCGCCGAGCATCCACCGCAGTGCGGACTGGGTCTTGTGCGGATCGTTCGAGGTGACGATCAGGAAGCTGGCCAGCGCCGACAGCACCTCCGCCGTGGCCACACCCGCCAGCACGAGCCGTACGGTCGTCATCCGCCCGCCTGAGCGGGCGAGGAAGTAGACGGCGACCAGGGCGGCCAGCGCGCCGCAGAACGCCGCCACCGGCAGGGTGAACAGCCCGAACACGGTCAGGTTCAGGACCAGGACGAGCACCGCGCCGACCGACGCCCCCGAGGACACTCCGAGCAGCATCGGGTCGGCCAGCGGGTTGCGGACGAGCGCCTGGAGCGCCATTCCGGCCACCGACAGGCCCGCGCCCACCACGCCGGCCAGGATCACCCGGGGCAGGCGGACGTCGACGACGATCGTCTCGCGCACCGGGGTCCACGTCGGCTCGGCGAGGGCCGGGTGCAGGCGGTGGAGCAGGATGCTCCACACCTGGTCGGCCGGGACGCTGATCGAGCCCGCCGCGATCCCGGAGGTGGCGGCAGCGGCCACCAGGGCGCCCAGACACACCAGCACCACGGCGTAGGGGATCCCCGGGCGCCGCGCGGGGACGGGTCGCCCCTTCCCTTGCAGGCCGGCTCCCCCGGCCGCCGGGGCCTTGACCCCGGTCACTGAACGCGGCCCGGGTGGAGCTGCTTCGCCAGGGACTCGACGGCCGCTGGCATCCGGACACCGAGCACCGTGGAGGACAGCGGCAGGACCGCGAACCGCTGGTTCTTGATCGCGGGGACGTCCTTCAGCGCAGGGTTGGCGAGCAGGAACTTCTTCTTGTCCTCTACCGACTGGTCGCCGTAGTCGTAGATGACGATGGCCTCGGGGGCGCGCTCCGCCACCTGTTCGAACGAGACGTCACCGAAGGCCTTGTCGAGGTCCCCGAAGAGGTTCACTCCGCCGGCCCGCCGGATCATCTCGTTGCCGATGCCCTTGCCGCCCGCCGTGAAGGCCGTCTTGTCGCCGCTGTCGTACACGAAGAGCTTGACCGGGCTGACGCCGCGCAGCTGGGCCTCGACCTTGTCGAGGGTGGCGTGCAGCGTCCCCAGCCTCTCCTCGGCCCGCTCGGGCACACCGAAGATCTTGGCGAGGGTACGGATCTCCTCGTCCATGGAGGCGACCGTCACCGGGCCGGTGGGGCACTCCTCGATGTTGAGGTGGGTGGCGATCCCGGCCTTGGTGAAGGAAGCCCGGCTGCGTCCCTCCTTCTCGTCGAAGGTGGACGTCCACCCGCCGTAGACGAAGTCGGGCTCGGCCTCCAGGAGGGCCTCGAAGGAGGGGTACTCCTTGGAGAGGACCTTCACGCTGTCGTACGCGGGCTGGTACTCGGCAAGGATCTTGTCGTCGAGGTAGCCCGTGCCGACCATCGACTTCTCCAGGCCGAGCGACAGCATCACCTCGGTCGCGTGCTGGTTCAGCGACACCGCGCGCTGCGGCGGACGCTGGTAGGTGGTGCTCACCCCGCAGTTGTCGACGGTGACCGGAAACCCCTTGACGGCCGCGCCCTTCGACGAAGTGGCGGGGGAGGTGGAGCCGCCCGCGCAACCGGACATCAGCAGGGTGACGGCGAAGGCGGACAGCAGGGCTATCGGGTGGTTGCGGGGCATGGGTGGTCCTCTCACCGCAGATCGGTCGGAAGGTGTTCAGGCCTCGTCGGGGGGACGAGGGCGAGCGGGAGCCTGTGGCCGGTGTGCCGGGATCCGGCCGGCCCGGCAGGTCCTGCCGAGACTGTTCCTGCAACGTATGGGCAGCTGCACATCGTATGCAATAAGCATCGGCGGCGCGGGAAGGGCCCGCAAGGACGCACGGGATCGCGCGCGCGAGGGATCGCGCCGCGACCACGCGGGGGCGAGGCGGAGCCGCTGCCCGAACCCGACGTGCCGGGAAGGGCAGGGCAGGACAGGGCGCCTCACAGGCCGGCCGGTGCGACGGCCCGTCGCCTACGAGGGGTCCGGCCCCGCGATGTCGAGGGCGGGAACGGAGCGCGGCCTGCCGTCGGCGTCTATCGCGACGAAGGTCAGTCTCGCGGCGGCCACTTCGGAGGTGGGGCCCGACGCGTTCCAGCGCTCGGCCCGGACGCGGACGGCGACCGTCATCGACGTCCGGCCGGCACGTACCAGTTCGGCGTCGACGCTGAGCAGGTCTCCGGCGCGCACCGGTGCGATGAAGGACATCCTGTCCACGGCCACGGTGACGGCCGGCCCATCGGCATGACGCCCGGCCGCGGCGGCGGCCGCGTCGTCGATGAGCTTCATCACCACGCCGCCGTGGATGGTGCCGTAGAGGTTGGTGTCGTGCTCGCTCATGATGTTCGCGAGCGTCACCCGGGAGTCACCCGGATTCTTGGAGACGCGCCCTGCTGTGGTGACGGTCGGGTCGGCCACGTCAACTCTCCTTCGCGAGTCGCGGCGAACGCATCCCGGAGGGTGTTCTTCGGGACACCGCATGACGCTTCGGCATGCGGGCAACGGGCAGGTCTTCGGACTCGCGGGCACGCCTGCCGGTCTCCCGGCGGGCACCTACTGGCCGTCGCTTCCCAGGACCGGCTCCGGTCCCAGTGCGTATGACGGCGGTCGTTCCCGCTCACCGCTGCGGGGCAGTCCCGGATTCCCACCGGGTTCCCTCTTACGACGCATCCCGCCTGGCGGACGGGGCGAACCAGCTGCGCTCACACCCTACCTGTGCGGAGGGCAGGCCTGGCCGGCCCGTCATGCCGTCTCCGAGACGCTCACCGCGGCAGCGACGTCGCGGACAGTGGCGATTCGGTGGCTGCCTGAAAGCACGTCACGGGGTCCGGACCGCTCCAGGGGCTGGACGTGACCGTCGCCCTCGGCCCGGGCCGGCCTCCGTATGCGGGGGCGGTCAGCGGAGGTCGTGCAGCCGTCGCACCTGACGTGTCATGAGTTCGGCCGGGAATTCCATGGTTTCCACCGAGGGAGAGGGACTCAGGTTGAATGCGGCGGTCACGGAGCCGACGCGCACCGCCGTGAACTTGCGGAGACTGCGGACTTCCTTCGTCTCGGGGTTGATGTCACTGACATCGGTCCAGAACGTCAGGCTGTAGGCCACGGCCTCGTCGCCTTGCGCGGGCGCCTGTACCGCGGTGAGCGAGACGCGGGTGCCGTTGCCCTTGCCGTCGGCCTTGCCGCGCAGGTGGAAGTCCCGGCAGCCCTGCACGGCCTTGCGGAGCCGGTCGAGCTCCGCGGCTGCTGCCGCGGGGCTGGGGTGGGCCGTGAGTACGGTGGCCCCGGACCACTCCAGGTTCTCTTCGCTGTTGAAGCGCTGTACCACGGTGGCGGGCTGCGGTGTGTCCCGGTACGGGTCGACGAACGGGACGCAGTCGGGATCGCTGACGGACGTGGGGGCCCACTCCGGGTCCCGTTCGGACACCTTCTTCTCCGCCGAGCCGGCGGGCCCGATCTGGTCGTCCGGCAGGGCGGCCGTGAGCAGGTCCGCTGTGGTCAGAGCCCGGGGTGCGGGCGCCGGCGCGGGCGAGGCGGCGGGTGCCGCCGGGAGTGGCTTCGGGGCTGTGGCACCGCAGCCGGTGGCCAGTGCTGCCGCCAGCACCAGCCCCGCGGCCGCCGTCCTTCGTCTGCCGTCTGGTCTTCCGCCTGCGCCGTTCACGCGTTCTCCCCGGGTGGATCGTTTTCCCGGGATGCTACTGGGGCGTGAGTGGGGGAGGGGGTGTGGGAGGGGGTGTGGGAGGGGGTGGTCGGGCGGTCGGCGCCGGTGACCGCCGGCCGCATCGCCCGCACGCGTCCGGGACCGGCCTCCTCGGGCCGGTCGATCGGGTCGCCGACCACGCAGATGAACCCGGGGGCCGACGCCTCCGCGCTGGCCGTCCTGGCCGCGGCCTGCCGCGACCACGAGATCGTCACCTTCACCTACGCGTCCAGGAGAGGCGGTACGGCACCGCGCCGAGTCGAGCCCCACAGCCTGGTCGTCGCGGGCAGCCGCCGGCACCTACGAGGGGAGCCCCGAACTCGCCCCCCACCTGGAGGCGTTCGCGCAGCTGCTCCAGGACGTGGCCCGCGCCCTCACCGCCGGCGAGTCGTACGCCATGAACCGACGCTGACCTCCCACTCCGTCCCCCGCCCTCCCACCGGGCGGGCCCAGAAGCGGATCGGCCAGGCGGTCTGCAGGCATTACCGCGGGGCTACGGGGGTCCGGCACGCTGCCGAGCGTGCCGGACCCCGCCGGGGGGTGCGCCTTCTATGCGGGGCCGTAGTCCAGGGTGTAGAGCGCGTCGTCCAGGTTGAAGGTCAGGGTTCCCCTGTCCCCCTCGACCGTGTCGCTGCCGAGGTGATCGTCGGCGTCCGGGAAGTCGCCTTCGTACAGAGAGACCGTGTCGCCCGTCCGGACGAGGCGGTTGACCTGCCGAGTCGTCGGGGCGTTGTGATCGCATTCGATGGTGTCGGCCGAGCTCCAGACCGTCGTACCGTTGATCTGGAGGTAGACCTCGTCTCCGCCCGACACGGTCTCGTTCTCGTAGCACGTGAGCGTGTGCAGGTTCACGGTCGCGGCCATGGTGTGGGGCCTGGCCGCGGCGGTCGTGGGGCCGGTGAGCGTGGCGAAGAGCGCGATGGCGCCGCCGAGAGCCGACGCAGCCCTGCCGATTGAGTGGATCTTCTTCATGGCCGGCTAACGACCTGCTCAGACAATGGTGACTGCACAGGACTGGACGTCCGGTTCGCCCCGGCAACCGGTTGGCCCGCCCGAAGCACGACCCGTGAACCCAGTTTCCTGACGCCTCGATGTACGAAGGCCCGTCTACCAGGAGATGCACCTCACGGACGAGGGCGTCGAGGTGTTCGGCTACCCGGCGCGCCGCCGCCGGCGCCCTCTTCTCCGCCGCCGAACTCTCCCGCAGCCTCTCCCTGCGGGCCGCGTCCCCGGCAGCCGGCTCCGGCGCTCCCGGCCGGCCCGCGAGAACGAGATGATCCCGCGTGCCGCGCGCATCCCGCACCTGCCGGGCATTAAGGTTAGCCTGTCCTAATGGGGCGGATATGCCCGGTTCGGTTTGTGTCGAGTGCTCGACGGCGGAGGAGTCGGATCGTGCGTTGCTCCCGTATGAGGCACCTGTTCCTGCCGGCCCTCGGAGGCCTGATGGCTCTGGGAGTCACGGCCTGCGGATCGGCATCGGGCGGCCAGGCCGAAGCGGGCCCCACGGCCGCCTCCGACAAGAAGATCACCGTGTACAGCGGCCGCAGCGAGTCGCTCGTCAAGCCCGTGCTGGAGGACTTCCGCAAGGCCACCGGGATCACCGTCCAGGCACGGTACGCCGACACCGCGCAGACGGCGGCCCAACTGGTGGAGGAGGGGGACCGCAGCCCCGCCGACGTGTTCCTCGCCCAGGACGCCGGGGCGCTGGGCGCCGTGGCGGCCAAGGGGCTGTTCGCCGCGCTGCCGGCCGCAGTACTGGACCGGGTGCCGTCGGCCTACCGGGCTCAGGACGGGGCCTGGGTCGGGGTCACCGGCCGCTCGCGCGTCATGGTCTACAACACCGATCAGGTACCCGCCGCAGAGCTGCCGAAGTCGGTGTTCGAGCTGACGGAACCCACGTGGAAGGGCAAGGTCGGCATCGCACCCACCAACGGGTCCTTCCAGGCGTTCGTCACGGCCATGCGCGTCGAGCACGGCGACGAGAAGACCGAGGAGTTCCTCGCCGGGCTGAAGGCCAACGACGCCCAGATCAGGGAGGGCAACGCACCCATCGTCGCCGACGTGGACAAGGGCACCTTCGCCGCCGGCCTCGTCAACCACTACTACGTGTACGAACTGGCCAAGGAGAAGGGCACCACCGTCAACGCCCTCAAGGCGAAGAACCACTTCTTCCCCGGCAAGGACACCGGCTCCCTCGTGAACGTCTCCGGGGTGGGCGTGCTGAAGAAATCGGCCGACGATCCGGACGTGCGGGCCTTCGTCGACTACCTGCTGGGCAAGGAAGCCCAGACCTACTTCGCCACCGAGACGTACGAGTACCCGCTGGTGGCCGGCGTTCCCTCCGCACCCGGACTGCCCGCACTGTCCTCGCTGAGCGCACTGGACGTCGACCTGAACGAGCTGGCCGATCTGGCGACCACAGTCAGGATGATCAAGGAATCGGGGCTGGTCTGAGCACGCCCGCCCGCACCCCGCGCAGGGCACCGAGGCGGGTGCCGCGTCCGGCTCTGGCCTGCGCGGCGCTGCTCGCCGTCGGCGTGGCGCTCATCCCCGTGGCCTATCTGGGCGTACGGGTCGGCGAGGCGGGATGGACCCGCATCGCGGACGAGTTGTTCACGTCGCGTACCGCGGAGCTGGCCGCCAGGAGCGCGGCGCTCGCGGCCGTCGTCACCGTCGCCTGCACCGCGGTCGGAGTGGTCGCCGCGTTCCTGGTCACCCGTACGGACATACCGGGGCGACGGCTGTTCGGGGTCCTCTCGGCCCTGCCGCTCGCGGTCCCCAGCTACGTGGCCGCCTTCGCCTGGGTCTCCACCGCACCCCGCTTCGAGGGCTTCTGGGCCGCGGCACTCGTCCTCACCCTGGTCTCGTACCCGTACGTCTACCTGCCCGTCGCCGCCGCGCTGGCCGGCGCGGACCCGGCACAGGAGGAGGTGTCGCGGTCGCTCGGCCGGGGGCCGTGGCGCACGGTCCGCGGCGTGACCCTGCGCCAGGTCCGTCCCGCCGTGGGCGCCGGAGCCCTGCTCGTCGCCCTCTACGTACTCTCCGACTTCGGCGCCGTCTCCATCCTCCGGGCCGACGTCCTCACCCGGGCCCTCTTCACCTCGATCAACCTCGGCTTCGACCCCACCGGCGCACTCGTCCTCGCCACCGTCCTCGTCGCCCTCTCCGGAATCCTGCTCCTGGCCGAACAGCTCACCCGGCGGCGCGGGGCCCGCTACGCCCCGCTGGGCGGCGCACCCCGCCCGCCGGGGAGGCTGGGGCTGGGGCCGCTCCGGTGGCCGGCCGCATGCGCGCTCACCGGGCTGACCGCCACCGCCCTCGGCGTGCCCGCGGCCGGCCTGGTCCGCTGGACCCTGGAAGGGGTGTCACGGCCCGGTTCCCTCGCCGACCTGGCCACGGCCGCCCGCAACTCCCTGACCGTCGCGCTCCTCGGCACGGCCCTCACGGTGCTGCTCGCCCTGCCCGTGGGGCTGCTCGGCGCCCGCGCACCCGGCCCCCTCGCCATCGCCCTCGACCGCCTGACCTACCTCTCCCACGCCCTGCCCGGCCTGGTCATCGGCCTGTCCCTGGTGTTCCTCGGCATCACCGTGGCCCGCCCGCTCTACCAGACCGTATGGCTGCTCACCCTCGCGTACGCGGCCCTCTTCCTGCCCCTCGCCGTCGCGGCCGTCGGCGCCGCCGCCGCTCAGGCGCCACCCGCGCTGGAGGAGGTCGCCCGCTCACTCGGCCGGGGCCGCGCGTACGTACTGCGCACCGTGACCGTGCCCCTGGCCGCACCCGGCATCGGCGCCGGAGCCGTCCTCGTCTTCCTCACCTGCATGAAGGAACTGCCCGCCACCCTGCTGCTGCGCCCGACCGGTCTCGACACCCTCGCCACCGGCCTCTGGACCCACACGTCCGTCTCCGCGTACGCCGCCGCCGCACCCTACGCGGCCCTCCTGGTGCTGATCGCCGCCGTGCCCGCCTGGTGGCTGTCGGCGCGCACCGGAGTCCTCACCCGGGGAGGCGGCTGACATGGCCGAACTGCGGATCACCGGCGTGCGCAAGGCATTCGGCACCGTACAGGCCCTCGACGGGGTCGACCTCACCGTCCGCTCCGGGACCCTGACGGCCGTACTCGGCCCCTCCGGCTCGGGCAAGACCACACTGCTGCGCTGCACCGCCGGATTCGAGCTGCCGGACGCGGGCGAGATCCGCGTCGGCACACGCCGCGTGGCCACCCCCGGCAGCGCGGTGGCGCCCGAACACCGCCGCATCGCGGTGGTCCCCCAGGAGGGCGCGCTCTTCCCGCACCTGACCGTCCTCGGCAACGTGGCCTACGGACTGGACCGGGCCGCCCGCCGGGCCGGGCGCGCCGAGTCGGTACTGGAGCTGGTGGGTCTGGCCGGCTTCGAGGACCGCATGCCCCACCACCTCTCCGGGGGCCAGCAGCAGCGCGTCGCGGTCGCCCGCGCACTGGCCCCCCGGCCACCGGTCGTGCTCCTCGACGAACCGTTCAACGCACTCGACGCCGCCCTGCGGACCGGACTGCGCCAGGACGTCTGGCAGGCACTCCGCGCCGACGGCGCCACCGCCGTCCTCGTCACCCACGACCAGGCAGAAGCCCTGTCCATGGCCGACGACGTCGCGGTCATGCGCGACGGCCGGATCATCCAGCACGGACCGCCCGAACTCCTCTACCACGCACCGGCCGACCCCTGGGTGGCCGGCTTCGTCGGCGAGGCCGTCTGGCTGCCCGCGGTACTGGACGGCGACCTGGCCCACACCCCCCTCGGAACCCTTCCCGTCACCCCGACCGGCACCGCGCCGCCCCCCGGGCCCCGTCGCGTCCTGCTGCGCCCCGAACAGATCTCCCTCGCCCGGCCGGGGACCCCCGGCGCGATCACCGCCACCGTCGTACGCCGCGACTTCTACGGCCACGACACGGTGCTCGCCCTGCGCCTGCCCGACGGCACGACCGTGGCCGCCCGCATCTTCGAACCGACCGCCGCCCCGCCCGCCGTCGGAGACGAAGCAACCCTGCGCGTGCACGGCCCCGCCCGGGTCTTCTCGTAGGCTCAGGGCGCTGGCCGAGCAGCCGCGACGTGCCGGTCGCGGCCATCGGCGAGTGGCCGTGACCGCACGCCCTCACCGGTCTGCCGTCGATCGTCAATCCTTTGCCGAGGAGCCGGTGGCCCGGCTAGGTTTTCCCAGCCGTCCGATGCCGGTCGGGACCGGCGCCGTCGACGAGGAGGTGTGGAGCACATGCGCAGGAGTGCCCAGCAGTCGAGTCCGCGTACCGACCTTCGCCCCTTCCTCACGACGGAGACACCTTGTCGTCTCGCATCACCCCACTGACCGACCCTGCTCACGGCCCGAACAGCCGGCGTCTCGCATGGCTGGCGTCCGACGCCGATTCCATCCCCACCGGAACCGCCTTCCTGCGCCTGTTCGACAGTCCCGGACAGGAGCACCTGGCCGAACTGACCCTCCAGGTCCATCCGGCCGAGCGACGCCGGCACGTCGGCTCACAGCTCCTCAACGCCGCCGTGGCCGCCGCCCGGGACAACGCCCGCCGCCGCGTCATCGCGCAGGCCGAGGCCGGCGCGCCCGGCGACCGGTTCCTGGTGGCGCGCGGTTTCCGCAAGGTCCTCACCCTGCGGTTCTCCCGCCTGGCACTGGCCGACGTGGACACCGCCGCCCTCGCCGGGATCATCGAGCAGCCGCATCCCGGCTACCGGCTGGCGGCATGGCAGGGAGCCGTCCCCGACGACCTCGCCCACACGTTCGCCGCCTCACGCCGCGCCATGGACGACATGCCCATGGAAGACACCGACTACGGCACCGTGGCCTGGGACGTGGACCGGGTCCGGGCCGCGGCGAAGGCGGTCGAACGGCGAGGCGACCACCTGCACACCGTCGCCGCCATCGACACCTCCACCGGCTCGGTCGCCGGATTCACAGAACTCGTCATTCCCGGCAACGGCACCGGTGACGGCCAGCACTACGGCACCGGCGTGCTGCCCGAGCACCGTGGACACGGCCTCGGCCGATGGATGAAGGCCGAGTCGATCCGGCACGCCCGTGGGTCCCATCCGAACCTCGGCGGTCTCCTCACCGACACCGCCGACAGCAACACGCACATGAGACGGATCAACGACCGTCTCGGCTACACACCCACGCACACGACGCACCAGTACCAGCTCGACCTCTAGCAGCCGACGGACGGGCCGGAGCCAGACATCACGTCTCCGGCCCGTCCATGCTTCCGACACACGAGGTGGGATTCGTGCAGGTCCAGCGGGTGCCTTCCCCCGCCCACGCAGGGACGCCCCAAGACTGAGGCTTGAAGATGCGACACCCCTCAGATGCGGGAGTTGCGCACCGACTGCCACACGGCACCGGCCAGCGCCCGCGTCGCCCGCGGGACCGACAGGTGCTCGTGCTCGCGGTACAGCGCCCAGTTGTACCGGACGAGGGAGAGCTTGTTCGAGGACAGGGAGCCGGCCTGGTGGGCCCGGTACACCGCCAGCGGCTCCGCCAAGCCCCGGGCGTCGGCCCCGTCCCGCATGATCGACAGCCAGAGGGCGTAATCCTGGCGCTTGCGCATCTCCGGCATCAGCCTCGTGCCCAGGGCGTTGCGGTCGTACATGGCGGTGAGGGCACCGATGTGGTCGCGGACCAGCATCGCGCGGTAGTCCACGTGCTCCCGCGCCCGCACCACGCGCCCGTTGGGGACCCAGTCGGTGCTCTCGCCGGCGTAGTCGGCGTCCATCTTGTAGTACGAGGTGAACGTCAGCGGCGCGGTGGCCTGAGCGGCGAAGGCGAGCTGCTTCTCGGTCTTCTGCGGCAGCCACATGTCATCGCTGTCGAGGAAGGCGACGTAGTCCCCGCGGGCCCGCTCGATCGCACGGTTGCGCGCCCGGCCCGCGCCGCCCTGCTCGGGCGCCCGCTCCGGCAGGACCCGCTCGTCCTGCCGGGCGAACTCCGCGAGCAGGTCCATGGAGCCGTCGGAGGACTGGTCATCGGTGACCAGTAGCTCCAGGTCGCTGTGGGTTTGGGTGAGCACCGACCGGACGGCCGCGCCGAGGGTCGCCGCCGAGTTGTACACGGGCATCACGACAGACACCAGGGGCACAGCACTTCTCCTTGCCAGAACAGAACCGACCCCCATTCAAGCACCGCAACGGAGCGGGAGCTGCCACGCACACCGTCGTCGCCGGTCAGGGCTGCGTACGTCGCCGACGCCCGATGAGGACACGAGAGGTGTCAATGCCGAAGACGACAAGGACCGAGCGCATTCTGCGTGACGCACTGTCAGGAGGCCCTGACCGTCCCGTGGATACGATCACTGATGACGGACGGCTGGAGCAGTACCTCGGCATCGACAGCCTGGCCCTGGCAGAGCCGGTCACCGCCCTCGATCACACAGCTGTCCGTCGTCATCCCGGACGAGGAGACCCGCCGCCTGCGCACCATCGCGGACCTGCACACCCTCCTCGCCCGCCTCGTACCGGACAGAACGGACACCACGTGAGCCTTCGCGAGATCGAGCCCAAGCAACGCGGATTCCTCATCGTCAACTCCCACCCCGAAGGCGCCGCACAGACCGTGCACCGCATGTGGGACGGCATCGAGGCCCGCACCGACGGCCGCAAGCCAGTCGCGCTCATCCTCGGCCACTCCGCCGGGTACGGACTCGCCACCCTCCTCACCGGACTGCGACAGCACGGCATACGCGGCATCGGTGTCGCCTTCGAGACCCCCGACAACGGGCGGCGCACCGCGAGCGCAGGCTGGTACCGCACCGCGGCCGCAGCCCGGCTCGCAGCCGGCGACGGCCACGACATCCGGTTCGTGAACACCGACGCCTTCTCCACCGACGCCAAGACCCACGTCGCCGACCTCCTCGAACAGCACTACGGACCGGTCGACTACCTCATCTACAGCCTCGCAGCCCCCCGCCGCACCGACCCGGCCACCGGCACCGTCCACCACTCGGTGATCAAGCCGCTCGGCGCCCCCTACGAGGCCCCGGCGCTGGACTTCTCCGCAGCCGACCCCAAGGTGTCCTGGGCCCGGATCGAGGCCGGCACCGAAGACGAGACGCGGGCGACGGTCGCGGTGATGGGCGGCGACGACTGGAACCTGTGGGTACGCGCCCTCGCCGCCCGCCACCTGCTCGCGGACAAGTTCACCACCGTGGCGCTGACCTACGTCGGATCGGAGGTCACCGCACCCGTGTACCGGCACGGCACCATCGGCGCCGCCAAGGAACACCTGGAACAGACCGCCCACGAGCTGAGTCACTCGACCCTGCTCAAGGAGAAGGACGGCCGCGCGTTCACGGTTGTTGCCGGCGCGGCCGTCACCCAGGCATCCAGCGCGATCCCCTCCATCGCCCTCTACACCGCCTTCCTCCGCACCGTCCTGGGCGAGCACGGATTCCGTACCACGGCCCAGCAGGCCACGGACCTGTGGGACCAGCTGGAGGGCCACGTCCCCATGCTCCTGGACGAGGCGGGAAGGATCCGGCTGGACGGCTGGGAACTCGACGACCACATCCAGGACCGCGTCCGCGAACTGTGGGCGGACCCTGAACACGGCCTCGAAGCGGGCAGGGCAGGTGCGGACTGGTTCATGAACCAGGTGCGGCAGCTCTACGGCTGGGGCCTCGACGGCACGGCCTACGGCCGGCCGGTCGAGACCGATGTGGCCTGGCCCGCACCGCGGTAGCCCGGCACGCACGGGTGGCGGGTCCGCGTACGGCTTTCAGCAGCCGACGCAGACCCCGCCCGGGGCGAGTCCCCTGCGGTACGGGGCGTTGGCCAGGGCATGGAATCTCCTCAGGCCGCCCTGGCTGACGCGGCGCCGACGGTTGGCCGGACGGTCGGGCAACTGGTCTTCCTCGGCGCGGCGTCGGTCGCCCTGCTCGTGTACATCTGGGTGCTGGAAGTCTTCTCCGCCGGGAGCGGCGTATTCGTCACCGCCGTCGTGACGGCGAACCTGGCGACGGCGTACTTGCTCATACTGCGGCCACGCACCACGGCGGACCGCGAAGGTCTCCGGATCCGGCGCGCGACCGGCTCGCGCCGGCTCGACTGGGCGGAGATCGACGACATCACCGTGCAGGACGACCCCGCACCCGGACGCAGACGTACGCGCTACGCCTGCGCCGCCCTGTCCGACGGGCAGCGCGTCGCGCTCCCGTGTGTGAACGAGAAGTGGTACGACCTCGATCAGGAAGTCGCCTTCCTGCGCGGTATGCGGGCGACGGGCGGAGCACGCGGAAGTCGGGGCGGCGCGCCGCACGGCACCGACGCGGTGTCGCCCCGTGCTCCCCGGACCCCCCGTGCCCCCCGCACCACCGGACGGAGCCGCGGTCCGGCGTGACCGTCCCGGGCTCCGAGCCCGGCCGGCCTCTTGCCCGCCGCCGACCCGCAACCGTTCAGGATGAAGACGGCTCGGTCACGCGAATGCGGCGGCGTTGCGCTTGGCCCAGTCGGCGAAGGTGGTGGCGGGGCGGCCGAGGATCCTCTCGATGTCGGGGCTGACGGCCTGTTCGCGCGGGGTGGGGGTGCCGATGATGTCGAGGGTGGTGTCGGCGACCGGGGCGGGCATGAAGGCGAGCATCTGGGCGCAGGCCTCCTCCCGGGTCTGGCCGATGAAGGTGACCGGCTCGCCGATGGCGGCGGCGATGGCGGCGGCGCGCTGGAGCGGGGTGGTCGGGGCGGGGCCGGTGAGTTCGTAGCTGGCCCTGGTGTGGCCGGGCCGGGTCAGGACGGTGGCTGCCACGGCGGCGATGTCGTCGGGGTCGACGACCGGGAGGCCGACGTCTCCGAAGGGTGCGGCGACCGTCCGGCTCGCCTTGACCGACGGAGCCCAGGCGTAGGCGTTGGAGGCGAAACCGCCCGGGCGCAGGATGGTCCAGTCGGCTCCGGAGTCCATGACGGCCTGTTCATAGGCGGCGAAGGCCCGGCCGTGCGAGAGGGAGTCCGGGCGGGTGACCACGCCCTGGGAGGACAGCAGGACGATCTTGCCGTAGTCCGCGAACGGAGCGACGACGGCTGTGGGGTCGCCGGTCATCATGAGGTCGCCGCCGACGAGCAGGAAGACCGCGTCCGCGGTCGCGGGCAGGTCGGCGACCGGCTGGGAGAGGTCGGCGGTGACGGCGCGCACGCCGGGCGGGACGTCGGCCCGGGTGATGCGGCGCGAGACGGCGGTCACCTCGTGTCCCTCTTCGGCCAGCAGGCGGACGAGCGTACGGCCGACATTTCCGGTGGCACCGGTGACAACGATCACGAGGGTCCTCGAATCCGAGTTAGTTAGCTGACCAACTGACTCGGGGAGCCTAGCACGGCCGAGGCCGTATAGTCAGTCGGGTGACTTACTCAAAGGGGTCCGCTCGCGCCCAGGCCGCCGGAGCGAAGCGGCAGCGCCTCATGGAAGCCGCGGCCGACGTCGTCCACCGGCAGGGCGCCGAGCGCACCACCATCGCCGATATTGCGCGCGCGGCCGAGGTGCCCGTCGGCAACGTCTACTACTACTTCAAGACCAAGGACGAACTCGTCGCGGCCGCACTGTCCGAGCACGAACGACACCTGAACCTGCTCGTCGGCCACCTGAGCCGGCTCCCCGATCCCCGCGAGCGCCTCAAGGGCCTCATCGAGGGCTGGGTGGGCCAGCGTGACCTCGCCGTCCGCTACGGCTGCCCTACCGGTACCCTCGCCGCGGAGCTGGGAAAGCGCGACCAGGGTGGCCTGGACGTCGAAGCGGGCAGGGTCGTCCGGCTCCTGCTGACCTGGGTGGAGAGTCAGTTCCGAGAGCTCGGCCAGCCGGCGCCGGAGGGCCTGGCCCTCACCTTGGTGGGCGCCTATCAGGGCATGTCCTTGCTGGCCAACGTCCTGCGAGACCCGGGGGTCATGGAGCGGGAGGGGGCTCGCTTGATCGCCTGGATCGACTCCCTCGATCCCGCCTGAGCCCGCCTGAGCCCGCCTGGGGTGCCGGGTGCGCGGTCCCCGAGAGGGATTGCGTGGTGATCATCCGGGTAGGCGACGGACCTGACCGTCCGATGGAGAAAGGAACCATCCATGCTGATGGCGCACCCGGCCGTGCTTCCCCGTCTCGTCGACCGCTACTGGGCCCTGGCCGTCCTCGATGCCACGGATGCCGAATCGCCCGTCCGCCAGGAGATCGAGGACGTCGAACGGGCCCTGTGCGTGGCCACCGGCACGACCGACGTGCACGCCGCGCTGATCGCCGCCCGTCACCAGCTGCCCGGCGCGGGCGCCCTCGACGACTCGGTCCTCGCTCCCTGATCCGGCCTGAGCCAAAAGACACGGCCTGACCGCCGCGGGCCGGGGCAGGAGTGCCCGGGCGGGGCTCCTCGGGTGCCCGTCTCAAGCGCTCCGTGCGCGTTCCCACAGGCTCTGAGCGAGTGCGAACGCCGCGAGGTCCGCTGTGGTGGCGAGGGAGAAGTGGACCGGAGCGGCGCCACGACGGGTGATGACGGCGAGTGGGTGGCCGAGGCTCTGCGCCTGCTTGCTGAGCTTGGTGATCTGGGACCAGGGGACGAGGCGGCTCCCGCCCGCCTCCAGGCTCGCGAATCCGAATGCGGTCAGCAGCACTTGGGGCTGGGGGTCCAGGCTGCCGCCCATGCTCAGCAATGCGCCGAGGCTTGAGGGGGCGGGTGACAGGCGGAACGCGCCCGTGTCGTTCAGGGCGTCGTACACCTTCGGCTTCGCGGCCTCCGCGGCGAACTGGCCGACCTTCGAGACGAACTCCTGGTCGCCGGTGAAGCCGTCGACCTTCAGGGGCTCCACGTTCCCCTCCACGTGGACCCAGAGGGTGTAGTCGTAGAGGTCGGCCTGCCGCAGACGGTTCCGGTTGTCCTCGACCCCGGTGACCTGGTCCCACCGCGCCCATTTCTCCCCGGAGGCGGAACGCGACGGGGAGCCCGTGCCGGGTCTGTAGCACAGCGCGTGGGTGTAGAGCTCGACCCGGCCCCCGCCCGGGAGCTCCTGCGAGCGGCCCTCGAACCGGCCGGGGTCCGGTGGGCGGTCCCACTTGTCCTGGGCGGCGCGGGCCCGGTGCCGGGCGTCCGCCCTGCGCCGTTCGCTGGCGTACCGCAGATCGTCAGCCCCGGCGCGCAGGGCGAAGCCGAGGGCGCCGAGGACCACGACTCCGCCGATGGAGGAGAGGATCACCCTCTTGTTCTGCCGGTTCTCGGCGTCCTCGGCCGCGATGTCGTCGTAGCCGTACACGCCGTCAGACGTGGTGCAGGAGTCGCCCGGCTTCATGTCGTGCCCCGCGCACTCCTTGGCCCCGTCGCCTAGATCGGGTGTGAACCCGAAGAGGACGATCAGCACCCCGATGGCGCCCGCCACCAGAGGCTTGGTGTACCCGCTCACGGTCTCTCCCCTCACTCTGCCACGACGCGACAAGGACCCGATCATCATGTCAACCGCCTTGCATGACAAGGGTGGTGAGGACCCCGGTACGGCCCGCCACCACCCGGTGGCGGCCCGCGTCTCCGTGTGCCCGCAGCCTCACGGGCGGCCTGCCGAGCCGCCCGGGGGCCGCTGTCCGCCGTAGTGGACGAACAGCGGGGTCTGGCGGGTCCGGCCGCGCACGCGTTGCCGCGCGATGCGCTCGCGCACCGTCTCGTACAGCGTTGACGGCGCGCCCGCGTCCCAGGGTCTGACCTCACGCAGCGCCTCGATCAGCTGGAGGGAGAACAAGCCGCCCCTGCCGGGCTCCTCGACCGCGTCGTTCTCCGGCCCGCTCGCCAGGTAGACGTACTGACGGCGGCCCGGGTACGGGCGGCGTCCGGGGAGGTCGTCGTCCCCGGGGGCGGGAGGGTCCGGGAGGACCTCCTCCTCCTGGACCCGGGCCCGCCCGGCGGCGGCGCAGGCGTCGATGAACCAGAACTGCTCCTCGCACGTGCTGACCTGCGGGGAGCGGAAGCGGCGGAGCAGGTCGGTGAGCGAGACGCCCGGCCCGTCGGCGTCGTCGGCGGTCAGCAGGTACTGCGAGCCGTTCGCGTCCGTCCTGCCGTGCCCGCTCCAGAACACCAGGAGGAGGTCCGCGTCGGTGCGTGCGGCCGTCTCCTGGAGCAGGGCCGTCATGACGTTGGCGGTGGTGGCTTCACGCGCCCGGACACCCATCCCCTCCGTCACCTCGCGGTTGTCCTCCACGGGCGAGACGAGGGCCGTGATGTGGTCCGGCGGCACGCCCTCCGCGAGGAGCCAGTCGGTGATGCCGCGGGCGTCGTGCGCGGGGCCGTTCAGGTCGTTCCGGTCGGCGTACGCCTCCACCCCGACGACGACGGCGTACGTGCCGCTCCGGGGCAGTGGCCCGGGCGCCGCCACCGCGGATGCGGCGGGCACGGGCGCGTCCAGTGCGGGGTCGTTCCAGACCAGGGCGAGGGGGGCGATCGTCCCCGACGCCAGCAGTGACCGCCGGTGGAGGTCCTGCAGGCTCTCGGGCAGGCTGATGGGCATGGCGAGCAGGAGGTCCACGTACTCCCGGAAGGGCGCCCGGTCCCCTTCCTCGCGGCTCCACACCACGACGGGGATCCCCTCCTCCTGGGCGATGCGGAACTGCTCGGTGTAGAGCGGGTCGCTGGTCGGGGGGCCGTCGAGCACGACGCACATGAGCCGGCTGTCGGCCCGCAGCGCCCGCACGAGTGCCGACGACGCGTACCCCTCGCCGGCCCAGTACGCCTCGTGGGGGCGGACCTGCCCGCCCGCCCTGAGCAAGCGGTCCCAGCGGTCGTGCCAGGTGTGCCGCGCACTGTCCGGCGGGGCGCACCGGAGCACCACGGGGTGGAGCACTCCGTGCGGCTCGTTCCCGGGGCCGGCCCACGTGTCGAAGGGCATGTCCAGCAGTTCCCAGGGCACATCGATCGTGATCATGTTCCCGGGGGCCTCCGGGTCGAGCGCCGCCCAGCCCTGGTCCATGACGCTCGCCACCCGGCCCCGCAGCTCCTGGAATCCCGGGACGTGTTCCGCGGTGATCAGGCTCCGGTCGCCGAGCGCCCACGCCTCCAGCGTGTAGGCGGCCGGGTCCGCCCCGCTCCTGCCGATCCGGATCCACAGTCCGTCCCGCGGGACCGGACGGGCCGTCACCGCGTCCGGCGGCGCGGCCTCCGACGCCCCACCGAGCAGGCGCAGCACGGCCCTGCTCGCCGCCGCGAACGGCGGCAGCCCGCCCGGGATGCGGGCCGTGCCCCGCTCGGCGGCGACCGCGACCGGGTGGCCCGTGCCCGGCGCGGCCTCCGCGTCGGCGAACCGGCTGAGGGCGAAGTAGACCTGCCAGGCGTCCTCCGCCGACAGGGACGTACGCAGTTCCTCGCGCACCCCGGGCCGGAACCGCAGCCGCAGCTCCCCGGACTCCGTACCGGGGACGTGCTCGAAGAGGTCGCTCACGACCAGCTCGGCGAGGACGTCCACTCCCGAGCCGGGCTCCATCGCCGCCTGCACCGCGCGCAGGACGGGCAGCGACAGCTCGGTCTGGGGGCTGCACAGGACGGCCAGCCGGCGGGCCTGCGGGGACGAGACCTGGCGGAAGGCATCCACCAGCAGCTCGGCTTCCGCGACCGGGAGCACCGCGTCCGGGTCGGAGTACGGGTCCGGATACGGATACGGATACGGGTAGACGTACGGGTACGGTTCGTCTTCGTCCTGCGGGTCGGGCGGGCGGCCGTCCGGGGGGATCAGGACCCCCTCGCAGGCCGCCTCCCCCACGGCCATCAGCGTCCCGGCCCAGGATCCCGCCGCCGCGGCCGAGATCCCCGCCACCGGGCAGGGCAGCCACGGGCCCGTCACCTCCGGGTAGGCGGCGGCGAGGAGCTGCCGCAGCCCGGCCGGGACCCCGGCGGCCAGATCGGCGGAGCGGGAGCCGCGTCCGCGCGCCTCCAGGGGCACCACGGGGCCGTCCAGGCCGGTGTGGGGCCACAGCGTCCGCGGGAGGGGGTTGAGCAGGACCGTGGCCGTGGACCGGGTCCAGTCGCGAAGCATCCGCCAGGTGTCCGGCGCGTGCCAGCCGTCCGCGACGCAGTCGGAGAGCACGAGCAGCAGCGCCCGGCCCCGCGGTTCCCGGAGCAGCGCGTGCGGTACGGGCCCGCCGGCCGGGCCGTGGAGGACGGGGGCGCCGTCCGGGCCGGGGCGCAGGGCCCAGCGGCGCACGGTGCTGAAGGCGCCCAGGCGGCGCAGCAGGACGTGCAGGTCGTCGGCCGTGTCCCGCCAGACCTGCATGGAGGGCGAGGCGTCCACGACCAGGTCGAGCCGGAACCAGCGTTCGGGCAGGGGGGTGAACACCGGCGTCAGCTCGCCGGTGCGCGTGTACAGGTCGACGGTGGCGTTGACGTCCAGCCCGCGTTCCCGGCCGCCGGGACGGCGCCGTCTGAGCGGGCGCAGCGCCCGGGCGAGGGCGGGGCCGTCGGGCAGGGCGCTGCCGCGCCGGACGCGGCCCGTGACGGCGGCGAGGGTGCCGGGGCCGTCCGGGACGCCGCCCGTGTCGTAGGTGCCGGGTTCTGGCCGGGAGGGGTACGGAGCGGGGGGTTCCGGCGTTCCTTCCGGGCCTGGGCCTGCGGGGTCCTCGGACGGCTCCTGGCCGGGGCCCGGTCCGGACGGGGCGCCGGCCGGGTCCGGGTTTCCGGTCCGGCCGCCGGCGTCCCCCATGGCGCGGGCCAGCCAGAGCGCGTCGGCGAGTGCGACGACGTCGACGTCGGCGCCGGCCCGGCGCAGTCCGCGGATGAGGGGTTCGAGCACGTCAGGGGGCGTTGAGGTCGTGGAGGAGGAGGTCGACCAGGCCGGCGCGGAGCGGGTCGTCGGGGCCGAGCTCCCCGGTGACGAGGTGGACGGCGTTGAGGAGCTGGTCGGTGGCCAGGCTCTCGCGGCGTGCGATCCGGGCCTCGAACTCGGACAGGACGCCGCCGGCTTGCCGGGCGGCGGCTCCGCCGAGGTGTGCTTCGAGGATCCTGACGAGCTCGCCGTGGTCGGGGTCGGGCATCCGGAAGCGGATGCAGCGGCGCAGGAACGGGGCCGGGAAGGTGCGTTCGCCGTTGCTGGTCATGACGATGAACGGGAACTCGGTGCAGGTGACGCCGCCCTTGCGGACGGTCGCGGTGGCGTCCGACTCCCACAGCCGGACCTCGACCTCGGGTTCCGTGTGCCGGGTGAGCTCGGGGATCTCGAAGTTGCCGGACTCGATGACGTTGAGGAGGTCGTTGGGCAGGTCGATGTCGCTCTTGTCGATCTCGTCGACGAGGAGCATCCGGGGCCGGCCGGCCCCCGCCAGGGCGGTGCCGAGGGGCCCGAGCCGGAGGAACCGGCGGATGTCGTCGTCCTCGTCGCGGCGGGTGGCTTCCAGGCGGCCGAGGGCGTCGTAGCGGTAGAGGGCTTCGGTGAGGGTGCTGTGCGAGGTGACGTGCCAGTTGAGGACGGGGCCGAGGGTCAGTTCGTGGGCGACGGCCGAGGCGACGGTGGACTTCCCGGTTCCGGGCGAGCCGGTGAGCAGCAGGGGGCGGCGCAGGCACAGGGCGGCGTTGACGGCCTCCGGGAGCCCGTCGGGGGGCCGGAAGGTGGCGGCGGCGGTGGCCTGCGGGGCCAGCCGCCAGGGCGGAGGGCCGGGCAGGTCTTCTTCGCGGGCCGTGCCGTCGCCGCGGTAGTACGGGGTCCAGTTCATCGTCGTCCTCTCGTGCGGCGGCCGCCGGCGGCCGTCCCGATACCGGCCGTGTGCGTGCTGGTGGTGCGGCAGAACGCGAGCCAGTGGCCGTCGTCCCAGACGGCGCGGAGCCGTGCCAGCGGGGGCGCCGCGTCCTCGTCGCAGGTCCAGGCGGTGCGGTAGGCGTGGGTGAACCCGCCGGGCAGGGTCACCCAGCGGTCGCGTACGTCCTCTTCGACGGCCGGCCAGGCGGTCACGGCGCGGTCCTGCCACAGGAGGATCGGGAACCGGGCGAGGAGCGCCTCGAACCGGCCGTCCGGATCGGGGTCGGCGGGCGCGAAGCGCAGGCCGAGGGCACCGGGGTAGTCGTTCCTGGCCAGCCGCTCCTCGAAGTCCTCCCGGTTCCCGGCGGTCGCGGGGTCCACCCAGTCGACGCTGCCGTACACGGCGTCGCCGCCGTCCTCGACGTGGCGCAGCCGGTACGCGGCCTGGCGGGAGAGCCGGCGCAGGTGGCCGGGCGGGTGGATGCGGGCGCCCCAGTGCAGGACGACCTGGTGGTGGGCGCCGAGCCGGATCCCGACGTCGGCCTCCTCGGGGCGCCAGTGCAGGAGGGTCGGGGCGGGCAGGGCGATGTCCACCCGGTGGAGCAGGGCGGTTCCGAGGACGCCGTCCGCCCAGTCGAGGATGTCGGCGAGGGTGCCGGCGAGGCCGTCGGGGTCGGGCCGGCAGGCTGTGGTGGGGCGGATGTGGGTGGGGCGGCCCCTGTCGTCGAGGAGCCAGGCGTCGGCGGAGCCGGGCTGGTCGTCGGCCGGTGTGGTGCCGCGCAGGTGGACGACGAGCCGCCGGCGGGCGTCCTCGGCGAGGTTCCTGAACTTCCGGTGCAGCAGTTCGGCGGTGGCGAGGTCATGGCCGGCGCGGTGGCACCAGTGGGTGAAGGCCTCGTCCCGGGTGTCGAGCCCGGCGGTGGCCGCGAGGCGGACGACGAAGCGGAGCAGGGTCGCGCGGCCGTCGGGGTCGTCGACGGGCCGGTGCAGGACGGCGGCGTCGAGGTGTTCGGCGAGTCCGCCGGGCCGCAGTCCGGGGGTGTCGGCGACGCAGTCGAGGAGGGCGCGGCGCAGCGCTGCCGGGTGGGCGGCCTGGGGCATCCAGGTGGCGATGAAGGCGTGGGCGTCCAGGGCCAGGGCGAGGGCTCCGGCGAGCTGGCGCAGCCGCCGCAGCTCCGGGGCGGCGGCTGCCGTGCCGGCGGCGTCGAGGACGCGGACCAGTGCCCCGGGGGTGTTGTGGCGGGCCGGGTCGAGCCGGGCCGCGAGGGCGGGGTCGGCCGCTGTGGCCTGGCGCAGGGCCGTGTCCAGGGCCTGTTCTCCGAGCGCGCTGGGGCGTTCGGGGTCGACCGGTGCCGGTGCCGGTGCCGATGCCGGTGCCGCTGTGGGGTGGGCCGCTGCGGGGTGGGCCGGTGCCGGCGGTCCGGGCGGGGATGGCGGGGCGGGGATCGCGTAGGGCGGGTAGAGCTTGCCGCGGTGGTGGAAGGCGACGTCGACGAGGCCGACCAGGCTTCCCCGTCCGGTGCGGTGCAGTCCTTCGGCGACCGCTTCGTCGAAGGTGCGGCGCAGCGAGCGCGTCCCCGGCTCCCCCTCGGCCGTGACACCGGTGCACTCGACCAGGAGGTAGGTCCCGTCGGCGACGAGTTCCGTCAGGGTGGTCCGTACGGCCGTGGAGCCGGCCGCCTTGTTGATCAGGCCCCCGTCCATGATGAGGTGGTCGCGCGCCGCGGGGCGGCCGTGCGTCCACAGGGCGTCGAGGTCGCCGCCGAGCCAGACGGCCGCCAGGGCGTGGTCCTCCAGCAGGACGACGAGGGCGCGCAGTTTGCCGGCCAGGCACAGGCCGACGAACAGCAGCGTCAGTTCGAGGCAGTTGCCGCCCTGCTCAGCCATCTCGGCGGGCGTCCGGACGACCTGCTCGGCGGGTTGGAAGCCGCCGAAGTCGATCGTGGCGGTCTCGTAGCGCAGCCCCTGCGCGGCGAGCCCGTCGTAGACCGTCCCGACGGCGGCGCGGAGGTCCGCCGTGCGCTGGAGGTACGTCGGCCCCGGCCCGGGCCCCCCGTACCGGCGGGCGATCTCCTCGGGGTCCACGTAGCAGGCGAGGCGGGCCGGTTCGGTCTTCTTCCACTTCTCCCACCGGCCGGGCGCCGGCGTCGGTGCGGTCACCAGATCTCGAAGAAGTCGGTCACCGCTCGCCCCGCGAAGGACACCGTGGCCTCGTGGGTGCCGGGGGCGAGGCCGGTGACGGTCCAGCGTGCCGCACCGTCGTGTTCGTCCAGGGTGACCCGGTCGGGTGGGCAGGGCGGTGAGAGGGTGAGCGTGGGCGGGTGGGGGCCCGTGGTGATTCCGCGGGCGCGGCAGGTGAGGACGACGGGCCGGCCCGCGGCGTGGACGTCGCCGACTTCGAGTCCGAGGGCGAGGGGGTCGGGCGAGAGGGGGAAGACGCCGCGCACGTCGTCGGTCCCCGGCGGCGGGTCCCCGGGCGACTGGAGGTCCGCGAGTCCGTTCCCGCCGAAGGCGAGCAGGCGCAGGAGCCGCTCCAGTACCTCGTCCGTGGCGTGGATCGTGGAGTGCGTGGCGTTCTCCCAGCCCCAGGTGGAGAGCTCGGACAGTTCGACGGGGATCGCGGCCACGGCCGGGACGGTCCGGTCTCCGGTGGCGAACTGCCGCCTGTCGCCGCCGAGGGCGGCCGGATCCGGCGTGACCCGCAGCCGCGTCCCGTCGAACACGGCCGTCTGCGCGGTGCGGTGGCCGTACCCCACGATGGGCAGCAGCGGGACGGCCGGGCCCGGGGAGTGCCGGTCCATGCAGCGGTGGAAGTGCTTGTAGGCGTCCGTCGCGCGGGCCGGGTCGAGCGCGCCGAGACGGCCCGGGGAGCGGTGGACGTGGCCGGGGCCCTGCCCGGGCGGGGTGCCGGGGCGCCGGTCGAGGAGCACGGGGTAGCGGGGGAGGAGCTGGTGGACGGAGGTGAAGGCGCCGAGGATGTCGGAGACGGCGTTCAGGCGGGTGCCGAGGGCGTGCACGCCGTTGGCGAGGACGTCCAGGGCCGCGAGCGAACCGCGGAAGGGGGTGCCGAAGGTGATCAGCGCGCGGCAGTGCTCCCAGCCGCCGAGGACGTCGAGGTAGTACTTTGCGACGAGGCCGCCCATGCTGTGGCACAGGAGGACGGTCTTGGGGCGGCCGTAGGGCAGGGTGGTCGCCCATTTGGGCAGCTCGCGGTCGAGGAAGGTCTTGAGCCGGAGCGCGGAGACCCGGTTGTCGCGCCGCCAGTCGTAGGCGAACTCGAAGTGGTTGGCCGGGGGCCCGTCGACGGCGCAGTCGCCCGGGACGAGGTCGAAGCGGGCCCGCAGGGCGCGGCGCAGCCTGCCGTACTGGTTGAGCTTGGCGAGGCCGGGGATGGTGACGGGGAGTCCGATGAGGCCCGAGGGGACGATGCCGTCGTCGTGTTCGGGATCGTCGAGGAGGCGGGGCTCGCCGGCCAGTTCCTCCAGGGCACGGCCGGAGGGACGCAGCGCGCCTCCCAGGGCCAGCGGCGGCTTCCACACGGGGACGTGTCCGCGGTGGAGGGTGCTGCCGCCGATCCCGGGCAGCACCACGAGAAGGTCGTCGAAACGTAAGCGGCCGTGCACGGTTCCCCCCTGGTACTCCCGCCCGGCCCCCATCATGCCGCGCCCGATGGCGTGCGGGGAGGCTCTTGGCGGATCCGGCGGCCCGCACGCCTCCACGACCGCTGCGGTCCGCGGCACGGCCGTCCGCGCCACCAAGCCCATCTGGCGCGCCTGGACCCAGACCTTCACCGCCCCAAGCGCGGGGGGGGGGGGGGGGGGGGGGGGGGGGGGGGGGGGGGGTGCGGGGGGGGGGGGGGGGGGGGGGGGGGGGGGGGGGGGGGGGGGGGGGGGGGGGGGGGGGGGGGGGGGGGGGGGGGGGGGGGGGCCCGACCCCACCCCCCCCCCCCCCCCCCCCCCCCCCCCTCCCTCCCTCCCCCACCCTCCCCCCCCCCCCCCCCCTTCCCCCCCCCCCCCCCCCCCCCCCCCCCCCCCCGCTTCCCTGCGGGGTCCGGCGATGCGCGCCGTCAAGGGGCGGCGGTCACCGGTGAAGCGGATCGGGGCCTGGCGTTTCCCAGGCCGGTGTCAGCTCGACAGGACCTTGACGTCGTCGATGGACATGTGGGCGGCCGCGCCGACGCCCCAGAAGCCGGCGAAGGCGGTGACGGTGGTGTTGGCGCCGGAGTTGAAGCGGACGGTGACCTGGCTGTAGCAGGTGGGCGTGGTCGACGGGCACCAGCCGGGTACGGGGCCGAAGTGGCGCTCGACGGGCGGCCATACGCCGGGCAGGCGGACTCCGAAGAAGGCCGTGTTGACGTTGGGCGAGGTGCGGAAGAAGCCGGTGATCGCGTAGTCGGTGTGGGGCCTGACGGGGATGGGCTGGGTCAGGGCGTTCCACACGCGGGTGCCGGGCGAGCTCAGGACGGCGGCGTTGTTGCCGGTGTGGGCTCCGCCGGGCCTGTTCACGATGGTCTTGACGTCGGGGCCTTCGAGGTTCCAGGGCTGGGAGACGGTGGAGGTGCGCTGGCCTTCGAACCCGCCGTCCTGCAGGGGGTTGCGGTAGAGCTGGACGTCGACGTTCCAGGCGCCGAAGTTGTCCCAGTCCTGGGGGTCGTTGATCCGCAGGTCCAGCTGCCCGGAGACGCCGACCTGGCGGCAGCCGAGACGGCTCAGGACCTCGAACGGTCCGGCACCCGTGATGCGGCCGATGAGGCCGTACGTGTTCAGGCCGGGCGCGGGGAAGCCTGCGGGGGCGGGCTGCCGGGGGTTGGCGCCGGCGGGGGTGACCCAGTTGGAGCCGTCGGCGGGCTGCCACCAGAAGCCGGTGGTGGAGACCTGGTCGGTCGTGCGGGGGACGATGCGGATGACGTCGCCGGGGCGCAGGCCTCGGGCGTCTGCGGGGAAGGTGGTGCCGCGGCCACCGGACAGGTGCAGGGCGGCGGAGGCGTCCGGGTCGAATCCGTGGGTGCAGCGGGTCATGGCGGTGGTGGGCACCGGGCTGGGCTCGGCGTGGGCCGGCACGCTCTGCAGGAGGGTGGCCAGGAGGGCGAGGAACAGGGCGGCGCCCAGGCCGCGGACCGTGCCGGGGCGGGTGCGGCGGCCCGTGACGGCCGGGGTGCTGCTCCGCCGGAGGCGGATGCCGGGGCGCGGACGGGGCACGGCGCGGGTTCGTGGCCGGCCGGATCCGGCGGAGACGGGAAGGAAGGCGGCGCGGCAGCGCTGCCACGGGTTGTTCATGCTGTTCTCCTCGTTGCGGTGAAGGGTTCCGCCGGCACCGGTCGGCGCGGCGGCATCGGCACCCGGCGGCCCCGGCGGCCCCGGCGGTGAACCGAAGGAGCCGGGACAGCCGGATGTCCGGATGTCCGGATGTCCGGCGTGCGGGTCAGCGCCGTCCGGCAGGGAGGCGACCTGACGATGGCTCCCTGTTCGTGCGGGCGTTCAGGGCTTTGCGGCCCGGGCGGCCAGCGGCGCGGGGCGGACGTAGGCGGTGACGCTGCCGTCGGCGGGCAGGGCCGCGTAGCGCACCACGGGGCGGGTGGCCTCGAGGACCCGGCCGTCTCCGGCGTAGAGCTGGACGTGGCCGAGGCAGCGGGTGAAGACCAGATCCCCGGGACGCAGGTCGCCGCGGCGGATACGGGTGCCGGCCTGGACCTGCGTGTAGGCAAGGGGGCAGCTTCACCCCGGCGGGCGTGCCGCGGCGTGGCACGCCGCGCGCCGGGAGGTGAGGGTGACGGAGGTGCCGTCAGGGGGCAGACCCGGGGACGGGCCGCACGCGGGTCTGCCCTGGACGGGGCGTCAGGAGCAGGTCAGGTGGAACTGGTCGGCGACCTTCTGACGGTCGATCTTGGGGGAGTCGACCTGTACGGCCATCTCGCCCTGCACCACCTGGCCGGACTGGGTGCCCTGGAGCCGGACCTGGAAGGTGTCGTACTGGGTGTTGGGCGTGGTGAAGGTCATGCTCCCCGTGCGGGGCCGGTAGCCGCGGTCGGCCAGGCGCTCGTCGGGGTACCAGGTGTAGTTGATCGTCCCGGTGCGCCGGGCGCTCGCGGCGAAGGTGAACGTGATCGGCTTGGTGCAGTCCACGGTCTCCGAGCGGGGCTGGACGTAGACGGAGGTGCCCGTCAGGATCGGCTCCGATGGGTTCTCGACCTTGCCCGCGCCGTCCGAGGGGCCTGCCGAAGTCCCTCCGGACGGCTCCCCGGAGCTGCCCTTCGAGGTGCCGGGCGCCGGCCCGCCGTCCCCGGGACCCTGGGTGCTGCCGGCCGTCTTGCCGGAGTCGGTCCCGGTCGTGGCCCCGGCCGTCCTGCCGGCCGTGATCCCGGTGGTCGCGCCCTGCGTGGACCCCGTCGACGCGCCGCCGGCCGGCTCGCCGCTTCCGCCCGTGGCCCCGCCGGCCGGACCGCCGGTGACCGTGCCGGCGGCCGGACCGCCGGCCGGCCCCTGATGGGTGCCCCCCGAGGTGCTGCCGCCCGACCAGGAAGGGACCGGCACGACGGCCCCGCCGGACGGGGCGACCGTGATTCCCCCGGTCGGGCCGGCCGTCGCACCGCCGGTCGCACCGCCGGTCGGCGTACTGCTGCCGGGCGGACTGGCCCCGTCCCGCCATGACGGCGGGTCCAGGTTCAGCACCGCTCCCACCAGGGCGATCACCGCTGTCACCGCCGCCGTGGCGAGCGCCACCCGGGCGATCCGGGGCCGGGGCCGCTCCACGCCGCTCTCCCGGTCGGTCACGCGGACCTCGTCGGCCTCCCGGGCGCGCTGCCGGATCATCCCGGTCAGCGGGGCGGGCAGCCAGCCGGGGCCCGGCTGGCCGGCACGCTCACAGCACCAGTCGATCACCTGCTGGGGGCTCGGCCGCTCGTCCGGGTCCTTGGCCAGACACCGCGCCACCAGGTCCCGCAGCTCCTCGGGCACCGGCTCCAGGTCGGGCTCACCGTGCACGATCCGGAAGCTGATCTCCGACGGATCGGTGCCGAACGGCAGCCGTCCCGTCGAGGCGAAGGCCAGCAGCGCGCCGAGGGAGAAGACGTCGCACGCCGGCCCCACCTTGCCCTTCGCC
Source organism: Streptomyces sp. NPDC043896 (assembly GCF_056435605.1). NCBI lineage: Bacteria > Bacillati > Actinomycetota > Actinomycetes > Kitasatosporales > Streptomycetaceae > Streptomyces > Streptomyces sp. NPDC043896. The sequence goes on from NZ_JBWKEE010000014.1 coordinate 132,523, forward strand.
AGCCGCTCGGGCGCCACGTAGCCGGGCGTGCCCACCAGCATCTGCGTCCGGGTCAGCGTGGTGGCGTCCCGGGTGCGGGCGATCCCGAAGTCGATGACCTTCGGCCCGTCCGTGGCCACCAGCACGTTGCCCGGCTTCAGATCCCGGTGCACCACGTCCGCGCCGTGGATGGCCGCCAGAGCCTCGGCGATCCCGGCGGCCAGCCGGATCACGGTGTCCACCGGCATCGGACCCTGCCCGCCGACCATCTCCTGCAGCGACGGCCCGGGCACGAACTCGGTGGCCAGCCACGGATCCTCGGCGTCCGGATCGGCCGCCACGACCGCCGCGGTGAACATCCCGTGCACCCGGCGGGCCGCGGCGATCTCCTGCCGGAACCGGGCCCGGAACTCCGCGTTCCCGGACCGCGACCCGTCGATCACCTTGATCGCGACCTTACGGCCGCCCAGGCTCTCCCCCAGGTAGACGCGGCCCATCGCGCCGGCCCCGAGGAACCGCAACAGCCGGAAACCGCCCACCTCACGCGGGTCGTTCGGACCCAGCGGGCGCAGCGTCTCCTGCCGCGTCCCCTCCCCGGCGGCCTCCGGGCGGTCGCCGGCTCCGGGACGGCCGCCGGCCCCGAGGTGCTCCTCGGCACCGCGCTCGGCCGCGTCCCGCGCGTCCGTTTCCTCCAGGCCCTCCTCCAGCCGGGCCTTCACCGCCTCCCAGCGCCGCGCCCACTCCCGTACGGCCCGCTCGCTGCCGCCACAGGCCCGCACGAACGCCAGCGCCACGTCCTTCGACGGGAGGCTGTGCCCGCGGGCCGCCGCGTGCAGCGTCGCCTTGCCGTACGTGACCCGCTTCGACATCACCTCGTACGAGGGACGTCCCGCGTCCTGCCGCAACCGGCGCAGCCCCGCGGCGAACTCCACGACGGGGCCCCCGCGCGGATCCAACGGCCGTTCCCTACGCCCCACCATCGCTGCCTCCCCTGGCTCCGCGTACGGGCCGAACCCCGCCCCGCGGTCGTTGCCACCGCGCCCACCGGCACCGGCGGCGCGGACTTGCTGCCTCCATGAGTAGCGGCAAATCCGCCCCCGCGGACAGCGATCCGGCGTCTCGGGACGTCCATGGATATCCGGACCGCTCCACCGCAGGTCAACGCCGTCCGGCGGACGCTCTCCGGACAATCCACGGCGCCGCGTGGACACGTCCGACAGAGGCCGATTCACACAGGACACAGCAGAGTGCCCGCGGCCAGAGTGCTGGTCCGCGGGCACTGTCGGTCGTCACCGGATGCGGGCTGCCGCGCCACCACCCCGAGGAGCAGCGGGCGGGTGGCGCGCGACGGGGCCGCGCCGCACCGCCCGGCAGCTGTGCCAGGTGAAAACGGCCGGAGCGGAACGGACTCAGAAGTACAGGCAGTGCGGCCGTACTCCTCGTACTCACCCCTTCAGCTTCAACGCCAGCCGCTATAGCCGCCCGGGGTCGCGGGGCCGGTGCTCGTGTCCGTGAGACCGACCAGGAAGAGAACCACCACGATCAGCGCGAGCAACACCATCCAGAAGATGTCCGCGAACTCCGAAGCACCCGGGCCCCGCGCCCGATCGTCGTCCCGGCCCTCGGCGTCCTTGTCCTCGTCGGTCACCCCGCACCCCCTCCATCCGTACCCATGGCACTGCGCCGCACGGTCGGCGTCAAGCCGCCCGGTGCCCGGGATTCGAGACGGCGGGGAGCGACGTCGGCGATGGGACCGATCAGGTAGTCGAGTTCCCTTGAACACCGGCACCGGTATGGCTGAGTGACGGTTCCTATGGTCAGGGGGCGTTGATTCCGAGGTTCTGGTGGGTGGTGTTCGTCGCGCCGGGGCTGAGCAGGTTGTTGTTGGTGCTGATGTTGTTGAACAGCGTGACGACCCCGCTGAGGTTGACGGGCAGGATCGAGCCGCCGTCGCCGTCACCGTCCCCGTTGGGGCAGCCTGTGCCGGTGATGGTCGTCGTATCGCTCGCCGAGATCGAGATGTTCTCCGCCGGCTCCCTGACGGTGACCTCGTTGGTGACGGGGCCACAGGGAGCGTCAGCGGCGATGTCCGCGGTGACGTCGAACGTCAGGGTCGAATTGGCGGGGAAGTCGTAACTGCAGGCGAACCCCACGTCCTGCAAAAAGCAGTTGAGGTCCGCTGGATCTGCCGAGGAGTCGAGCCCGCTCAGGGTGAGTCCCTCGGGGAGGATGTCCTCGATGGCCACCGCGCCCGCCGATCCGGTGTTGGTGATCACGATGTGGTAATCCGCCTGTCCGCCCCGCGCGAAGTTCCCCTCGTGGGTCTTCGTCACCTGGAGATCCGTGACGGCGTACGCGGGAGTGGCCCCGGTGGCGATCGGCAGGGCGATGCTCAGCGCGAGGACGGTCCCGAGGCCGGACATCCGTCGCCTCAGCTTGGACATGAACATGGTCGGTCTTCTCCTGTCGGGTGGTTCGGGAGGCACTCCTGGCAGTACGACAACGCGCAGCGAGCGCCGGCGCATCGGGGTGCGGTTGCCGCTTCACCCGTTCGCCCCGGCATCGGAGGGAGCTGCCCCGCCGGTCGCCCGGGGGCGGTCACCTCCGCTGCGGTGCCGGCGTCGTGGCGCGCACCTCCGGGACGTACAGGTGGGTGCCGTCTTCGAGCGAGCAGACCGTGACCGGGCGGGAAGGCATGGGACATGGCCCGGCGCCCGGCTCAGGTGCCGGGGAGGATGCGGCGCGTTTCGTAGGCCCACATCGCGATCTCGACCCGGTTCCGGGCGCCGAGTTTGGCCATCAGGCTGGCCAGGTGCGTCTTCACCGTGCTGAGGCTGATGTGCAGCGCGTCGGCGATCTCGGTGTTGGTCAGCCCGCGGGCGACGGCGAGGAGCACCTGCTCCTCGCGGGCGGTGACGGGGGAGACCGGCTGGGCCACGGGCCGGCCGGCGGGCAGGTCCGCGAACGCGTGGAGCAGACGGACGGTGACGCTGGGCGCGATGAGCGCCTCACCGTCGGACGCCGACCGTACGGCCTGCGCCAGCAGGTCCGGTCCCGTGTCCTTGAGGAGGAATCCGCGGGCGCCGGCGCGCAGCGCGCCGTAGACGTACTCGTCGAGGTCGAACGTGGTGATGACGACCACGGCCAGCGGGTCGGCGACGCCCGGGCCGGCGACCAGCCGGGTGGCGTCGAGCCCGTCGAGTACGGGCATGCGGATGTCGAACAGGCAGACGTCGGGGCGCAGTTCGCGGGCCAGACGTACCGCTTCCCGCCCGTCGGCGGCCTCGCCGACCACCTCGATGCCGGGCTGGGCGTTCAGTATGATCCGCAACCCGGTGCGGATGATCGTCTGGTCGTCAGCGACGAGGACGCGTATGGACACCGCTCTCGCTCCTCGCTCTCGGCAGTTCGGCTTCCACATGCCAGCCCCGGTCAGTACCCGGGCCGGCTCGTAGTGTCCCGCCGAGCAGGGTCGCGCGCTCGCGGAGTCCGGTAAGTCCGTATCCGTCGCGGCCCCGGCCGGTGCGCCGGCCGTTGTCGCGCACGCTCACCCGTACCGTGTGCCGTTCCGCGGCGACCCGGACGACGAGCTCGGTCGCGTCGACCGCATGGCGCATCGCGTTGGTCACCGACTCCTGCACGATCCGGTAGACGGCCGCGTCCACGGCCGGGGGCAGCGCGTCCAGCTCCCCGTCGAGCCCCAGGTCGACCCTGAGGCGACCACCCGGGGTGCGCACCAGGCGCTCCAGATCCACGACTCCGGCAGGGGGCGCCAGCTCGGCGCCGATCCCGCGGTCGCGCAGCGCGGCGACCATGGCGCGCATCTCCTCCAGCGTGCGCGCTCCTTCCTCCTCGACCCCCTCCAGCGCCTCGACGGCGGCGGACGGGTCGGTGCCCGCGAGCACCCGGCCCGCCTGGGCGATGATCACCATGGCCGACACGTGGTGGGCCACCGTGTCGTGCAGTTCCCGGGCGAGCTGCTCGCGCTCGCGGGAGCGCACCTGCTCCAACTGCCGCTCGCGAGCGGTCCCCCGGAACCGCACGGCAGCCCCGAGCACGCCGGGCAGCAGCAGGAAGACGAGGCCCAAGACCTTTTCGACGACCGGGGTCCCGTCCATGACGACACACAGCGTGCCGACCGCGAGGATCACCGCGCCGCCCAGCACGATCTCGCGTCCCGATCCCCACCGGGGCAGCGCGTACACCAGCACGAGGACGACGGCGCCGGTGTACAGGCCGACGGGCTCGCGCGGTGCGGCGACGAGCGCGGCCACCGGAAGCAGGCTCACCGAGCCGAACGCCAGCGTCACCGTCGCCAGCGGTCGGGTCCGGCGCCACAGGGGCAGCAGGCACAGCCATACGGTGAACACCACCGCCACCGGCCGCCACACGACGTTCTCGCGCAGGGCGGCCTCCAGCGCCACACCGGCCAGGCCCGCGGCGAGCAGCGCCCAGTCCCGCCGCACCCGGGCGGGCGCGTCGGGCGGCCGGGGTTCGGTCCACAGGGTTCGCAGGGTCCGCAGGTCGTCTCGGAGCACGGTTCTCAGGGTAGGCACCGCGCCGTGCCGCGCATCGGCCGAAAGGACGGGACGTCACTCCGACTTGAGGCCGACGGATCCACGGCCCGCGGGCCGATGCCGCGGAGCGCCGTGGCGGCGAGCCTCGGCATCGGCGGCCGTACAGCGACGGCCGACGTAGTGGTGGGAGAACCCGATGTACTCGAAAGCCCTGTTCCGCCTGGGCGCAAGCGCCGCTCGCCATCCCTGGCGGGTGATCGTGGCATGGCTGATCGCCGCCACGCTCGCCGTCCTCGCCGCGACCGCCTTCGGCGGGCGTACCGCGGACTCGATGACCGCTCCGGGACTGGACTCCCAACGGGCGGCGGAACTCATCGAGCGGGCAGGCACCGGCCAGGAGGGGATGACCGCCCAAGTGGTCGTCACCCCCCTCGACGACGGTGTGACGTTCTTCGACGACGACGACGGCGCGCGCACCGCGCTCACGCGGCTGCAGACCGAGGTGGGGCGGCTGCCGCACGTGCTCGGCACGAGCGACCCGGCGGGGGCACTCGGCGCACGCGGGGACACCGCCGTGCGCGGCGGCCTCGTCTCGGCCGACGGGCGGATCGCGGTCGTCCGGGTGCAGTACCCCGACCAGAGCCGGCTGTCGGCCGAAGACCTCGACGCCCTCGTCGCTCTCGGCGACCGGCTGCGCGCCGAGCTGCCCCTGCGCATCGAGATGGGCGGGAACCTCTTCTACGCCTTCTCCGACCCCGACGGCGGCGCGAGCGAGCTGATCGGCCTCCTCGCCGCGGCCGCGATCCTGTTCCTGGCGTTCGGTTCGCTCGTCGCCGCCGCGCTGCCGATCGGCATGGCGGTCTTCGGGCTGACCATCGGAGTCGCCACGATGACGCTCCTGGCGGGGGTGACGGACGTCCCGGCCTTCGCCCCCGTCCTGGGCAGCATGGTCGGGCTCGGAGTGGGCATCGACTACGCGCTGTTCGTGCTGGCCAGGCACCGGGAGTACCTCGCGCGCGGGCTCGATCCGCACGAGGCGGCGGGGCGGGCGGTGGCCACGGCGGGGCGGCCCGTGGTCTTCGCCGGCGTCGTGGTCGTCGTATCGATCCTCGGCCTGGCGGTCGCGAACGTGCCGTTCATGACGGTGGGCGGGTTCGCCGTCTCGATCGTCGTCCTGATCATGGTCATCGTGTCGGTGACGCTGCTGCCGGCCTTCCTCGGCGCCGCCGGCCCGCGCCTGGCCCGGGCCGGCGGGATCGGCCGGATCGGCCGGATCGGCGGGATCGGCCGGATCGGCCGGGCTGTGCAGACCGGGAAGCCGGGCCGGCCCGCACGGCGGCGGGACCCGGCGGCGGGCGCCGCCGACGCCGCCGGGTGGCGTCGCTGGATCGGGCACGTCAGCCGGCACCCGGTGCCGTACGCGATCGGCGCGGCGGGGCTGCTGCTGACCGCGACGCTGCCCGTGCTCGGTCTGCGCGTCGGCCTGCCCGACGACGGCTCACTGCCCCACAGCCGTACCGAGCGCCGCGCCTACGACCTCGTCGCCGAGGGGTTCGGCCCGGGCACCAACGGTCCCCTCGTCATCGCCGCGGACCCCACCGGTGATCCGGGAGCGCTGGACCGGCTCGTCGCGACGGTCTCGGCGGATCCGGGCATCGCGTCCGTCGCGCCGACGCACATCGATCCGGCCACCGGCATCGCCACCCTCGTCGTGTTCCCGACCACCAGCCCTCAGGACAAGGCCACGGCCGACACCATCGCCCGGCTGCGCGCCGACGTACTGCCCACGGCGATCGGGCACGGCCCGGCAAGGGCCCACATCGGCGGCGCCACCGCGAGCCTGTCCGACGTGGGCCGGCGCACCAGCCAGCGCCTGCCGGCGTTCGTCGCCGCCGTGCTGGCGATGTCGTTCCTGCTGCTGATGCTGGTATTCCGCTCGGTCCTCGTACCGCTCAAGGCGGTACTGCTGAACCTGCTGAGCATCGGCGCGACCTACGGCATCATGGTCGCGGTCTTCCAGTGGGGCTGGGGCGGCGCACTCATCGGGCTGGAATCGACGGTTCCGATCGTGTCGTTCATCCCGATGTTCCTCTTCGCCATCCTGTTCGGCCTGTCGATGGACTACGAGGTGTTCCTCCTCTCCCGCGTACGCGAGGAGTACCTGCGCACCGGCGACAACGGCACGGCGATCGTCGAGGGCGTCTCGCGCACCGCCCGGATCATCACCTCGGCCGCCCTCATCATGGTGGCGGTCTTCCTGTCCTTCGCCGTCGCCGATGACCCCTCCGCCAAGATGTTCGGGCTCGGCCTGGCCACCGCGATCTTCATCGACGCCACGGTCGTACGCATGGTGCTGGTACCGGCGACCATGACACTCCTCGGCCGGACCAACTGGTGGCTGCCGAAGTGGCTGGACCGGATACTTCCCCACGGCCCGGCCGGCACCGACGGCACCGACGCGGCCGCGGAACCCATGGCTGGGACCCCTGGTCCACACCTGGGCAACCGCTGACTCGACTCCTGCCCACCCTTGGCGTCCGGCACCTCAGAGCGATGCGGCGCCCCCCATGAGCACTTCGCGTGGTCCGCCGGAGCGGGTCAGTCGGGCGGTGGGGCGAGGTCTCCGCGCAGTCGGCGGGTGCGAAGCACCAGTTCCAGTTCGAATCGGCGGTCCGGGTCGTCCAGATCGTCGCCCCACAGCTCGCGGAGCTGTCGCAGCCGGTAGCGCACCGTCTGCGGGTGGACGCCGAGCCGGGCGGCCACCTCCGGGGCACCACCTCGCGTTTCCAGCCAGGCGAGCAGTGTTTCGGCGAGGCGGTGGGCGTGCGCCGGACCGCCGGCTTCGTCCAGCCGCGCCAGCCGCCGCCGTGCCAGATCGTCGATCAGCCCGGCCGCGGGCAGCAGCACCAGTGCCTCGCCGTGCTCGGCGCAGTTCAGGAGCCGCCCTCGTGGCAGGACACCCTGTCTGATCATGCGGACGGCGGTCTCCGCCCAGCGCAGCGACGTGGCGGCTTCCGCCACCGGAACCGAGGGGCCGATCGCGCCGGACCAGCCGGTGACGGCCCGGTTCAGCAGCTCCGCCCGTCCGGGTGCGTCCGGGTCCGGTACGACCAGGCGCGGCTGCTCGCCCTCCATGTCGACCAGCACCTCGTCACCCACGGCAGGGGCGACCGCCTCCGCGGCAGGGCGGAGCAGCACGGCCACCGCCACCCTCTCGGGCAGCTGCCAGCCCACGTCGGCCGCCCGGTCGGAGAGGACGGAGGACGGATCCGAGCGGTGCTCGGAGAGCAGCAGATCGACGAGCAGACGCTGCAGGCGCAGCCGCTCCCCGGCCTGGCGGGCGATGGCCTCGGCGTAGCCGCGTACGGACTGGGCCACCATCACGTCGAGGTACTCGAACGCGGACTCGGCCAGCTCGTACATGGCCGAGGACGGAATATCGGCCTCCTGGCCGAGCTCCGCCATGCGACGCCAGGAAAGCCGCACGCCCAGCCGGTAGATCCCCTGCAAGGAGTCCAGGCTGCGCCCGTGCGCGACCTCGCCGCGTCCGAAGTCCCTGAACATCTGGGGAAGGGTGCTCGGGCGGTCCGAGCCGGTGGTCATCTGCTCCACGAAGAGCCGCAGTGCGTGCCGGATCGCCACCAGCGCCTTCGGCTCTCCGGACCCGTCGACGATGAACACCAGGCCCGGGTGTTCCCGCCGGATCTCGGCGAGGATGTCCTGCGCCAGCTTGGGCATTTCCTCCAGGGCACGGTCGGCGAACCGCCGGATCCGTTCCCGTGGCACATCGCGCCACGCCGACGAGGCTTCCAATCCACCGCTCCTGGATCTCCGGTCTCCACGGGGCAGGCCGGCCGGCCTGACCCCCCACACGTCATTCAGCCCCGGGGCCCTGGGTCCCGGACGGCCCGCCGGCGGGCGGGTCGGGGAACGTCACGAGCGGCACGTTCTGCTGCTCGGGCGTGGCATCGAGGGAGGCGACGATTCCGAACGCGGCGCCTGTCGCCAGAGCGGCGGCGGCGATGCAGGTCAGGCAGGCGGCGAAGAGTCTGGACATGGGGATGATCGGCCTCTCAGTCGATGAGGTCGGCCACCCAGCGCGCCGGCCCGGTCCGGCGCGGTCAGTATGCGAGGCGCATTGACAGGTGGTCAAGCTCCACCTAGCTTCGCCGTTCACGGCAGTGTTACCGCCGGGTAAGTCGCCTATCGCCCCGGACGGGTTGTGATCCGTACGCGCGGCCGTTCCCGCACCACCCCGAAACTTCCGCTTCTCGCGTCCGTATCGGAGTACCCGCATGCGTCGTTCCGTATCGCCCTTCTCCCTGGTCCTGCTGGGTACCGGCGTCTTCCTGCTGGTGCTCGCACCGCTGCTCGCCTGGTACGTGGAGCCGCGCGCCAAACGCACACCGACAGACACCGTCTCCACGACGGTCTTCGAAGGCCGGGGCAGCTATTTCGACACCGATTCCGTGTCCACGGTCAAGGACCAGGAGCTCACGATCACCCGCCGGGTGGTGGGGGACGTCGCCGGCAGCGAGCGCAGCGGCAACGCGGTCTGGGACGTGTCGACCCAGATCGACACGCCGAAGACGCTGCCGCTGTCCGACCCGCGGAAGTCCCTGCAGTGGACCACCGAGCGCTGGGTGACCGACCGCCGGACGAACCTCCCGGTGCACTGCTGCGAGGAGAAGCCCCGGTTCGAGGGCGAGGCCTACCTGAAGTTCCCGTTCGACGTGGAGAAGCGCACCTACGCCTGGTGGGACAGCAGCCTGGGCGCCACCGTGCCCCTGGAGTTCGACGAGGTCACCAGGATCGACGGGCACGAGGGCTACCGCTTCGTCGGCTCCGTCAAGGCCACCGCGACGGGCGTCCGCCTGGTGCCCGGCGTACTCGTGGGCAGCTCGCAGCCGGGTCAGGTGGCGGCCGAGGAGTGGTACTCGAACGCACGGATCGAGCTGACCGTGGACCCGCGGACGGGCCGGATCATGAACGCCGTGATCGCGCCGACGAAGACCCTGAGGGCCCCCGGTTCGCAGGAGGACGCGGTCACGCTGCTGTCGAGCGAGCGGCTGGAGTTCACCGAGGAGACCCGGCGCGAGCAGGTCGAGCTGGCCGCGGAGGGCAGTGGCCTGCTGAAGCTGCTCGGTGAGACCGCGCCCGTGGCGGGCGGGATCGCGGGCGGTCTGCTGACCGCCGCCGGCGTGGTGCTCCTGATGCGGGGCCGACGGCCCGGTACTCATCGGAGTGATGAATCCGCCCCTCTCGAACGCCCCGAACTTGTCACCACCGTGAGTAGCCGGAACGAATCGCGAAACGAACACTGACGTTACCCCTCGGTAAGGCCAGTGTTACCTGGCGAAACCGCCTGTCCACCAGCGCCGCCACCCGCACGGCACCACGGCACCGAGCACCACGGCACCGCAGCACCGAGCACCACTGCACCGAGCACCACTGCACCGCAGCACCCGCACGGCACCGCAGACCGCAGCACCCCCGACCGCACACCGAGCCAGCCCAGCGCTTCATCCCCGGAAGCCCGGCCATCCCTCACCCGCCTGCCTCCCGCAGCCGCCGAGTTGGAGCACTCCATGCCCCAGCGCGTGTCCGCTCTGGCCCCCGGCCAGACGGATTCCCCATACGTCCCCGCTCAGTCCCGCACCGGCGGTCACCTCGCCGGCCCCCTCGCCGCGGACCAGTACAGCGCACCGTCCACGACACCCCCGCCGCACCGGATTGCCTTTCTCGCCCGCCGGGACCTGGCCAATCCGGCCGCCGGCGGCTCGGAACTGCTCATCGACCGCATAGCCGACGGTCTGACCGCCGACGGCCACGAGGTCACGCTGGTATGCGGAGGCCCGGCCGCCGCACGCGGCTACCGGGTGGTCTCCGCGGGAAGTGACGCAGGTCACTTCCTGCGTGCCAGGTCGACCTTCGCCCGCGAGGTCGGCGACTGCGACCTGCTGGTGGAAGTGTGCAACGGCATGCCCTACCTGGCGCCGCTGTGGCACCGCGGACCGACGTTGTGCCTGGTCAACCACGTGCACACCGATCTCTGGCAGATGCGTTACCCGGGCCCGGCGGCCCGGCTCGGACGCCGGCTGGAGCACTGGGCCCTGGCGGGCACGCACCGGGACAACCTCATGGTGGCCGTGTCCGGGTCGACCGCCGCCGAGCTGCGCGGCATCGGCGTTGCCGCGGACCGCATCCGGATCGTCAACAACGGGGTCGAAGACCCCGGCGACCTGCTGCCCGAGGCGAAGGAACCGCTGTTCCTGGCCGTCGGCCGGCTGGTGGAGTACAAGCGCATCGACCTGCTCCTCAGGCTGTGGGAGCGGGTCCGCCCGGTCACCGGGGGCCGGCTCGTCATCGTGGGGGACGGGCCCGAGCGGGAGCGGCTGGAGGCCATGGCCGGCCCCGGCGTGACGTTCGCGGGCCGGGTCACGGACGCCGAGAAGCACCGGCTGATGTGCGAGGCGTGGCTCCTGCTGCACCCCTCGCTCGTCGAGGGCTGGGGGCTGGTCGTCACCGAGGCGGCCGCCCGGGCCACCCCCGCGATCGGATTCGACATACCCGGCCTGTGCGACTCCGTCGTGAACGGGGAGACGGGAGTGCTCGTCCGGGGCGAGAGCTCGTTCGCCGCGGCGTGGTGCGCCCTGTCCCTCAGCGGCGAGCGCCGCGCGGCCATGGGACGTGCCGCCGCGCAGCGCGCCGAGCGGTTCCGCTGGAGCGCGACGGTCCGCCAGTTCCAGGCGGTCGCCGCCGAGGCCGCCTCACGCGCCGCCGCGCCGGGACGCGGCAAGGGCGGTCATGGCTGAGATCACCGAACGCGGGTTCAAGGACCCGTCGCTGAGGCGCTCGGCCGCCCTCTTCCGCGCGTTCATGCGCGAACCAGCCGATCCTGAGCGGTGCTACACGCTGCTGGCCCGCGACTCGGTCGCGCAGGTGGCCCGCCACATCGACCTGACCGGCAAGATCGTCGTCGACATCGGCGGCGGCAGCGGCCACTTCACCGAGGAGTTCCGCCGCCGCGGCGCGCAGAGCTACCTCTTCGAACCCGACCCGCGGGAGCTGGGTGCCCGCGGACGTCCCCCCGAGGACGCGGTACTCGCGGACGGCTACCTGCTGCCGCTCGCCGACGGGGCCGCGGACGTGTGCTTCTCGTCCAACGTGCTGGAGCACGTGGCGGACCCGCAGACCTTCATCAGCGAGATGGCCCGGGTCACCCGCCCCGGCGGACTGATCTACCTGTCGTTCACCAACTGGCTCTCCCCCTGGGGCGGTCACGAGACCGCGCCCTGGCACTACTTCGGCGCCGACCGGGCCCGCGCGCGCTACAGACGGCGCACCGGCCGCGAGGCGAAGCACACCCTCGGCGAGAACCTCTTCGCCGTCCACATCGGTCCCACCCTGCGGCACGTCCGCGGCCGGGACGACGTCCAGGTCGTCACGGCCCGATCGCGTTACTGGCCGTTCTTCGCGAGCACGATCACCCGGGTGCCGGGGCTCCGCGAGATCGCCACCTGGAATCTGCTGCTGATTCTCAGGCGAAGCCCATGAGCATGCGAAGCGAGGAACGGTCATGACCACTGCGGTCCAGGCGCCCACCCGGGCGCCGCAGCCCGGCCCGACGCCGTCGGAGGCATCCGGCGAGCCGCGCGGAAGACGCCTGCTGTTCGGCTTCTGGGCCGTCGTGCTGCTGGCGTTCGCGTCGGTGTCCCCGGGGAAGATGACGTTCGAGACCAAACTCGGCGTCGCCCTCGACCCCTGGCGCTTCCTCGGCGACCTCGGTTCGCTGTGGAACGGCAACGTGGGCCTCGGCGGCATAGCCAACCAGTACGTCGGCTACGCCTTCCCGGCCCTCCCCTACTACGCGCTGACGGACCTGGTCCGGCTGCCGGTCTGGATGGCCGAACGGCTCTGGCTGTCGATCATCGTGACCGCCGCCTTCTGGGGCGCGCTCAGGCTCGCCGAACGGCTGCGCGTGGGCAGCCCCGCGTCCCGCGTCCTCGCCGCGGTGGTCTACGCGCTGTGGCCCACCTTCACCATCGTCGTCGGATCCACCTCCGCCGCCGCGCTGCCCGGCGCCCTGCTGCCCTGGGTGCTGCTGCCGCTGACCTCCGCGGCCCTCGCCCCCCGCATCGCCGCCGCGCGCTCCGCGCTGCTCATCCCGTTCATGGGCGGCGTCAACGCGGCCTCGACCCTGGCCGCGCTGCTGCCCGTGGGCCTGTACCTGCTCAGCCGTCCTGCCGGACCGCGCAGGCGCGCCCTCCTCCTCTGGTGGATCCCCGGGGTCCTCCTGGCCACCCTCTGGTGGGTCGTACCGCTGCTCCTGATGGCCGCGCACGGCGAGAACTTCATGCCGTACGTCGAGCAGGCCGACACCACCACCGCCACCATGTCCGCGACCGAACTGCTGCGCGGCGCCGGCAACTGGGTCGCGTACCTGAACTTCGGCGAGGCCTGGCTGCCCGCCGGCTGGACCGTCGCCACCTCCGTCCTCGCCGTCCTCGGCTCGGCCTTCGCCGCAGCCCTGGGCCTGGCCGGCCTGGCCCGGCGCGACCTGCCGGAGCGCCGTTGGCTGCTCCTGACCGTCCTCGCCGTCGCCCTGGTCACCCTCGCCGGATACGGGGGCGCCTTCGGCGGCCCGTTCCACGGAGTCGTCCAGGAGTGGCTGGACGGGCCGCTCAAGCCGTTCCGCAACGTCTACAAGTTCCAGCCCGGACTGGCCCTCGCGCTCGTCCTCGGCCTGGCCCACCTGACCGCCGTACTGTCCGCCGGCCGGGGCCTGCACGCCCGGCTGCGCGGCACCCGCTGGGTGCCCGCCGCCGCCGCGGCGCTGGTCCTGCCCGGCCTGGCGCTCCCGTACGCCACCGGCGCGGTCCTCCAGCCCGGCGCCTTCGGCAAGCTGCCGGGCCACTGGGCGCAGGCCGCCGACTGGCTCAAGGAGAACGCCCCCCAGAGCCGCGCCCTGGTCGTCCCGGCCACCGCGCACGGCATCTACACCTGGGGTTCGCCCATCGACGAGCCCTTCGACGTCCTGGCCGAAACCCCCTGGGCGCAGCGGGACTTCGTCCCCTTCGGCACCCCCGGCGCCCGCCGCATGACGGACGCCGTCGAACAGGCGCTGCTGACCGGAACCGAGGTTCCCGGCCTCCAGGCCTACCTGGCACGGGCCGGCATGCACGAGGTGGTCGTCCGCAACGACCTCGACCCCGACCAGATCGGCTGGGTCCCGCCGCAGACCGTCAAGCGGACCCTGGAGTCCTCCGGCTACCGCAAGGTCACCGGGTTCGGGCCGCTGGTGACCGGCGGACGCATCGCCCCCGACACCCCGCTCCAGGTGCAGGGGCACTACCCGCGGCTCCAGGCCGTGGAGATCTACGAACCGCAGGACGGCACCGCCCGGCCCGGCAGGGTCGGAGTCTCGGCCGTCGCCGACACGGCTGTGGTCAGCGGGGGGCCCGAGGCCCTGCTCCAGCTGTCCGCCGACCCCTCGATGGCCGGCCGGCCGGCCGTCCTGGCCGGGGACGGGCTCCCCAAGGACCTGGTCGCACCGGTGAAGGCAGTCGCGGACGGGCTGCGCCGCGCCGACACCCGGTTCGGCCTGGTGAACAACAACACCTCGTACACGTACACCGCGCAGGAGCGCAACCACTCCGGCAGCCTGCAGAACCCCGGCGAGCAGCCCAAGCAGATCCTGCCGCGGCCGGGCACCGACCACCAGACGACGGCGGTGCTGCGCGGCGCCCGCACCGTCACGGCCTCCAGCAGCGGCAACTGGCTGTTCCACCTGCCGCAGTTCGACCCGGTCCACGCCTTCGACGGCAACCCCGGCACCGCCTGGGCCGAGGGCAGCCCGGGCGAGCCGGCGGGGCAGTGGCTCAAGGTGGAGTTCGAGCGGCCGACCGAGGTCCCCGACTCGCTCCAGCTGACGCCCCTGCCGGGTGACGCCATGCGCGCGGCACCGACGCGGGTGCGGATCGAGACCGACCGCGGGTCCGCCGACAGCCCGCTGAAGACGGACGGCCGGCCGCAGGCCGTCAAGGCCCCCGCCGGCGAGGCCTCCTGGATGAAGATCACCATCCTGGCGGCGCAGCAGTCCCGCCCGGGTCTGTCCGGTGCCGGATTCTCCGAGGTCTCGATCCCCGGAGTACAGGTCACGCGCATGCTGGTGCTGCCCGCCGACGGGCAGCGCACCGACGCACCGGCGAGCGTGTACTCCGTCCACCGCGGGACCGACGCCGGCGGCTTGTCGCCCGCATCGGCCGAGGCGGGCCTGCACCGCCGGTTCACCACCGGCGAAGCGGGCGAGTACGCGGTGTCGGCACGGGCCGTCGGCCTGCCCGGCGACGCACTGGACGCACTGCTCGACCGCGCGGCCCCCGGACCGCGGGACCGGCTGACGGCCACGGTGGACTCCACCAGCCACAACGGCACGGCACTCGGCGCCCGCAACCTGGTCGACGGCGACCTGACGACGGCCTGGATCGCGGGCGCCCGGCCCGTCGTCCACCTCTCCTGGCCGGGGATGCGGAAGATCGACGAGATCATCCTCGTGGCGGCGGGCGGGGTGTCCACCCGGCCCGAACAGGTGACGATCACCTCTCCGCACGGCGCCGCGATGGCCGACGTGGACGGGAACGGACGCGTCCGCTTCCCGGCGATCGAGACGGACCGCCTCGACATCACCATCAGCCGGGCCGCCCCGCTCACCGTCCACAATCCGGTGGCGGACGCGCGGGTACAGCTGCCGGTCGGGCTGAGCGAGGTGCACGTTCCCGCCCTCGCCGACCTGAGGGTGCCGCGCCCGCCGGCCTCCGCCCGCTTCTCGCTGGAGTGCGGTCAGGGCCCGGACCTCGCCGTGGGCGGTGTCCTGCACAAGACGAAGGCGTCCGGATCCGTCCGCGACCTCACCGACCGGCGCCCCGTCACGGTCTCCCTCTGCGCCGGGCCGGAAGCCGACGGCACTCTGGAACTCCCCGTCGGCGACCACGAGGTGGAGGCCGCCGACGCCGGCCCGCTGGCGATCACCGACGTCACCCTGACCCGGGGCACTCCGCAGGCCCTGACGGGAGCGGCGGGCCGCGAGGCCACCGTCACCGGCTGGACCGATGACAAGCGGACCGTCGCGGTGTCGGCGGGCTCCGGCGGGGCCGCGTACCTGCGGACCTACGAGAACGCCAATGACGGCTGGAAGGCCACCCTCGACGGCAAGGAGCTCCAGTCGGTGCGCCTCGACGGCTGGCAGCAGGCCTGGGTGGTCCCGGCCGGCGCGTCCGGCACCGTCACCATGGAGTTCGAGCCCTCCGGCACGTACCGGGCCGCCCTGATCGTCGGCGCGCTCGCGCTCGCCGCCCTGGCCGCCCTGGCCTTCGCGGGCCGCAGGCGGGCCGACGGCCAGACCGCGGACGCGCAGCCCGAACCGCCGGCCCCGGGGATGATCCTCGGAACGCTGGCCCTGACCGCGGTCGTCGCGGTGGCGGCGGGGCCGCTGGCCCTGGCCGTGCCCGTACTCGCCGTGGCGGCGCGGTTCCGGCCGGCCGTGCTGGGGCCGATCGCCGCGGCGGCCATGGCCGGAGCCGGCCTGGTCGCGGCCATCGGCGCCGGGGAGCCGGTCGCCGCCGCGGAAGGCGCGTTCAGCGGCCTCGCGCAGGTGCTCGCGCTGGTGGCGCTGTCCGCCGCGCTGGTGACGGCGGTCCGTCCGGCGGCCGGCCCCTCCGGGCCGCCCGACGCACCCGGGCGGGACGACGACGGCGCCCACGAGGAGCCGGAAGGCGGACCGGCGGTCACGGCCGCCCCGGCCGGCACCGGTGTCGAGGGCCCGCCCGGGCCGTCCCTCCGGAAGCCGGACGGAGGGGCCTCTTCGTGACGGCGCCGTGGACCGCCGCCGGGAGGGGTTCCGCGACCCCTCCCGGCGGGGTCCGTATCCCCTTCCCCACCGTCGACGAGGTGTCGCGCCACTGCCTCAGCACCGACGAGCCGGAGAGCGTGCACATCGAGGTCCACCTCCCCGGACGGCCGGACCCGGCCCGCCTGCGCACCGCGTTCCGCCAAGCCCTGCTCGCCCACCCCAGGGCGCTGATGCGGGAGGTGCCCGGCCGCGGGCACCGGCGGACCCTCGCCTGGGAGCTGACCGGCGAACCGGACGGCGAACCGGTGCGCTTCGCGGGCCGGGGACCCGACGCCCTGGCGAAGGCCAGGGCCCTGGCCCTGGCCGACTGCCCCTCGCTCGCCCTGTCACCGCCGCTGCGCCTGGACGTCGTGGAGGAGGCCGGGGGAGCGGCCGCCGGCGGGCCGCCGCCGCAGGACGGGGACCCCGGCCCCGCGACCGGGACCGTACTGCTGCTGACCCTGCACCACACCGCCCTCGACGCCCCGTCCGGCCTGCGGATCCTCGCCACGACCGCCGAACGGTACGCCGGCACGGCGGCCCTCCCGGTCCCCCGGCGTACCCGCCCGGCCCGGCCCGGCCACCCCGGCCCGGTCCCGAGCGGGGCCCGCGGCACCGGCCGTACCGTCCTCACGCGCCCGGTACGGGTCGCACCCGGCCCCCGGCCCGAGCCGGTCCCCGGCCGCGCCACGGGCAACGGCATGCTCCAAGCGGACCTTCCCGTTCCGGTACGTGCGGCGCCGGCCGGAACCCCCCCGCCGTGGACCGTCAACGACCAGCTGCTGGTTGCCGTGGCCCTGACGGTGGGCCGCTGGAACGCCGCGCACGGCCGCCCGGCCGGCCCCGTACGCCTCACGATGCCCGTCGACGACCGCCCCCGCGGCGCGGAGATGCCGATGGGCAACGGAACCCGGCTCGTCGAGGTGGCCATGTCCGCCGAAGACCCCCGCGACACGGACCTGCTGCGCGGCGCGCACCCCGACCCGGCCGCCCTGGACCGGCTGCTGCGCACCACCGCCCGGCGCACCCGCGCCCTGACCGCGGTCCACGGCGCCCCCCTGGGCGCCGGGACCGGTCTGCTGACCGCACCCGTGCTGCCGGTCGGCCTCCGGGGCGCTCTCACCCGCGGCGCCCGGCGGGCGGCCGCACCCTGGACCTCGACGGCTCTGGTCACCAACATCGGACGCGTGCCGTACGCCCTCGACTTCGGCGACGCGGGCCGGGCCACGGCCGTGTGGTTCTCCGCACCGGCGCGGATGCCGCGCGGGCTGAGCGTCGCCGCGGCCTCCACCGGCGGGCGGCTGCACGTGACGCTGCGCTGGTCGCGGGCGCTGCTCCACGACTCGGCCGGTGCGGACCTGGCGGGCCTGTTCGAGGAATCACTGGCCGCGACCTCCCTCGCCCCGGGCGGCCCGTACCACCACCCCACACGGCATCCGGAGCCGGCGGCGGGCGGCGCCCGCCCCACCCAGGACCCCCACGAAAGGCCGTCATGACCTCTGCAGCCACCGGCTCCCCGGCAACCGGGAATCCTCCCGGGGCGGCGGTGACCTCGACCGGCCCGCGCCTCCCCGGCCTGCGCGACTTCTACGAGAACCCCGCCGTGCCCGTCGCGTCCGGGGAAGCCCGCACCCTGCGCCAGGCCCGGATGCTGGCCGCCGCTCTCGGCCCCGTCGGGCCCGGCCGCCCGGCCGCGACCGTACTCGACGTGGGCTGCGGCGACGGCACCGCCGGCGCGACCGCGGCCCGCGTGCTCGGCGGGCACAGGATCGTGGGGATCGACTGGTCGCAGGACGCCCTGCGCCGGGCGGCGCCGCGCCTGAGCCAGGTCGTCCGCGGCGAACTGACCGGCAGCGGACTGCCGTTCGCCTCCGGCAGCGCCGACGCCGTGCTGTTCAGCGAGGTCGTCGAGCACCTCGTGGACCCCGACAGCGCCCTCGACGAACTCCACAGGGTGCTGCGGCCCGGCGGGCACCTGATGCTCTCGACGCCCAACCTCGCCGCCTGGTACAACCGCGCACTGCTGCTCGCCGGAGTCCAGCCGGTGTTCTCCGAGGTGAGCCTGCGCGGCATCCACGGCAGACCGGGCAGCGAGGTCGTGGGCCACCTGCGGCTGTACACGGCACGCGCGCTGCGCGAGTTCGTGACGGCGTCCGGGTTCGAGGTGGTGTCGTTCGCCGGTGCGCCGTTCCACGGGGTGCCGCGCCCGCTCAGGCCGCTGGACCGGCTGGCCTGCGGGATGCCGTCCCTCGCCTCCATCCTCCTCGTCCACGCGCGGAAGGCATAACCGGTGGTGTGGGGTGTGGCCGCCGCCCTGGTGGCGAACGTCCTCTACAGCACCGGCTTCGTCCTGGAGAAGCGGGCGCTGGCCGCCATGCCGCCGCTGAGCATCGCACAGCCCGGCCGAGCTCTGCTGCTGCTGGCCGGCCGACCCCTGTGGATCTGCGGTGCCACGGCCCTGGCCCTGGGCTTCGCCGCCCAGCTGGCGGTCTACCGCACCCTCCCCATCGCCGCCGCCCAGGGCCTCTTCCTCACCGGACTCGTCCTCCTGCTCGCCCTCTCCTCGACGGTGCTCGGCGAGCGCCCCTCCGGCCGTGAACGGCGCGCGGTGGCCGTCATCCTCCTGGCCCTGGTGATGGTGGTGTCATCCCTGTACGGGACCGGCGAGGACATCAGCCGCACCGCACCCACCGGCCTCCTGCTGGCCCTGTGCGTACCGACCCTCGCGGCCGGGCTCGTGCTCTACACGACCGCCGAACGGCGCGCCCGCCGCCGCCACCGGCAGCCGACCAGCGGAGTGGCCTACGCGGCCGCGGTCGGTCTCATCTACGGCGTCAGCTCGCTCGCGATCAAAGGCGTCTCGGGGCACCTGGACACCTCTGACCTCCTGGGCTCCGCCCCGGCCCTGCTCGCCACCCCCTACCCCTACCTGCTCCTGCTCACGGGGGTCAGCGGACTCGTACTGTCACAAACCGCCTTGCAACGCTGCAGAGCATCACTCATCGTCCCCGTCTGTTCGACGGTCGCCTGCGTCTACGCCGTGGTGACCGGCACCATCGCCTTCGACGAACCCCTCCCCGACGACCTGCCGCGCCTGCTCCTGCGCCTCGGCGGCACCGTGCTCGCCCTGACCGTCCTCCTCACCCTCCCGCGACACGACGCGGACCACACCTCTCCCGAAGGAAACCCGCCGTGAACCCCGACAACCCGCTGCTGAAGATCCTCGCCTGCCCCCTCGACAAGGGCCCGCTGATCCTCGACGAGACGGGGGGCGCCCTCTACAACCCGCGCCTGCGCCGCAGCTATCCGATCGTCGACGGCATTCCCCAACTGCTCCCTTCCTCGGGCATACCCGCCCCCGCGGAGGAACCCACCGCCGGGAACACACCCGACGCGTGACCGCCGTGCTGTACTGGGTCACCCCCCGCCCAGAGCCCGGAATGTAGGGATCCCGGGCCTCACGTCCCGCTCGAATCGTCGGTCGAACCGGGTCGCTCACCTGGGCGTGCGCCGCACGCCAGGGCAGCCGTCGCCTGGTCGAAAGACAAGCTCATCCGTCCGCCAGCTCGGTGCCCGACCGCCGTTCTGCGGCCAGTGCCCGCCGCCAGATCAGGAGCGACAGGGCCATGACCAGGATCAGCGCGGTCAGGATGAGCAGTTCGACGCCCTGGACCTGCCACTTGAAGGACTTCTCCGACTCGGCCGTCACGATGAGCACCTTGCGGACGCCGGCGATCACGCCGACCACGAGGAACGGTTCGGCGTTGAGCGTCCGGTTCAGGATGGTCAGCCTGACCGTGTGCAGCAGCTCCGCCACGATGAAGAGCACCAGGCTGCTGTCCAGCGCCGACAGCACGATCGTCTGCTCGTCGTAGGGCCCCCTGATACCCCTGACGACGTCCCCGACGACCCCCACGGTGAGCAGTGCGGCGAGCAGGAGCAGGAACGCGGCGACGACCAGGTGGATACCGTCCTCCGCCCTCTCCAGGAAGCGCTGGATCCGGGAGCCCTGCCGGTTCTGGGGAGCGGCCGTCATGCAGCGCAGGCTAGACGTGCGCCGACGGGCCGGGGCGGATGCACGCCCTGTCCGAACGGGTGACGGACCATCCGGCCCCGGGCAAGCGGCCCTCCCCCCTTGGTTCGACATATGTCAACATAGACGCATGTCGAATGCGAAGGTGTTGCCACTTCTGGAGCCCGAGGCCGTCGCTGCGTGCTGCCCGCCGCTGACCGAGCGCCCGATGTCGGCGGAGGAGGCCGAGGTGGCGGCGAAGATGTTCAAGGCTCTCGGCGATCCCGTGCGCCTTCGGCTGTTCTCCGCCGTGGCCTCCCACGAAGGCGGGGAGGCGTGCGTGTGTGACATCTCCGACGTGGGGGTGTCCCAGCCGACCGTCTCCCACCACCTGAAAAAGCTGAAGGAAGCGGGCCTGCTGTCGTCGGAACGCCGTGGGACATGGGTGTACTACCGGGTCGAGCCGACCGTCCTCGCCGCGATGGGCGCGCTGCTGGCCGGCGCCGCGAAGGCCGCGTGACGATGACGCACGTCACCCAGATGCTGCCCGAGCACGCCGGACCGGTGCTCGCGATCAGATCCAGTCCGGGATCTTCCCCGAGAACGCCGCCAGCCTCGCCCTGCACCAGCGGGCCGGGTTTCGGGTGATCGGGACCCGTGAGCGGATCGGCCGCCAGCACGGCGCCTGGCGCGACGTCGTCCTCCTGGAACGCCGCAGCCCGCTGATCGTCTGAACCGGTCAGCGCGTTCCGGGCACGAGGCGCGGCACCGCGCGAACGTAGACGACCATCCCGACGACCTCCACCAGGGTCTGGGTGACCACGACGACGGCGGCGACGGCCAAGTCGTCGGGCAGTGCGAGGGCGAGCGGGAGGACGACGAGGGAGTTGCGGGTGGCGCCGGTGAAGACGATCGCGCGGCTGTCGGGTGCGTCGAGGCGGAAGAGGCGGGCGACGGCGAGTCCGGCGAAGGCCATCACGATCAGGAACGCGGCGTAGACGGGCACAACCGCGGCGACGTCGGCGAGGTTGCCGCCGAGCTTGGGCACCTGGGAGGCGACCACGGTGAACAGGGTGGCGGCCATCAGCGGCACCATGGCCGCCGTGGCGGCGTCAGAGGCCCTCCGGCCGGCCGGGCGGCGGGCGGCCCAGCCCTGGGTGAGCCAGGCCAGGGCCAGCGGAAGCACGATGAGGAAGACGAACGCCTCCAGGAACGGGCCGGCGTCCACCACGTCACCGAGGTCCGGTCCCATGAACAGCCACAGCAGCGGCGGCAGGAGCAGCATCTGCGCGATCAGCAGGAGCGGGGTCGCCGCCAGGAGCCGCCCGCTGTTGCCGCCGGCCAGCCCGCTGAAGACGATCACGTAGTCCACGCACGGCGCCAGCAGCACCAGCAGCACCCCGATGCGTACCGCCTGGTCGTCCGGGAGGAACGCGAACAGGCCCGCGACGACCGCCGGCACCACTGAGAAGTTCACGACCAGAGCAGCGGCCAGGAACCGGCCCGCCCGCAGCGAGCGCAGCAGTTCCTTGGCCGGGACCTGGAGGAAGGTGACGTAGAGCAGGGCGCCGAGGACGGGACTGATGGCGTGCTCCAGCGGCGGCCCGGCCGCCGGGGCGGCCAGTCCGACAGCGGCCCCGGCCGCCATCGCCCCCAGGTAGACGGAGACCTGGTGCTGCTCCATCGCGGCCACCAACCCCTGGTCCTGCTGCTGTGCCACTGCTTCCTCCCCGTACGGTCCCCGCCGCCTGGCGCCTCTTGTCCGGCCCGGGCGCAGAAGACCCTACGTGTCCCGAGGCGGTCAGTGCTGCCGCGGGTCGGGCGCCTCCGAACAGCCGCAGCCCGGCACACCCGGGTCGCCGTAGCCGAGGAAGTGGGATCGAGGGTCCCCCACCGACCGGGTGCCGCTGGTGGCGACGTGCCCGCGGGTGCCGCGCAGGGGCAGGCCGGCCGTGTGGGCCAGGGCGGGGCGGAAGCCCGTGCATCAGATCACCGCGTCGGCCTCGGCCCGGGTGCCGTCCGACCATTCCACGCCGCCGGCGGTCAGCCGGGAGAACATCGGCCGCGCCGCCACCGGGTCCAGGACTCCCAGGTGTGCTGCCAGGCCCCGCCGGGCTGCGTCATGCCGCGGAAGCCCCGGTGTCCGTCTTGCCGCGCATGAAGATGACCGCCACCAGCGCCAGACCGACCACGACGCCGATCAGCTGCATGCCGATGAAGCCCGGCACCGAGGCGGGGGCGATACCGGCGAAGGTGTCGGTGAAGGAACGCCCGATGGTCACGGCCGGGTTGGCGAAGGAGGTGGAGGAGGTGAACCAGTACGCGGCGCCGATGTAGGAGGCGACAGCGACCGGCGCGAAGCGGAGCCGGTCGGTCCTGGCCAGGCCGAAGATCAGCAGGATCAGGCCCGCGGTGGCGACGACCTCGCCGAGCAGCAGATTCCCGGCGGAGCGGTCATGCTGCGACCACTTCACCAGCGGCTCGCCGAACATCGCGTCCGCCAGGATCGCGCCGCCGATCGCGCCGGCGATCTGGGCCGGGACGTAGACGGCGAGCTCGCGGGCGTTGACGCCGGCGCCGCCGCAGCGGGCGGTCCACCACTCGGCCAGGGTGACGGCCGGGTTGAAATGCGCGCCGGACACCGGGCCGAGCAGCGAGATGAGGACACCGAGGCCGAAGACCGTGGCGGTGGAGTTCGCGAGCAGCTGCAGCGCCACGTCGTCGGTGAGCTTGGTGGCCTGGATGCCGGAGCCGACCACGATCGCGACGAGGGCGGCGGTGCCGACCAGCTCGGCGGCCGCGCGGGCGATCAGCGGCGTGCGGGGCGGGGTCGCGCCGGGGGCGGGCTGCGGTGCGTCGGCGGCTATGGCCGACTGCCCTGCGGGGGCGACGCCGACGGGCTCGGTGGCGGTCAAGGCGGGTTCTCCTCGGGCAGGTGAGGGCAAGAGAGCGAGGCTTAGGGGCAGGACCGCTTGAGGTTCGCTTCGGCGGTGGCGCGCGCGGTCGCCGCGAGATCGGCGAACTGACCGGCGATGCCTTCGATGACTTCGGGGCGCAAGCGGTAGTAGGTGAACCGTCCGCACGGCTCCGTCTCGACGACCCCGGCCTCGCGCAGCACCTTCAGGTGGTTGGAGAGGTTGGTCTGCTTGGCGCCCGTCTCCTCCACGAGGTGGGTGGTGCAGAGTGTCTCCTTGGCGAGGAGGGTCACGATCCGGAGCCTGAGCGGGTCGGCCAGAACCCGGATCAAATCAGTGTCGACTGACGTCATCATGGACTGATACTGTCACATCATCGAGGGCTGACACCAGCCCAGACTGAACCATGCCACGGGGCTGTGGCCTGGCGAAGCCGCGCCCGCCACGAAGGAAAAGCCGATGTCCGCGAACCCGCTCGCGTCCGTTCTCTTCGTCTGCATCCACAACGCCGGCCGCTCCCAGATGGCCGCGGGCTTCCTGCGCCACCTCGCCGGCGACCGCGTCGAGGTCCGCTCCGCCGGATCCATGCCCGGCGACCAGATCAACCCGTCCGCCGTCGCCGCCATGGCCGAGCTCGGCATCGACATCTCCGGCCAGACCCCCCAAGGTCCTCACCCCCGAGGCCGTCCAGGCGTCCGACTACGTCATCACCATGGGCTGCGGCGACGCCTGCCCCTGGTTCCCCGGCAAGACCTACCTCGACTGGCAGCTCGAAGACCCCGCCGGCCAGGGCGTCGAGGCCGTCCGCCCCATCCGCGACGAGATCAAGGGCCTCATCGAGGGCCTGATCGCCGAGATCGACGCCAAGACGAAGGCCTGAGGCTGAGGTGACCGAACCTCCGGCCCCGCCGGACACACCGCCGCCCTCTCCACCGCCCGCGCCCAGCTGAAGCCACCGGCTGACCGGCCGCGGCACCGAGCCGATGGCGGGCTCGGAGAGCCTGGCCAGGGCCAGTAGACCAGCTCCGCCAGGAACGCGACGATCATTCGGCGGTCCGGGGTGGAGGTCGTGCTCTGGCAGGCCTTTCGTTCTCCCCCACCCGGGCAGCCGGGGAGGTGGCGGCGTGCTGCCGCCTCGGTCAGCCCCCTACGTGGATGCCGGGGCGGCGTGCGGGGTCGGGCTCATGGCTGCGGATGATCTCGCGGGTGACCGGTGCGGTGTCACCGCGGCCGAGGAGGAAGTAGCGGACCATGTGCACCAGCGGGCTGCCCTCGGCCCAGGCGAAGTAGCAGTGCGGCTGCACACCGGTGGCATCCCGCAGGGCCAGCAGGACCGCGGCGATGGCGTTCGGTGCTGCCGGCGCGCAGGCGCGCAGGATCCGGTGTCCGTCCACCTCGACGCCGCGGACGGTGAGGGTGTCGCGGAAGTCGGAGGGGTCGACGACGTCGATTTCGAGGAAGATCACGTCAGCGCTGCCGGGCACCGGATTGACGCCGCGCTGCTCGCGTTCCTTGGCGCTGTACTCGGCGAGGTCTCCGGCCTGACGGCGGTTGGCGATGAGGTTGATGGCGTTGTCGTGGGTGAGGGTGTCGTCGATGAACCGGCGGGCGTCGGCGTCGAACACGATCCGGTCGGCGCGCAGCTCGGTGGTGCGCGAGACACGGGAGATGAGCGAGACGATGATGATGCCGGCGATGAAGAAGGCGGAGATGACGATGCCGTCGGGCTTGTCGATGATGTTGGCGATCAGGGCGTAGAGCAGGACGGCGGTAAGCAGGGCGAAGCCCGCGGTGGTGGCTCGTCGGCGGCGGCGTGCGGTGGAGACGGTGACGGCGAAGGCGCCGGAGACCATCATGGCGAGGATGCCGGTGGCGTAGGCGCCGGCCTGCTCGTCTACGTCGGCGTCGAAGGCGATCGTGATGCCGACGCACAGGAGCGTGTAGACGATCACGACCGGGCGGACCGCGCGGCCCCATTCGGGGGCCATGCCGTAGTCAGGCAGGTAGCGGGGGACGATGTTGACCAGTCCCGCCATGGCGGAGGCGCCGGCGAACCACAGGATCAGAATGGTGCTGATGTCGTAGACAGTGCCGAACGCCTCACCGACGTGCTCGTGGGCCAGCCACGCCAGGGCGCGGCCGTTCGCCGCGCCACCCGGTTCGAACAGCTCGTGCGGGATCAGCACGGTGGTCACGAAGCTCGCCGAGAGCAGGTAGACGCTCATGATCAGCGCGGCGGTGGTCAGCAGCCTGCGGGTGTTACGGATCCGCGAACGCAGCCGCTGCTCCGCGTCCGCGCCGTCGGCGGCGACCAGCGGCATCATGCTCACCCCCGTCTCGAAGCCGGACAGGCCCAAGACCAGCAGCGGGAACGCCAGCAGCGCCGGGCCCACGAGGTCGCCGAGGCCGCCGCCGCCTCCGACGAGGGCATCGGTCCAGGCCGCATACGCGCTGGGGGTGGCGATGACGTGGGCCAGGCCAACGCCGATGACGACGGCGTTCAGGGCGAGGAACACGGCGACGAGCGGGATGGCCACGCTGACGGCCTCGCTGAAGCCCAGCAGGAACACCCCGCCGAGCACCAGCAGGAGCGCGACGGTCAGGGCGACCTCGTGGCCGTGCAGGGCGGCCGGGAAGAAGGGATTCTCCACCACGTGCACGGATGCGTCCGCGGTGGACAGGGTGATGGTGATGATCCACGACGTGGCGACGAAGCCCAGCAGGACGAGGACGAACAGCTTGCCCCGCCAGAACGGCAGCAGGTCCTCCAGCATCGCCACCGACCCGGCGCCGTGCGGACTCTCCTTCGCCACCCGCCGGTACATCGGCAGCATCCCCAGCAGCGTCAGCGCCACGATCAGCAGCGTCGCCAGCGGCGAGACGGCGCCGGCGGCGAGTGCCGCGATCGCGGGGACGTAGGCGAGGCTGGAGAAGTAGTCCACGCCGGTCAGGCACATCACCTTCCACCAGGCGTGCGGCTCGGCATGCGCCTCTCCGGCCGCCGGACCCACCGGCTGTACCTGGTGCTGCAGCAGCCACCGCGCCAGCGCGCCGGACGGCTCGGCGCGCGGCGCAGGGCTGTCCACCACCTCCGGCATCACCGGCTGATCCGCTTCCCTCACGGCCCCATCAATCCCTTCCGGCCAACCCGGGACACCCACGACACTCGGGGCCCCACGACGATCACCGAGTATGCGCCCGCCACCAGCGGCCACCGCACCCGACAAGCGGGCCCCCGCAACGCCCTCCCCGCACATCCACGCATCGCCCGACCACCGGTGGCATCTCCTCCATGCCGTCATAAACCGGCAAAGAGAGTGCAGATCGTCCGCCGAAAGGCCTCCACGGCTGCCGATCCCGCGCTCTTGCGGCACGTCCCGATCGCCGAAAATCTTGACGCATCCCTAACGGCCACCCTGTGCAACAAGCCCGTCAACAGGCGAACCCGATCAGCCCACACAGCAGCCGGCCCCGGCTCCGGCTTTGAGACGCCGCCGAAAGAAGCCGGGCAGCGCGAGGAATACGACGCCGACACGACCAGGAGGAAGATCAGCAACCGTCGCCCGATTTTGGCGCTCGCACTGGCCTTCCCGCTCGCCGTGGCCTCGGCAGGAGCCTCCGCCCCGACCACCGCCACCGCGGCGGCAAGGGACAGAAGATGCGCGGCGTCCCGGCCGCACAGCGTTCCAAGCAGATCCACTTTGGTCGGTGCGCAGTCCATCACGACCTGCCCGGGTGTGCCCCTGGGCGCGCTGGGCGGCGGCGTACTCTTCGGCGGCGTCGACTACGTCGTCGGCAACTCCGCCCTCACCGGCCGCGAGCGATCCAGCACATCGAAGCGATCATGGACGCCGCCTACACGGAGGACGTGACCCGAGCCTCCCCGCTCACCCCCCCGGGCGCGCGAGGCCACCATCTCGCATGCCGTCGCCCTGACCCGGACCGGAGACACCAGCGATATCAAGGGAGCCACCATCCTGCTCGTCGACGACGTCTTCACCAGAGGATCGCAGCTCCAGCACGTCGCGCTCCGGCTCCGGGCGACCGGCGCCGCCGACGTCCGGGGCCTGGTGCTCGCCCGAGTCCCCTGGAGCGGATGAACCCCCAGACGCGCCGTCTCGACCTCGCGCGGCCTGTTTCGGACGGTAGTCATGCGGCGGCTGAGGCCCGGGCACCCAGGTCCTGGAACAGAGCCTCGACTACGACACCGACCACCTCTACACCGGCCTCGCCCCCTCGACCTCATCCTCCGGCGCCGCGGCCGCAATGGCGCCACCCCATCAACAGACCCCACCGGCGCCACGGCACCCCCTGACCCACCACGCGCCGGCTGGGGTTTCGCCGAACGGACTTCGACCTGATCGCCGGCCGGATTGGGTCGCTGTCCCCCGTCGCCGTCTGACTGAGCGGGGAGAGTCGGCATTGGAAGCGGTCCGACTAGAGGCGCTGGACGAACTCGCAGCCGGGCTCGACGAAGTCGCGGTCCGCTCGGTCGGCGACCAGGATGTCGAAGTTGGTGCCGCAGTCGATGTGGTCGAAGCCGCCGTTGCGGCTGATGATGGTGTCGTTGCCGCCGCGGCCGATCATTGTCAGGGTGAGCAGGGGCACGGTGTTCCTCCAGCCGTCCGGGTCGGTGAGCCGGTCAGGGCCGGGGCCGCCGACCAGGATGTCGTTGCCCTGCCCGCCGACGAGGTCGCTCGGGAGGTCGGTGTCGTTCTGGGCCGTGTCGTCCCGGTCGCCGAGGTTGGCGACGATCCGGGTCACGCCGTCGACCGCTCCCGCGCAGACCACCGTGTGCCCGCTGCCGTTGCAGCCCGTGCCCGCGGTGAGATTGCTCGTCGTGTCGGTGACCCGGATGGTGCCGGCACTGAAGTCGTCGAACGTGACGGTGTTGGTCTCGCCCGGCAGGGCGGTGAAGGTCAGCCGGCCGTTGATGACCGCCACGAAGGCTGGGCTCGCGGACGCGGGGCTCGCGAGGGTCATCGTCAGGGTGAGTGCGGCCGCGGCGGGGACTCCCATGCGGGCAGCTGTCTGGAAGAGTGAGGTCTTGAGGGGCATCGTGCTGAGATCCCTTGAGTCGCCGGTCGCGGGCCTGGTCTCGAACCCGCCAGCGGCTCATTACCCGGGGCGACCGGTGCTTTCGTAGGGTCCGCACCGATGTAACTCCTCTGCCCCACAGCCGCCCACGAACGGCCCCCTCACGTCATCCAGCGGTCCTCCCGGGCTGAAACCCGGGAGGTTCGAGAGCGGGCCGCCTGGGCGTGCAGGAGCGGCGCCCCCGGGCGTCGGCAGCAGCCGGGCGGTGACCCTTCCGTTCGCGACGGCGCCCAGGTGGACGCCGCCCAGGCGCGGGTGGTTGTCGCCATCGCCGCGGGTCGGGCTGGCCCCCGCGTGCCGGGCGCAGGTTCATCCAGCCGCTCCTTCGCCCCGGGCGGCAGCGTCAGCGGAGACGGCGTTCTGCTGCACGTTGTTGAGGCGGCCGACCTGGCGCTCGATCAGGCCGGCAGGGAAGGAGGAGCTTCCTTCAATGTCGAGCCGCGTGAAGGTCGCGATGGTGTTCCCGGCCTGTACGACGGTCACCTGCTTGTCGGCGGCAGGTCCGTCCGGGAGAGGGACGTGCTCCCGCAGGGTCACCGTCTCGGCACGGCGGCATGATCCCTGCCTCCCACCGGTGACGGTCCTTCCCGCACAGCTTGGCCGTCCGCCCCGGGGGCACGGTGCGGCACGGCCGGTTCATACGCCCGGCCGGACGGCATGAGGGCCGCATGGCCCGGGAAGTGGTGTATCCACCGAACGCCCGCTGGGTTCCGGGCCGCTACTGGGCCCGCCTGCGGGGAGTCGGGCGGGTATGGAACGGGTGAAGCCGGGGCGTGCTCGTCGGGCGAGGCTGGAGTGCGGGCGCTGCGGTACGCGCGCCGAGGGACTGGACATCGGCGCCCGCCGAGGACTGGAGCGGGCGTTACGAAGGCGGCCGCCTGGTGCTCGTCGTGTGCCCGCCGTGCCACAGCCTGGTGGAGACGGCGGCGGAGGTGAACGCGGCCGCCGTGACGGTGGGGAAGGAGGCCGGGGGGCGGTTCGCCGCGCAACCCGTGGTCTCCCTCACCGCTAGGCAGGCCTGGCGGCTGTTCCTGCCACAGTCGTGGGACAGGCCCGAGGCGGCCGCACGCCGGGCTGCCTGCCGGATCCCCCAGGACGAGCATCACCGCCCGAAGTGGCAGCTTGCCCTGGAGATGCTGGACGAGCTGTCGGGGATCGGTCTGCGGCCCGCCGCGCTGGTCGCCGACACCGGCTACGGCGCGAACGCCGACTTCCGTCACGGACTGGAGGAACGGGGGCTCGCCTACGTTCTGCAGGTCAAGGGCGAGATGACCCGCCCACGGTGAAGATGCCGTGCCGCACCAGCCCGCCTGCACCGGCCTCGGGCCCCGCCCGCTGCCCCGCTACCGCACCCGGCCGGTCTCCTTACGCGAGCATGTGCCGGCCGCCGGACGCCGGCGGGGCCGGGCCGTGACCTGGCGCAAGGGCTCCAAAGCAGCGTTGAGCTCACACTTCGTCCTCCTGCGGGTCCGCCTGGCAGGCCGGCGGCCCAAGCCTGCCGAGGACGGCACGATCGGTCTGGTCTGGCTGATCGCGCAGTGGCCCGAGGGCGAGGCCGAGCCGGTCAGGTACTGGATCTCGAACCTGCCCGCGAACATCCCCGCCAAGGACCTGGTCCGGCTGGCGAAGTCCCGGTGGCGGATCGAGCACGACTACCGCGAGCTGAAGACAGCCTTGGGCCTGGACCATTTCGAAGGGCGCTCGTTCATCGGCTGGCACCGGCACGTCACCCTGGTCACCGCCGCCCACCTGTTCCTGACCGAACAGCGGAGCAGCCCAAAAGCCCCTGCCAGGGCCTGACCCTCTACCAGGCCCTGGACCTCCTCCAACACCTCATCGCCACCTGGACCGGCACCTGCCCCACCTGCCAGCAGACCGTCCCACCGCAGCCCTACGACACCGGCTAACAAAGCACTACTAGGGCGGTCGCCGACGTGTTCGTGCGGGCCATGCGGATCCACGGGGTGCCGGCCGAGGTGCTCACGGACAACGGCAAGCAGTTCACCGGCGGCTACACCCGGCCCAGGCCCGCGGAGGTGCTGTTCGAGCGGGTCTGCCGGCAGAACGGGATCGGCGCGAAGCTGACCAAGCCGTACTCGCCGACCACCACCGGCAAGATCGAACGCTGGCACCGGACCCTGCGCTGGGAACTGCTCGACGGGTCAGCAGGACGAGCTGGCACCCCGCGTGCCGCTGGCCCGCGGCCGCCATGGCCTGACCCCTACCGGAGGCGGGCTGCCCGCCCGCCAGTACCAAGACTGGCTCGTCCTGAGGGGTGTAGCCGGAGAACACGAAGTCGCGGACGCGGTCCTCGAAGCGGGCACGCAGCTCTTCTTCGGAGAGGTAGTAGTCGCTCGCGTCAGCCACGGGCATGACGCAGCTCGGCGAGGGCCGCCGTCCACAGCCGGATGTGCTCGATGAGCTGGGCGCGGTCGGTGGCCGGCACTGCCCGCCTCGTGTCGCGCAGCACGATCACCTCCCGCCACCAGGCCGCTCGTTCCTGCGCGGTTGCGGCCGTGTCGGAGAGCCGGGTGTAACGGGCGGTCAGCCGATTGGCGGCCTCGGTGAAAGCGTCGTAGACCATCGCGGTCGGGATGTCGGCGTACGGATCTATCGAGTGCTCGTCAGGCGTGCTGTTGGGCGACACGCTGTCTCCTGTTCAACGGGATCGGTGACGCTGGGCACGGTTCGTCCCCCGAAGGCTTCGGCCGTCAGGAATCGGCGCGCGCTGCCGTCGGCCAGCTGGTCGAAGGCCTGCCGGAAGACGGGCACGTTCTCGTCGGCCATCCGGTAGGCCATGGCCTTCTGCCAGCTGGGGTGGTCCGGATCGTCCTGCGGGGTGATGGGCGCCGCGGTGCCCTCGGGCCACCACCGCATGCGCACACCGCGCGGCAGTGCCCGGGTTAGGGCGATGGTCGGGCCGCGCAGTTCGCCGCCGAACTCGCCTCGCAGCGTCTCGGCGTCCAAGACCCCGTCCTCGGTTCGGACGACGAGCCGGGCGCACCGCAGCGCGTTCTCCGGCAGGGACGTCAGATAGAGCACGGCCCGCTCGACATCCCACTCGGTGCCGACGGTGAGGGTCAGCTCGTGCCGGTGGTCGGCGTACAGGGCGAGCAGATTGCGCTCGAACTCCGGGGAGGCGCCCTCAGTGGTGATCTTCATGAGCGCTCCCGGTGGATCTTTACCCCGTTCTCCTTGCTCTGCACAGAGCGATCATGCCCGAGCGTGGGCGGCCCTTTACGGGCCCCGGAGGATCTGGCCGAAATTCTCCACGCGCTCGGTCGCCGCGGCGGCCCTGCCGGGGCTGATGTCCCTGTACGAGCAGCGCGCCGTCGCCCTCCGGGTCGCGATGCTCCTCCTGCGCCGGTGAAGGCGTCTCGGATGGCAACGGTCACCTCGTTGTGCTTCGGGTCCCTCGCGGCCGGACAGCGCCGGCGGGCCGAAGCGGGCTCCGCGGGGCCGGGGCGCTGTCTGCTGTGTCAGTCCTCGATGTTGGCCAGGGCGCCGGCGACATCGGCGCTGAGGGCGTAGCCCGGGCTGTCGTCGAGCAGTTCTCTGCGGGCGTTGTAGCGCTGGGTGATGCGCTGACACCCCGACCACGGCGACTGCTACCAGCACCTCGTCCTTGACCTTGCCCGGCCTCGAACGGACTGGCTGGAGCGGCTCCTCGACTCCTGCCTGCTGACGGACGCCGCGTACACGGCGGGTCGTGAAGCCTGGAAGGACGACGCCGCCTGACACGCGTGTACGAACCCGATCACGTTCGTACAAGGATACCCCCATGGTCCGACGCACCCCACCCCGCCAAGCCGCTTAAGTCCCGCCGGCCGGGACCACAATCGACTACAAGGACACCGACCTGGTCCGAAAGCGCATCTCCGACCGCGGCAGGATCCGCGGGCGACGCGTTAACCCAGGTCGCGGCCCAGCAGCAGCGCGCCTTCGCCGCCGCCATCAAGAACGCTCGCGAGAAGGGCCCGTCAGCTGGGCACGCTGGAGAGCTGCGCGGCGCAGGGGGATAACCCAAGTGATTGCCGTTTCGCTGCCCCCGCGTAGGGAGGACGTTATGCGTCATGGCGTGTCGCCCCGCGCACCAGCAGTGGTTCCGGGGCTCTCACGGGCGTTGGTCTGCGCATGGAGCGGACCTGCACACGCGAGCTCCGAACCGATTCCGGTGGTGGCTTCGACGAACGTGTACGGCGATGTCGTCCGGCAGGCCGGTGGCGGGCGCGTCACTGTCGTGTCGATCATTACTGATCCAGCACAGGACGCCTGCGGACAGCACGCCGACCCGGAGGCCCTGCCCTTCACGGGCAGCGCACTGCTCGACAACGCCGTCGAGTTCGACGCGTTCGGCGCGTACGGGCGCTGCGACCTGGAGGAATTCACCTGCGCGCGGGCCGAGTTCACCCCGCCCGGCAATCCGCTGGAGGTGACCTCGCCCGACGGGAAGACCGCTGTCTACCGCCACGGCCACGACCTGTGGGCGCGCTCGCTGTCCGACGGCGGCGAACGCCCCCTGACCACCGACGGCGGACCCGACCACGCCTACGGGCCGGGCCCGGACTGCACGGCCAACGCCACCCTGCTGCGCAAGACCGGCCTGCCGTACCTGCCGCCAGCCGTAGCCTGGTCGCCCGACTCCACGAATGGCTTCACGTTCAGCAGCAGCGTTTGTCCACCTCATCGGGAGGCGGTGGGCGATCAGAGTGCCTGTGATTGTTCACGGGAAATGACGTCGGGGATGTAGGCAGCTGTGTCCGAGGGGGTGTCGGCGGTGTGCTGGCCGCGGGCAGGTCTTGGATGCCGGAAGCGATGTGGTGGGATGGGCGGTGTAGTCAGGGACGGTAGTTTTGGGGGAGATCATCGTGGCATCTGAGTACTCATCGTTGGCGCATGCCCTGACCGAGGCCCTGGTCGACATGGCTTGGTTCATCGACGGCGCGGACGACGAACAGATGGATCTCGATGACGCGGTGAAGGCCTTGGAGGGTATGGCTGCGCGGCTCAAGCACATGTCGAGCGATCAACGGCGTGACCTGCTTGATGTGCTTGGCGGGATGGCTGAGGCAGAGGCCGATCCCGCCCGGCGGGAGTTCCTTGAGGCCTTCCCTCAGGACTTCGGCCTGGTCGACGAGGAAGCATGACGTCCGCCGACGGCCCCGCCGCCCTCCGGGCGGCGGGGCCGTCGAGGCAGGTAGCGGCAGGGGTCAGTCGGCCTCGGCCGTCTCCTCGGCGCGGGCTCGGGTGCTGGCGAGTCGGTAGGAGTCGATCTCCCGGATCTTCATGCCCCCGCAATGGTCCCGGCGGATCGCCGCGTACAGCTCGATCTTCGACATCTGCGGCATGACCAGGCCCTTTCACCAGGAGCATCCCGATGCTCCCGTGGCAAGCACCCTGGCGACTTCAAAACTCGTGAACATCACCCGACCGTGGATCTGGGCGCCTCCCAAACCCGTGGACAACGGGCTTCACAACCCGTGAATAAAGCCACCACGAAGGTCCTGGCCCACCGCACGGACCAGCGAGACGTCCGCCTGACCCATCTCACCGAGGCCAGGCCAGCCGACGGGAGCGCGCCCCGCACCCACACCCAGCGGTTCGCCCACCCCGGTGACGAGGCCGTACCTCGTGCAGAACGGGTCGTACTCGACGTCGCCACAGGCACACTGGCCCGCGCGCAGGGCGAGCCGCTGCTCATGCCGGTGATGTCGCCGATCGCGGCGGGGGGCGTGGTGGGCTCCGGACGGCTCGGCGGTCTACAACCTCGCCCGGCCCCGCGACCAGCGCACGCTCACCCTGTACCGGCTGGACCCAGCCACCGACCAGGTCGCCGAAGTGCTCAGAGACCGGGCCCACCCGGGTGGAGCCCAACCAGTGGGCGTACGAGCCGCCCATCGTGCACATGCTGGCCGAAGAGGTGCTCTGGTACTCGCAGAGGGACGGCTGCGCCACCTGTACCGGTACGACCTGCGCACCGGCGAGCTGCTCGGGCAGGTCATGTCGGGGCCGTGGGCGGTGCGCGGGATCCTGCGCGTCGACGAGGCGGAGCGGGTGGTGTACTTCGCCGCCTCCGGCCTGGTCGACGAGGACCCGTACCGGCGCACGGTGTGCCGGGCGGGCCTCGATGGCACCGGCTTCGCCAAGGTCACGGACGACGCATTGGACCACGTCGTCACCCTGCCGGACAGCCAGGAGTACTTCCTCGACTTCCCATCCACGGTCGACATCCCGCCGGTGACCACCGTCCGGAACTGGTCCGGACGGGTCCTGGTCGAGCTGGAGCAGGCCGACGTCAGCAAGCTCAGCGCCATCGGCTGGACGGCGCCGGAGCGGTTCCGGGTGAAGGCCGCCGACGGGGTGACCGACTTGTACGGGGTTTACCGGCCGCGGGGATTCGACCCGGCCCGCCGCTACCCGGTGATCGACAACATCTACCCCGGGCCCCAGGTCAACCGGGTCGCCCCGTCATTCGACCCCGACGGGATGGGCCTCGACGCGGAACCCCTCGCGGCGCTCGGCTTCGCCGTGGTGGCGCTGGACGGACGGGGCACATCAGGGAGGAGCAAGGACTTCCACGAAGCCTCCTACGGCCGCCTTGCCGACCACGTCGCGGCGCTGCGGCAGCTGGCAGAGGACCGGCCGTGGATGGACGGACCGGGCGGGAGTGTTCGGCCACTCCGGAGGGGGGTTCGCGGCGGCCCGCGCGATGCTGGACCACCCCGAGGCGTTCAAGACCGGGGTCGCCCTCTCCGGCTCGCACGACGCCCGCCACTTCAACGCCGGCTTCGTGGAGAGCTACGACGGCGCGGACGACCCCGAGGCTTGGGCCCGCACCTCCAGCGTGGACCTCGCCGACCGCCTGGCGGGCAAGCTCCTGCTGATCCACGGCGAAATGGACGACCAGGTCCACCCGGACCAGACCCTCCGCTTGACGATCCCCAGCTCCTCCAGCTCGGCGGCCCGCTCCCCGTTCATCTGTCCGGCGCGGGTCGCAGAGCCACCGCCCGAGGGTCGGGCGGTTGAGAACCACATCGAGGGCGGGATCCCCACCGCGTGGACCGGGGAAGACGGATCCCGTCGGCTGGTCCGCGACGCCAGGGAGGCGGTCGAGAGGCTGAACAACGTGTTCCTGCACGACGCGGCGACGCTGTTGGGGCCGGAGGTGTCCGCGACGGTGCAGGTGTTGAAGGAGCTGGTGGAGGGTCTGCCGCAGCCCTTCGACCAGCCGGCCGCCGTCATCGAGCTGCTGGGCGGCCGGGAGCGGGTGGTGATGGACACCGGGCAGGAGGCCGGGCCTTGAGGGAACCGGAGTCCGAGCTGCACGCACTCGGTGTCTTGCTGTTCATCGTCGGCGCGGGCGGCCGCGATTTCGATCTCGGGACGCTTCGCCGGTGGATCGACTGGCGCGACGGGACGAACGCGTGAGCACCAATGGACATGCTCCAACGGAGGATGCGGCTCCGCTGGCAGCTGGTCCGGCGGGAGCCGATCTTCCCCAGGCGGCACCAGCAGACGCCGAAGAGGGGCCCTCCGCTGGGAGGGCCCCTCTTCGGCGTACGCGTCGTGCCGGCCGGGGTCAGGCGGAGGACCCGAGGACCTCCCGGATGACGTGCCGGGCGTTGGCCGAGATGACGGGATTGGTCCTCCGGTAGTACGGCAGCTGGATGACCGCCATGGACAGCGCCCAGCCGCGGCTGCGGGCCCACGTCGCGTCGTCCACATCCACCGCGTCGCGGTACGCCTGCCGTGCCGAGGCGGGCAGCAGGTTCCAGGCCGGGATGAGGTCGGTGGCCGGTTCGCCCATGCCCACAGTGCCGAAGTCGATGACCGCGCCCATGCGGTCGCCGGCCAGCAGCAGGTTGCTCGGCATCAGGTCGGAGTGCGTCCAGCAGGCCGGGCCCGTCCACAGGGGGGCGGCGAGCGCCTCCTCCCAGGCCGCGGTGATCTCGTCGGCATCGAAGGGTTCGTCGGTGCGCCGCAGGGCCTCGATCGCAGCCCGCATCTCGCGGTCCTCGGCGATCAGCGGTTCACCGCGGTGTGCGGGCGGGCCGCCGGGGAGGTCGAGCGTGCGGATGGCGACGGCGAACTCCGCGAGGTCGCGGGCCACCCGCTCGGGCTCGGCCAGGTCGCCCTCAACCGGGGTGCGGCCTTCGATCCACCGGTGCACCGCCCAAGCCAGGGGGTAGCCCTCGCCCGGGTTGCCGGTCGCGACCACCTCGGGGATCGGCAGCGGCAGCAGCGGCGCCAGCCGGGGGAGCAGTCCCGCCTCCATGGCGATGGCTTCGGCGCCTCCGGGGCGCAGCGGCAGCCGGACGGTCAGGTCCTCGCCGAGCCGGTAGATCGCGTTGACCGTGCCGCCGGAGGCGAGCCGGGTGACCGGCAGGTCCGCCCACTGGGGGAACTGTGCGCGCAGCAGCCGCCGGACCAGGCCGGGGTCGGTCTCCGCTTCGTCGGCGTGCATCGTGCCCATGTACCCATCAGCCTTTCGATAGCTGTCCCGATCGTCGCACATTCGGATCGCGACCCGGAG
Source organism: Streptomyces sp. NPDC043896 (assembly GCF_056435605.1). Lineage (NCBI taxonomy): Bacteria > Bacillati > Actinomycetota > Actinomycetes > Kitasatosporales > Streptomycetaceae > Streptomyces > Streptomyces sp. NPDC043896. The sequence goes on from NZ_JBWKEE010000014.1 coordinate 169,466, forward strand.
TTGAGAAAGCGGCCGGCCCCAGGGGCCGGCCGCAGGGGACCCCGCATCAGCCGGGTGACCACAGGTGGGAATGGGCCGCCGCCGACCGCAGCCACGGTTTCCATTCACGGCCCAGCCGGTCCACCGCCCGCAGGCCGGTTGGTCAATAGGGCCTATGCCACGAGCTGAATACTTCGTCTCAATTCACGCGACGGCCCAAACTCTGATTGGGTTTGAGCCTCGGCGGGTCCTGACTGTGTGTTACCAAGTGCCAATAGAGGAGTGGGGCACGACCGGCCCCCTGGCACCCGCCCTCGTAGCCAGCGCCCGCGAAGCGGGGCCCCGGCCCGCCCCGAGCGAAGCGCGGGGTCGGCCTCACACTCCGTCACATGGCGGCGCAGCGGCCGCTATCCCTACCCAGCGCGCAGCGCTTGGGGACCCGCTCCGGGCCGTCGCCCGGAGCGGCCCGCCTATCCCGTCCGGGTCGACGGTTTCGGCGTGCGCGACGCCGGACAGGACGGCGAGGGTGGTGACCACGAACAGGGCGGGCAGGAGGAGCGTCCGGCCGCGCGGCAGGCGCCGGCTCATCCGACCTCCCGGCCCCGTTCGATCCTGGCCCGGCCGCCACGCTCGTTCCCGAGGAGCACCGGGCCGCCTGGTCGGCGCTGTGGGCCGTCCACGCGGCCAAGACGCGCCCACCGCGGTCCTCGCGCACCGCCTGGAGACGCAGCTCGAAGCGGAGTACGGGCCGACCCACCCGGATACCATCACCGTCCTGACGGCCCGAGCCTGGCCGACCTTGATCCAGCGCACCGAACCCCGCGCCACCGCCGAACTTCTGATCACCACCGCGCTGCGCAGCCAGGGGGTGCGGGCCCGGCCGGAGGCGGACACGGTGCGCGCGGCCCGCAACGCGCACGCCGTGTGGCGGGTGCTCGTTGCCGAGGACCCGGCCGGCGCCCGTGAACTGGCCGAGCCTCTGGCGGGCATGCTCGCCAGAGGCTCGGCGAGGACGTCCGCCGCCGTGACGTCCTCGACTGGACCGCGGTGGCGCCCGCCGGCTGACCGGCGGCCCGTGTCCGGACGCCTGGGGGAGAAGGTCCCTCATCAGGGGCGGTTTCAAGACCGGGCGGTGTCGCCCCCGGCGGTACCGGCATTGACCGGGCATGAACATCATCAAGCGCGCGGCGGTGACCGCGCTGGCCGTCGCGGCGGTGGCGGCGCCCACAGCGCCCAGCGCCACGGCCGCGCCGGCCTACAAGTGCGCGTCAGCACGCAGGATCGACGACAGCAACTATGACGGGCCCTGGTCGGACAACTGGAAGATTGCGATCAAGACGTGCGCCGGCCCGCTCCGGGAACACCGTGTACGCCACGCCGAAGCGAAGTGGGACGGCACCGCGTTCCGCGAAGTGGACGATGTGGCGATCTTCGACGGGGCCAAACTGCGGTTGCAGATCAAGCAGTCCCGCGACGGCACCGACCCCGTGGTGATCGAACAGCCGTGGCTGTGGCTGTGGCTGTGGCTCCGGCGGCCGCGGCGGCCAGGTGGGGTGCGGGGTCGGGCAGGGGCTGGACCACGGCTTCGCCCGGTGTCTGGTCGAGGGAGCGCAGATGCCGCAGCGGCGGGGACACAGACCCGGGCGCTCTGTCGTGGGCGGTCGGCCGGTCGGGGGCGGGGATGGCGGGCGCCGGCACCAGAACCAGGCTAATGCGGCCACCAGCTGCCGGCCTGGTTCGAGGCATTGAAGGAACGCGTGCCCGCCCGGGAGCTCCGGCCGGGCACGCGTTTGCGGTGTGGGTGTCGGTTCAGCCGATGGTGCGGGTGGTGTTCCAGTCGTCTTCTTCGACGCGCCAGCTGGCAGCGGCTGCCGTTCGGCCTCCGTTGATGAGGTGGAGGGTGCCGTCGTTGCGGGTGGCGTAGAAGTCGGGGATCTGGTCGTTGTTGATGTCGGGGGTGCCGTGCAGGAGGGGCCAGGTGGTGCTGTCCCAGCCGGTGGTGGCGTAGGTGAGGTCTTTGCCGTCGGCAGAGTTGATGGCGAGGGCGAGGGAGTTGATGTCGGCTCCGCCGCCGGTGCCGGGCTTGCCGCGGCGTAGGGCGAGGCCCCGGTCGGGCGTGGCGTCGTCGCGGAACAGCAGGTCGGGTACTGTGTCGCCGGTGATGTCGCGGACGTCGATGATGTCGCGCTTGGTCCAGCTGGTGGCGGCGAGCTGACGGGCTTCGGTGATGGTGGCGCCGTTGTAGCCGGTGAGGATCCACAGGCTGTCGCCCGCGGTGGCGAAGATGTCCTCCATCTTGTCTCCGTTCATGTCGGGGACGACGACGATCTGGGAGAACGTGGCCGGGGCGGGCGCACCAGGCGGCAGAAGGACCTCGGTGCGGCGGCTGATGTCGAAGCGGGCGTTGCCGTCGCCCTGGTAGACGTAGAGCTTGCCGTCGGGCATGCGGGCGATCAGGTCCGTGACGCCGTCGCCGGGGTACCAGTCGTGGGAGTGCGCGATCAGTGCGGACTTGCCGCTGGCGTCCTTCCAGTAGCCGGCCGGTACGGGCTTGCCGTTGTCGGTGGCTGCCGGCATCCAGGCGTCCACGTCACCGATCCGGTCCCGAGGCCCGCGACCCCGACGGGTTCGGCCAACTGGCGCACATGGCCGCCGCTCAGCCGCATTCCAGCAAGGACGCCCAGATCGCCGCGACCCGGATCGCGATCATCCTGGCCTGCAAGGGCGGGCTGATCCGGGACATCACCGTCGGAGACTGCGTGGAACTGTTCGACACCCAACGCCGCGTCCACGTCCGCGGCGGTCAGCACAAGGTCGACTTCTACCTGCGGCTGCGGACAATGGGCGTCTTCTCCGACGACGCCCCGGCCACGATCCGGGCGTTCGGCCAGGCCCTGGGCCAGCTGAGCATCGAAGAGCTCGTGGACCGCTATCCGATCCGGTGCCGCCCGATTCGGGACCTGCTGGTGGAGTACCTTCGCGAGCGGCAGCCGTCGCTGGACTTCGCCAGCTTGGACGCGGTCTCACGGACTCTGGCGGGGCTGTTCTGGGCGCGGATCGAAGCGCTCTCACCGGGCATCGACACGTTGCTGTTGCCACCTGCGCTGGCCCGCGCCGGGAAGGAAGACTTGAGCACCAAGCGGCGCACCATCACCGGTCCCGACGGGGCCGCGATCGAGATCACTGGCCCCCGGCTGAATGCCAAGGGCGAGTTGATGCGGGTCCGGGCGTTCTACCTCACCTCGCCCACTGGGCCGCGGAGGAACCGGGTCGCTGGGGACCGTGGGTGGTTCGCTGCCCGATCAGCGACGACGAGATCCGCAAGGTCAAGGAACGCAAGCACCGCAAGGCACGGATGGATCAGCGCACCCGAGAGCGTCTTCCCGTGCTTCCCGTCCTGGTCAACACGGCCAACCGTCGCAGGCTCACGGCCGCCGAGCTGCTCCGGTCCGCACAGGCCACCGGGCCCGGGGCGGTGATCCCCGGCACCGAGGGATTGCTGCGCCGAGCCGTCACGACCAAGGCCGCAGGGCACCTCACCTGGGCCGAGGAGACCTTCACCGGGCGTCGACGGAACCTGTCCTTCGAGGAGGAAGAAGCGTTCTGGGCGTTCGCCGCCGTCGAGGTTCTGCGCCTGACCGGCATCCGCAACGAGGAACTCCTGGAGCTGCGTCACCACAGCATCACCGAATACCGGCTGCCGACGACCGGGGAGGTCGTGCCGCTGCTACAGATCGCCCCGTCGAAGACCGACACCGAGCGGCTCTTGCTGGTCAGCCCAGAACTGGCGGACGTCCTGTCCTCCGTCGTCCGCCGACTGCGCGGCTCGGCTGGCGCAATCCCGCTGGCGCCGTTCTACGACGTCCGCGAGAAGGTCTGGAACCCGCCGATGCCACTGCTGTTCCAGCGGCAGATCGGCACCGAGCACCGGGCCTTCACCCCTACGTTCCTGCGCACGCTGCTAATCGGCGCGATCGCGTGCACCGGGCTCACTGACGCCGGCGGCGCACCACTCACGATCTCTCCGCACGACTTCAGGAGAATCTTCGTCACCGACGCCATCATGAACGGCCTGCCTCCGCACATCGCCCAAGTGATCTGCGGCCACAAGAACATTGATACGACGATGGGCTACAAGGCCGTCTACCCGGCCGAGACGATCGAGGCACACAGGGCGTTCATCGCCCGCCGCCGGGCCACTCGTCCCAGCAAAGAATACCGGACCCCCAGTGACGAGGAGTGGGACGCCTTCCTGGCGCACTTCGAGAAGCGCAAGGTGTCGGTCGGTACCTGCGGCCGCGCATTCTCAACCCCTTGTGTTCATGAGCACGCTTGTGTCAGATGTTCACTCCTCAGGCCAGACCCTGCGCAACGCCCCCGCCTCGAGGAGATCCGCGACAACCTCATCGCCCGCATCACCGAGGCCGAACGTGAGGGCTGGCTCGGCGAGGTCGAAGGGCTCCGCGTCAGCCTCGCCGGCGCCGAGGACAAGCTCGCCCAGCTCAACGCCCGGCACAACCGCAGCTCACCGACGGTCCTCCTCGGAACACCGCCTCCCGATCAGATCCGTGCTCGTGATGCTGGCGCTTCCGATCCTGCCGACTGCCAGCAATGATGGCGCGGTGACCAACATCAGCGACGACCACGTGAAGCTCCACTTCCGAATGGAGGTGGACGAGGACGGCTGGCCGCCCGCAAGCGTCGAAAGCCTGTGGGCGGTGGACCTGGGCGATGGAACCGTCCGCCTCGACAACACCCCGTGGTTCGTCCGAGGAGTCGCGAGCGACGACATCATCCGAGTGCAGGTCGACGAGGACGGCCTGTGGTGGGCTGGAGAGACGGTTCGGGCCTCGAACAACTGCACCATTCGGCTAATCGTGCTGAAGGACGGTGGATCAGAGGCTGCACGGCAGACCGTGCTGGAGACCTTCCACCGGCTCGGCACCACGGGTGAGGGAATCGAGCAGTTCAGAATGGTCGCGCTGGATGTCCCCCCGTCCGCGGACCTTCGCCGGATCCGCAAGCTGCTGGAACACGGCGAGGCCAAGGGATGGTGGCACTGGGAAGAAGGGTGCGTCACCGCCGGCTGGCATGCCACGGACCCAGACTGAGGTCACCTCCGCAGGTTCAGAGAAGCCTGCATCCGGTGCTCGATGCTCAGGCCCGACCCGGCACAGCGCGAGCGGCTCGTCGAGATCCGCGACAACCTCATCGCCCGGATCGCCGAGGCCGAGCGCGAAGGCTGGCTCGGCGAAGTCGAGGGTCTCCAGGTCAGCCTCGCCGGCGCCCAGGACAAGCTCACCCAGCTCGATACCGAAGCAACCCGCCGAACCACCACAGTCAGCCTTGGCATGCCGACGTTCGGCCAGATCGCCGCCCGCACTGAAAACCCGACCCCGATCCCTGGCCCAAGAGGCTGACCTTAGGCTTTGGCCATGCTGCTGATCTACGACGGCGAGACCACTGCCGACGCGCCCACGCCGCGCACCGGCGGAGTCCCGCTGGTCCCCGGTGAATTCGTCTGGCCGAGGTGCCGCGAGTGCGGTGGAGCCATGCAGTTCCTCGTCCACCTCCCCCTCGACATCGGCGTGGTCGCGGTGTTCTTCTGCCAGAACGATCCTGGGATGTGCGACGACTGGGACGCCACTGCCGGCGCCAACCGCGCCTACCTGTTCTCCGGTGAACTCACCCCGGCCGCTGTCCCGGCCGACGGCGAGACGCTCTTGGGCGCGGTCGCCGCTCTTGGCCTCCATCCCGCTGACGAACCCACGGAGGAGCCGGTCCTCGGACGGCTGGGCGGCGAGCCTGACTGGATCCAGGGTGACGAGACTCCCGACTGTCCCTCGTGCGCCACCCGCATGACGTTCACGGCCGAGCTGGAGGAGGGCCACGACTTCGCCACCTCCGCGAACTTCGGTGGCGGGGGCCGCGGCTACCTCTTCAACTGTCAACCCTGCCGTCAGGCCGCGTTCCTCTGGCAGCGCTGAGAGCCCTCCCAAGAGCCATGCCGCGTGCGTAGTTCAGAGAAGCCACCCTCGACTGGATCGAGAACGCCGTCGACACCGGCAAGGTCGACATGGACGACGAGCTCGCCGCTCTTCTCCGAGGCCAGTAGCCATGCCCCGCGCCTCACGGCGCCGGGGCGACGCCGCTCTGCGGCACGCCGACACCCTCCGGTTCGTGCTCTTCGAAGCACGCCCGGCCGGACTCCTCTTCCACCAGCTCACCCGCGCCAGCGACCTCACCCCCAGCCAGGTGAGGTCCGGGCTGGCCGCCCTGCGGGACGTCATCGCAGACCAGGGATGGCCCCCGCTGATCTGGACCAGGGCCGACGGCTACCAGCTCGGAGCCGAACGGGCCGCGCTGGAAGCCTACGAACGAAAGGTGATCAAGGAGAAGCTCACCGAGTTCCGCCGGTTCATCACCGGCACCGTCGCTCCCCACGCCGCCGCCCACCCGGGCGACAAGTGGGTCCGTCACATCACCGCCCAGCTCAACTCGATCGAGTCCACCCTCGACCTCGTCAACAGCTACTGACCCCTTCGCTGCCCGGGGCCCGGCCTTCGGCCGGGCCCCGGGCCGCACCGGTTCGAAGGCCAGCCGCCATGCGCCGACGCCGCTATGCCTCCGACACCACCGACGCCGAATGGGGCCTACTCGAACCCCTGCTGCCCGTCCCGGCATGCGAAACCACCGTCGGCGGCCGGCCCGAGAAACACGAGCGTCGCGAGATCGTCGACGCGATCCGCCACGTCGTCGACACCGGCTGCAAATGGCGGGCCCTGCCGGCGGACTACCCGCCCTGGCGTACCGTCTGGGGATTCATGGCCCGCTGGGCCGCCCGCGGCACCATCAACCAGATCCGCGACGTCCTCGCGCAACGGGTCCGCCGCGAGATGGGCAAAGGCCCCCGCGCGGTCGCCACCGTCATCGACTCCCAGTCCGTCAAGGCCGCCGAGACCGTCGGCAAGGACTCACGCGGCTACGACGCGGGCAAGAAAATCAACGGCCGCAAACGCCACATGGTCGTCGACACCCGCGGTCTTCCCCTGCTCGTCATGGTGACCCCCGCCGACCTCCACGACAGCCACGCGGCCAAGGAAGTCCTCTTCCGCCTCCGCCTCATGTACCCCGAGATCACCATCGTCTGGGCGGACTCCGCCTACGCGGGCAAGCTCGTGACCTGGGCAAAGAAGTACCTCAACCTGACGATCAAGACCGTCAGCAGACCCAAGGACGCCTCCGGCTTCGTCATCCTGCCCCGTCGCTGGGTCGTGGAACGGACCTGGTCCTGGATGATGCGGGCCCGCCGGCACGCACGCGACTACGAACGGCTCGTCCAGCACTCGGAAACCCTCATCACCTGGGCCGCCATCACCCTCATGACCCGCCGGATCACCAAGGCACGCAAGCCCCCAGAGCGGTTCTCACCCTCGCTCTGACCAGGAGCTCTTCGTTTCCTCGCGCTGCCGTCAGGAAGTTGTCAGTGCGGAGGCGACCTGGGCCAGGCGGGCGGTCGGCCAGGCGAAGCGGTTGGCAGGGTTACGGAAGGAGTAGCCACCGTCGTTGATCAGGTAGCCGCCCTCGGCCGTCGTCCACCGAGTGGGGCCACACTGCCCCTGATGCTCAAGGAGTGTCGCAGCAAGCCGCTCGGGCTCCTCGACACGGGTGCGGGCACGCAATGCGGCGGTCAGACGCTCGACGGCGTCACCCGGTACGGCATCGTCGCCGAATGCCGGGAGCAGGAGCAGCAGTCGGGCGTCGGGGTTAGTGGTGCTGCCGCCGGGCAGGCCGTTGTCGGCTGCGGCGATCAGCTCGGCCCAGGACAGACCCGGTCCCATGAAGTGCCCATCGTCTTGCGCCAAGGTCTCGGCCGCGTCCCAGCCAGGGTGGTGCACGAGGTAGTCGATGCCGGCCTCCCCCTCCAAGGCGCGATACACCACATACAGGCGGTGTTCACCGGCGAGCGGCACGGTGAACACGGGCCAGGTGTCGCCTCCCAGCAGCTGGGACAGCAACGCTCCCATTTCCTGATCCTGTGTGGTGCCTAGGGGCAAGTGGACCTGCCAGAACAGGTACTCGTCCAGAAGTTCGGGCTGGTGGCGGAAGGGGCCACCGTCATAGCCCGGGATTCGGGCCGGAGGTGTCTGCGAGCTGTTGGTCACGAGCTCATCATGTCCCCAGCTCCCTCACGACTGACCGATGGGGTGAGGCGGCCCGCTGAAGCCCTGGCTCCGAGATCAGAAAAGGCAGTCAGGTGTCGTACTCGCCGTTCCACGGAGCCGAGAAGCCCAATCGATCCGGATAGAGCTCAGCCCAGTCGTGCTCGCCCTCCTCGTCCTCGGCATGGCACTCCGTGATCAGGCCGAAGACCACACCATCAACGGTGAGCTGGAACGGCCGGATGGCAATGTCGCAGTACTCACGATCTGCGAGGCCAGCGAGGCCGGCGGCGAGCCACGCTTCCGCGCGGGCAACCACAGAATGCTCGCCACGCGGACGCTTCATCTGCTCTGCCCAAGTACCGGCACACCAGATATCGGACTCCTGGTGGTGCCCGTCGTGGTCGAACTCGTGGAGCACTGCGAAGAGCCGCTTCTGCTCCTCCCAGCCGTCCCCCATCGCGAACCCATCCGGGAAGGCATAGGTGACCGAAGCCAGAAACTGGCCGCCGCTGAACCGGCCGATGGAGTTCGTCCGATAGTCCGGCTCATGGGCGACAGGGATGATCTCAGGGACAGCCATGCCCGCACCTTAAACACCAGGTGAGCCCCACCTCTCACTGGGTCCGAGATCAGAAACAGGCACTGACGCGCGTGTAGAGCCGATGACGGCGCCGATCGCCGTCACCCGCCGCCTCGGGCAGGAGCCTCGAACCGAATCCCGTCGGTCACTTCCTGCGGCCCGGGCGGGAAAGGGCCTGCGCGAGCTCGTCGTGGTTCATGGACGAACGGCCTGGGATGCCCGCCGCTGCTGCCTTCTCGTACAGCTCCGCCTTCGTCAGCGCCATCAGCTCCCGGCCCTTGGCCGCCGGTGTGGAGCGCGCCCGCTTCTTCGCGGCCGGCGCCTTCTTCCCGCCCGCCGCCCGCGAGCCGGGCGAGGCGGCCTTCTCGCCGGTGTCCTTGGGGCTCCTGGCCCGCTCGACGCTGGCACGCAGGGCCTCCATGAGGTCGACAACGCCGGTCGGCTCCGCCGCCGGTTCGGCCTTCTCCACCGTCTCGCCGGAGGCCTTCGCCTGCACCAGGGCCTCGACCCTCGCGCGGAAGGAGTCGTGGAAGGCCTCCGGCTCCCACTCCATGGCCAGGGCGTCGATCAGCTGCATGGCCATCTTCACCTCCGCCGCCGTGGCCTCGACCTTCCCCGGCAGGTCGGGCACCTCGGCGTGCGGATCGCGCAGCTCATCGGCCCAATGCAGCGTGTGGAGCGTCAGGAGGCCCTCCGCCTCCTCCGCCTTCAGGGCGACCAGGTACTCCCGCCCGCGCATCACGAGGGTGGCGATGCCGGCCTTGTTCGACTCGGCCAGGGCACGCTCCAGGAGGGCGTACACCTTCCCGTACTGGGATCCCCGGGGCCCGAGGAAGTACGTCTTGTCGAAGAAGACCGGGTCGACGGTGTCCAGGTCGACGAAGCCGGCGACGTCGATCGACCGGGACCGGCCCGGGGCGATCTCATCGAGCTCCTGCGGCTCGACGATCACGTACTCGGCTCCGGTGTCGTAGCCCTTCACGATGTCCGCGAGGTCCACCTCGTCGCCGGTGCGCTCGTTCACGCGCCGGTTCCGGATCCGGTCCGCGGTCCCGCGCTGGAGCTGGTGGAAGCGGATCGTGTGGCTGTCGGTGGCCGTGTAGAGACCCACCGGCAGGGTGACCAGGCCGAAGGAGATCGCTCCGGACCAGATGGGACGTCACTTGGACCTCCAGCTCGCACGCCCCCTTCTCCAGGGTCGCACCGGCCCACTTCGCGGGTCGTGAGGTGCCGGGCTGGCCTGACCCTGGGGCGCGTGGCGGATCCGCTCCGGCCGTCTCGGCTCGTGGAGGACCGCGCTGCGGTGCGGCACTGTGACGGGCCTTGGACCAGGGAATCGAACGTGCCCTTTAATAGGTAGTCCCTCCGTACCCACCAGGGAGCCCGCCATGACCACCCCCACTGCCGCACCAGCCAGACCCCAGCCCGTGACCTGGGCGCCGAGCCAGACTGGACCTTGCGCGCGCTGCCACGCTCCCACCTGCCGATACGGGGTGGGAGCCTCCCCTCCCTGCGTGGCCTGCAAGGAGGCGAGGAAGGCCCAGTACGGCAACTGATCATGCGCGCCGAACTCCCCGGCCCGTCCAGGCTGGAGATGCTGCGGTTCCTGGAGAAGGTCCAGGTCCGCGACCTTCAGCGCACCCGGACTGGATAGCCGCCGAAGAGCAGCACGAGGCCGCGGAAGCCGCGCGCCGGCCCGCTCCGCCGCCCCCGGAGTGGCTGATCGAGCACGGGATCGGCAGCGGCCGGCCGGCCGTGCGGGTGCACGTCGGCGGGTGCTGGGACACCCGCTCCCGGTGCAACCCGCCGCCGCCGACCTCATCCGACGGGCGCTCGCCGAAGGTGTGCAGGCCTGCCCGCACTGCCGCCCCGACACCGCTCTCGGTGTGCTGGACTGAGAAGCACACGGGCGTAGCCGTGCAGGCGGTGTCGGTGGTCATTCTCCTGATGGCGATTCCTGGAAACGACCAGGGCTACTCCTCGCCCCACTTGATCCGGTTCTCAAGGGAGTGGGGAGGTTCGGATGAGCCGGGGCCGCCCGCTCGTTCAGTGTTCGGGCCGCGCCGGCCCGTCAAGGGCGCCTTCGGCGTCGCTCACGCGATGCGCTCCGCGCACCCTGGACAGGCCGCCGCGCCCCTGGTGCCGGCTGGCTATCGGGCGGCCCCTCCCTCCTGGCGCCCGGCCGCAGGTCGGCGTGGGTCTGCCTGGGGAATCAAGCCGAGCAACTCTGAGGCCACCCCGAGTACCGGGTGGGGAAATCCAAATAGCCCCATCACTCCTGCGCCGCCGGTGCCACCCCGTGGTCAGCCGCTGAGGCGCAGCTTCACGGAGGCCGAGGTCGTCCCAGGGAACTTGAAGTCGAAGTTCGTTCGCTCACCCATTCCGCGTGCGGCGACCAGGCGCCAGTGGTGGCCGCCTCCCGGCCACACCTCGACGAGCGCGTCCCGGCCGTCCATGCGGGTGTCCTCGACCCAGCCGTAGACCTTGAGCGTGCCGCTGGAGCAGCTCAGCACCCAATGGGCTCGTGCGCCGGGGATTTTCGGGGACGCGGACGAGGGGCAGCTTGCGGCGTGCGCCGGCGCGGCCGTGCCGAGACTGAGTCCTGCGGCAAGGACGGTGGCGGACACGGCAGAGGTGAGCGTCTTCCTGAGTGCGGGCACAGCGCCGCCTTCCTCTCGTGGAGGGGATAGTGACAAGGAGACGGTATGGGCGGCAATGGGCCAGGTAGTGCAGTTTTCCCGGATGGGTGAAGGGGCTCGGTGCAGGGTTGCCGACACGTGGGCCGGGGTACGGGGGCGCTGCGGAAGATCTTCAAGATGAGCCTGGCCCCTTGGGCTCATCTCGGCGATACCCCTTCTTCTTAGGCCTCGGTAGCCGTCGGGACGGTTGCTGCGGGCGCCCCGGCAATGGCGTCAGCCGAACTCGGTGAGTCAGGCGAGCTGACGCTCGACCGGCGTCATGCCCTCGGTGACGGCGGCAAGCAGGTGCGGGTGCCTCTTCGGCTATGGCGTCGTTGCGCCCCAGATCTCCCGTCGGCAGGCCGCCACGAACTGGGCCAGGGCCTCTTCATACTTGACGTTCCCCTCGTCGAAGCGGTGTTGTGCGAGCTGAACCTCCGCGGCGTACATGGCAACAGGCACTCCAGGTTCTACTTCCACTTCCTCGTACTCGGGGTGGGCGAACAGGGCGCGGGACAGCTGGGCGGCGTAGTAGGCGTTCTGCACTGAGGCGGCGCACACTCGGCGGGCCATGACGAACAGGTCGGGGGCAGAGGTCAGCCGGACATCCTCCAGCGCCCGGTTGGCGTCAACGGCCAGCCCCGACAGCTCTCGGGGCATGACCGTGATCAGGTCCGCCGTGTCGAAGGGGTTGTACGGGCGGAACGCGCGTTCCTGAACCTTGTCGCTGGGTGTCTGCGCGAACCGGCGCGCCGCAGAGACCAGGGCATGAACGGCCCTGACAAACGCCTGATGGTCGAGATGCTGAAGCCCCCGGTGCTGCGCAGTGCGCTCGTGCGCGGCCTTGAGGTCCAACTGCGCACCGTCATGTGCGGCCTTCAGTTCCAGCTGTGCGCGCTGCTCTTCGAGGGTCAGAGCGGTCAGCTTCCGTGTGGCGCGCAACTGGATCACGCCCATGATCAGAGTGGTCACGATCGTGGCGAGTGCGCCCACGATGAACGGCGTCGGGTTCATGCTGCGACGTTAGGGTCCACTCCCAACCTGGGCCCGGGAGTTGAGCTAGTTCAGAGGGTCCTGCCGAGGGCGGGGCTCACGCTTCCTACGGGCCGGCGCCTTCTACTTCCGTTCGCCGCCCGAGTGGGTGGCCTGGGTGAGCGGGGCGACCAACCGGGCCAGCTCGTGGAACCCGTCGCGGACGATCAGGTGGTCGGCGGCCGGGAGCCGGGCCCTGTGGCCGTCGCCGACCTCGACCTCCTGGTGTGCGGTCTCCTTCGCCAGCCGGATCGTGGCGGCCCGCCCACCTGCGAGCAGGTGCACTCCGCGAAGCCGCCGCCCCCGTACGGCCTGCCGTGCCGGGCATACCCGCTCGCCGTGATGACGGCCTGGACGTCACGGACGTTCACGCCGCCTCGTCCTCGTCGTCGTAGCAGGCGTTGGGGTCGTAACCGTCGTAGTTGCCGGTCGCGGCCCGCGTCTCCTCGTGCCGGAACCGCAATCGCGGAGGCTGGCCTGTCGGTCCGCTACATCACTACCTCGGCGAGTGAACGAGCTGGCCGAGGCAGAGGCTGGACGAAGACTGTCCTCCGTGATCGACCGCTACGGCAAGGTCGACCTTCTTTGTCTGGACGAGTTCGGCTACCTGAACCTGGACAAGAAGGGCTCTCCAAACTGCTGTCCCAGATCTTCACCGAGCGTGAGGAATGCAAGGCCGCCGCCGTCGCGACGAACTCCCCGTTCGCGGAATGGGACGAGACCTTTGGTGATCCCCGGCTCTGCGCGGCCATCGCGGACCGGGTGACCTTCCGCGGCACGCTGATCCAGACCGGCACAGAGTCCTACCGCTACCATGCCACCCACCGCGAGCGTCAGGCCCACGGGAACTGAGCGGAAGCCGGCGTGAGACAGTCGCAGGGCATATCGCCGAACTGGGGGCCACAGCCATGAGAAGTTTGCCGACCGGCACCGAGCGCGACGGGTTCCACGCTCTGGTCATCAGGACCGACTACGACAGCGAGCACTCATGGCAGGCCGTCACAGCGGAGCTGATGCAGCCGTGGGGCGACGCGGACTACGAGCCTCTCATCCACTTCGTCGATGATCCGGCCTGGGCCGGGGCGACCGTCGATGAGGTCCTTGAAGCCGCCCGCGCCGACCAAGAACTGAGTGTCATCTTCGTCGCCGACTCCGCGACCATGCACTCAGCACACCACGGGCTGCTGGCGGTGACCACCATCCCCAAGGACGAGTACGAGGTCTTCGAGGAATACGAGGGGATCCGCGAGTTCGGGCGGGAGTTCCGCACGATCCCGGTCAGGGTTCACGACATCCACGCCAACCTCTCCCTCGCCAACATGGACTTCGAGGAGTACGCGGCCGCCGCACACGAGGACCCCGACAGGCTGTTCCGGTCCTTCTGACAGCCCGCGCCTGGGATCCCTCACGCAAACGGAGCCGGGCCCTTCCAGACCGCGCCTGTCAGGGACACGGACCAGGAGGACCCGGGACTCCAAGCTATCGGCTGCCCATCTCCGACGCGTCACGGACACACCCGGCTCATCACCGACCCTGGGCAAAGTCACCCCATCGGGTTGGCTCCGGATCTCGCCGCCGATCACGAAGCACACCCGAGTCCATACTCTCCACGAGAGGACCAACTGGCTCCCCAAACCACCACCCCAGTGGCTCCAGTTCATCCCGCCAAAACACACCACTTGTGTGGCGGCGGTGACGGATCCGTCCACGGGCCGAATCCAAGTGATGTCCGAGCGCTGCGCCACCTGCGACTTCCGGCCCCGCAACCGCGGCAACCTCGCCCCCGGGCAACTGGCCACCCTCGTCCGCGAATGCCTGGCAGACGAGGGCCACATCGCCTGCCACGAGACCGGCTAGGACGACGCCCAGCCTGGAGCCGTCTGCGTCGGCTTCGCCGCCCACCCTGACGGACGCTCCCTCGCCCTGCGGATCGCTTCCCTCGGGTGCCTGGAGCGGCAGGATCCGGCGGCCGCCCGGGAGCCGCCCCGTACCGGGCACCGCCGATAGCGCGCTGCCCGGCGCCCCGCGGCGGCTGCCAGACGGTGTCAGGCAGACTCGAAAACCCACCTCCAGGTGCCGCCCATAGGTGTCCGCCAGGCGCGGCGCCGACCCGCCGGCACCCTCCGCCCATCTGCGCCGTCAGATCCGGCCGGGCGCTGGCGGCGACGGACCGACGCCGCACCCTGGCAGTACGTTCGAGACCGGCGAGCAGGCGGTCCGGCCAGTGGATACGGGTGCAGCCGCACCCCGGGTACTCCTCGCAGCGGGCGCCGACAGCCGCTGGGTCCCGGAGGCGTCGCCGAGAACGCAGAGGAGGCTGCCGCCTCCTCACCGTCCGGGTTCCACCTGCCCGTCCCTGTTGAGCAGTTGACATATCCGCAGCTCGACGCGGGGAGTACCGTCCCAGTGTGGAGTTCAGAACGGAGAGGCGGTCATGACCCAATCCCCTGACACCGGAATCGGAGCGCGCGTGCGCGTGGCCCGGATCGCGGCAGGCCTGACGCATGCGGAGATGGCAGGTCTGGTAGGCCGCTCCGAACGCTGGGCTGAGGAAGTTGAAGCCGGCCGCCTCCCGCTGGACCGCTACTCCCTGATCACTGCCGTGGCCACCGTGTGCGAAGTCGACGTCGTCTGGCTCCTCGGCCAGCCCTACCGGCTCCGCCGCGAACAGGGCTCCGCCCTCCCGCATGTGCCAGCCCTTCGGGCCGCACTGCGCCGCTCCTCCCTCATCCTCTGCGGCCACCCCGGTCTCGTACCCTCCGGGCCGGCCGCCGACGCGCAGCGCGTCCGGGAACAGGCGGCGGCCACCAACCGGCACCGCCAGGGCGCGAACCTCCCCGCGGTCGCAGGCCTCCTGCCCGGCCTGCTGGAAGAGCTCAACACCACCATCCTGCTCCACGAACGCGGCACCGCCGAGTGGGACGAGGCCCTGCGCCTGCTCGTCGACGCGGCACGCAACGCCCGCCAGACCCTGAACCAGACCGGGTTGCCCGACCTGGCGTGGGTGGCAGCGGAGGTCGCGGCCGGCGCCGCCACCCAGCTGGACGACCCGATCGTCAAGGCGGCGGTGGCCTGGGACCGGTGCGGAGCCCTGCTCCACCACGGCTCCGCGCGGGAGACCCAGGCGGTCGCGGACGCCGCCCTGCGCGACCTGGAGCCCCTGTCGGCGACGGGGGACACCGACGCCCTCGTCCTCGAAGGCGCCCTCGTCTTGCGCCAGGTTGTCGCCCGCGCCCGCGCTGGCGACGCCGACGGGGCCTGGGACCAGGCCACCCGCGCGGTGGAGATCTCCGAACGCCTTCCCGCAGGCCATCACGATCTGCGGTGGCAGACCGTCTTCTCCCGGGCGAACATCGTCGTGCACACGACGGAGGCCGGCGTCGAGGTGGACGCGCCCGACACCGGGCTCGCCTTCGTCGACGATGTCGACGTGACCGCGATGCCGAGCCGGGAGCGGGTCACCCACTACCGGATTGACGAAGCGCGGGCGATGCACCGCATGGGCCGCTCCGGCGACGCCGTCACGACGCTGCGCGCGGCCGCACAGCGCGCGCCGCACTACGTCCACGCCCACCCCATGGCCCGTGAACTCGTCGGGGACTTGGTCCGACGCGGCGTTCCTTCGCAGGCCACAGCCCTGTCCGCGCTGGTGCGGGGAATGGAACTCGTGTCCTGACCACCGGGGTGCATGTGCCATTTGGGCGGCCTGCAGAAATCCTGTGGGTCGTCCTTCCTCGTGAGCGAGACCCTCATGCCGTGACCATCACCTACGGTTTTCAGGAGGATACGGGGGGCGACATGGGTGACATCCTGCAGGCCCTGCATGGCCGCGACACGATCGAGAGCGCCGCCGCGTACCACCGGCTCGGCTGGCCCGTCGTGATCGGGCACCGCCACCGTACGGGTTCCGGCTGCACCTGCCAGGACGAGTCGGCGATCCCCTGCGTTACCCCGGGAGCCCACCCGGCGGGGGACGTTGCGAAGCCGCTCGATGCCGGCGACCTCGCCGCACGGTTCGAGGCCGCCCCCGGCGCCGGGGTCATCGTCCCGTGCACCCGCTTCGACGCGCTCGTCGTCGCCCACGCCATCGGCTTGGGCGTGATGGTCCGAGCCGACGGAAGCGGCCTTCACCTTCCGTGCCTGACGGCCGGACACAGCACGGCAACCCTGCTCGTCGAAGCTGGCACCGGCCATCTGCTGGCCAACTGCCCCCAGGTAGAGGTCCGCTCCCGGCCGACCGCGTGGGTGGCGATGCCTCCCTCCTACAGCGTGCGCTGGGACACCGTCCCGTACGAGGAGATGCCGCTCCCGCCCGCCCGGGCCGTGCGTCCGTACCTGGCCACGGTGCTCAAGCTCGCCATGGCCGTACACGCTCAGGGGTGGCCAGGGTGACCAGGGTGGCCCGCCGGCCCCGGAACCGTCCGGACGCCGTCACCGTCTCCAGCCTGTTCGGAGAGGGGACTGGCGGACCGGAGCGCGCGTTGTCGCCCTCTCCGCCACCGGGACGCGTCCCGGTCAAGCCGACCTCGCCGGAGGACACGGTGATCCATCGGCGCGACAGCGAGCAGCAACCGTTTTTCGCCCCGCCGCCGGAGCCGAGCCGCCAGCTGCTGGAGCGGGCCGATCACGGCCTGGAGATCTTCATGGCCAGCTGGGAAGAGTCCCGGGAGCAGGATGATGTTGCCGGCCCGGAGAGAGCGTGAGGACAGTCGCCCGCACACGACACGCGGCGAGCGCACCGCATGGGGTGCCGTGGGCGCCGCAGCGTGTCTCGCCGGCTCCGCTGAGGCCCGTGGGCGCCCCCGGAGCCCGTCCCTGGCACGCGAGGGCCCACCCGGGTCTGCGGCAGCCCGCCGAACTGGATGTAAATCCCACCGATGCCGGGACTGACCCGTGGAGAGGCCATGCTCGAACAAGACCCCTTGCAGCCTGTGGAGTACCCGACACGGCCGACGCTGATGGACGGCCTCGTTCTGCACGTCCTGCACGGCGGCAACGACATCCACTACGACCGCGAGACCGGCAGCGCCCTCCTTCCTGTGCGCGTCTGCTTCCGCGACGGAACCGCCGTACGCACCGCACTCCAGCTCCACCCCGGGCAGGTACAGCTTCTGTCCGCCCAACTGGAGCGCGCGCTCATGCTCAGGGCACGTCATGTCACAGAGGGCCTTGAGCCCTAGCCACGACGACCCCGCCACCTCCACCCGGCAGCTCTCCCTCGACCGCACCGGCTTCACCAAGCTGCTGCACGAAGCCGCCGTCGGCGACACCATCCGCATCGCCGACGCCGCCCGGCTCTTCCGCTCCGTGGCCGACATCCTCGCCCTGCGACCGGTGCTGATCCGCCGCGGCCTGCACCTGCGCGTCGAGTCCGGCCTGCTGTCCGGCATCGACCTCGCCTCGGACGACCCCGGCACCAAGATGATGGTCTCCGTCCTCGCCGCCGTGCTGGAGTTCCAGCGCGACATGATCTCGGAGAACACCCGCGAAGGCGTCGCCGCCGCCGAAGTCACCGGGAAGGTACTGGGCCGCCCGACCGCACTGGACGGGGATATGGCCGCCGACGTCGTGCAGGCGTACCAGCAGGGTGCCGCGGTCAAGGCGCTCGCCCGGCTGCACGGCGTAGACCCGAAGACCATCCGCCGAGTCCTGGACTCGGTCGGTGCCCGCCAGCTGCCCGAGCAGCTTGACGTCCTCCCGGACCCGCCCGCCGAGCAGCAGCCGGAGCCGGACCCGGAGATCACCCTCGACCTGCCCGGCCTGCTCGCCGACCACCTCACCGTCTTTGGTGACGAGACCGTCCGCGCGGCACTCGCCTCCGGCCGGACCATCCGCCGCGGCCAAGGCCACTCGCTTCGGATCACCGCACCACTCGGACATCACCGCGCCGCTCTGCAACAGAGCGCCGCCCTTGCAGCCGACACGGCAGGCTCGGCCGAACGCAAAGCGCACCGGGTCTACGCCACCCGAATCACAGCCGCCGAGAGGCCCTGAACTCGTTTGGGGCTCATGACACGGCTGTTAACGGCACCCCACTTTGACGCGGCTCGTTCCGGGCGAAGCCGCGTCCCTCCCTCCTCACCAAAATGACCGCGACGGGTGCATTCGACGCGGGTGTGAACTCCGCGAAGCCGCCCACCCAGAGGCTGAGGCCACAGGTGGGCAGGCCCTGCCGCAGACTGTGTCCCCATGGATGACAGATGGGATGTACGGCCCGACAGCGATCGGCCTCAGTGGGTCGTGGACCCGTATCTGGGTGTGGGACCGTTGCGCTTCGGTATGAACCCTGACGAAGTATCGGCGGTGCTGGCCGACGTGACAGCAGAGGCCCAACAGTGCATTACCACGCACCTCCGTGACGGTCGGCAGGCCAGGGAAGAGGGCCAGTACTGGAAGTCCGGACTGTTCCTCTTCTACAGTCGCGACGAGCAGCTGGAGGGACTCGCTGTTGACGGCCTGCGGGGACCACAGGTCCTCGCCGAAGGGGTACCTCTGACGGGCCGCGCGCCCTCCGAGGTGGAACGGTGGATGACCGCCCGTGCCGCAGAACGGTTCCCCGAAGACGACTTCGAGTTCGGTTACCTGGGAACCGGGATCCCATGCTCGTGGAGCCTCGGATTGGTGGTCAGCGTCCAACGAATGGCTGACCAGCTGGTCACACGCCCGGTGATCTTCGCTGAGCACGTACTGGATGACCCTCGCCACATCCTTCCCCAGCAGGCATGGATCATCTACTAGCTGAGAGCCCCCACTCGTCTTCGCCGAGTCACCGGCCACGGCACGCCGTGTCATGCGCGGCTCAGGAACAGGTACAGCTTGCCGTTTAACCTCGGCGCGAGATGAGTCGGGCGAGCGCCTCCGTGGGCCGGCAGAGCCATCCGAGAAGTGGGCTCATGACCACGAACCAGTGGACGCTGATTCGGCCCTGCTCCTTGTCCAGGATCGCTGGGGCCCCATCCCGGTAGACGTAGCGGAGGTATCGGCGGCGGATGGGTGCTCCGGCTATCAGCAGGACTGGTGAGGTGAGGAGGATGGCTGCCGGGACCAGGGCTCTCGCGGCGGTGAGCTTGGCCTTCTCCTCGTATCGCATGCGCTCAGTGTGCTAATCCTCGATGCCGCTTGTCAGCCTGTTCTGCGGGGTTTGGTGCCGACGCTGTGGTGGGCGGGTCGGGCATACGCCTCGCCGGTGGCGAGGACGCGTCCGACGTCGTAGCGGATAGCGGGCCGCCGATTCTTTGAGCCGGGCGGCCTGCCGGGGCCGGGGCGGGTGGGTTTCGGTGCACCGGCTGGCGTGCCGGTCTTCGCGCGCAGGTTCCTAAACCCGCGGCGGACCCGAGCAGGGGTGAGTCTGTTCGGCTCCGCCGGCCTCTCCCACGGGCGGCGGAGATCACGCGTGAGGGGGCGGGCGAGGCGGAGCTGAGCGTGCGCGGCCAGGACAAGCCATGTCCAGCGGTCGGCGGCCTGCGAGTCCCGAAGCTTGGGCCGGGTCAAGGTTCTGCAGCTGAGTGTCACCAGCCCGCACCCCTCTATCCGTCAGGGTGCGGTGGAGGTGCTGAAGGGCACTCCGCAGCAGATTGCCGACTACTACGCGAAGGGTCAGTACGAGGCGGGCAAGGACGATCTGGCTGTTGCCGTCTCGAAGGTCAACAACATGGGCGGGCCCAGCGTCAAGGAGGCCTCCAAGGTCGCTCTGGCCAGTGGGAACGCCAAGGATCTAGCCTCGTTCCTGGAGATCGGCCAGTACAAGGCCCGTCGGATCGACGAGGAGGTCATCGCTTCCAAGCTCGTGAACGACGGCGGTGGCGAGGTGAAGGCCGCAGCCAAGGCAGCCCTGGACGGAACCCCCGAGAAGCTGCACGAATTCGTCACCGTCGGCCAGTACACGGCCACCCGCAAGGACGACCTCACAGACCATCACCGCTCCCAGATCGACCGCCTCCTCGCCGAAGGCGAGATCATCTCGGCCAAGGCCCAGGCCAACCGCTGGCGAGCCGCCGAAGCCGCCGCCAAGGCCAGGCAGGCCGCCGGAGAAGCCGCCACCGCGGCCGGTGAAGCCAAGAAGTCCGCCGACGCCGCAGCAGGTCACGCGGCCAACGCCAGGAAGTCCGCCGAGGCCGCCGAGGCCAGCTCGGCTAAGGCCAAGCAGTCGGCCACCACCGCACGCAACGC
This sequence comes from Streptomyces sp. NPDC043896, assembly GCF_056435605.1. Lineage (NCBI taxonomy): Bacteria > Bacillati > Actinomycetota > Actinomycetes > Kitasatosporales > Streptomycetaceae > Streptomyces > Streptomyces sp. NPDC043896. Next base: position 190,069 of record NZ_JBWKEE010000014.1, read on the forward strand.
CGCGACGTCGGCGAACCGTGACGCGGATGCCGCCGAGGCCTCCGCAGCCCAGGCAGACTTCTCCGCCAACTACGCCCGCGATTCGGCGCGCAAGGCCGACGACGCAGCCACGCAGTCCTATTCCTCTGCTCGTGCCGCTGGCAAGAGCAAGGACGAGGCCGCGTCCTATGCTGCCCAGGCCTGGGACGACGTCAGGCGCAAGCGGGAGGCGGAGATCGCCGAACTCGCGCGACAGGCCCAAGAGGAATGGAAGAAGCAAGCCGAAGCCGCGAAGAAGAAGCGGCCGAAGTGCATCGTCCCCTCCAACCGGGACAGCCTGCCCCCCTGCGTGATGGGCGCCGATGCCGACGAGATCGTCTTCCCCTACATACCCAACTGGGAAGAAACGAAGCAGCTCGCCGAGATCGCCTGGAAGCTCACATGGGAGATTTCTGGCGGCGCCGACATCGAAAAGTGCATCAAGGAACCCGCCTGGGGCGACTGCGCCATGGCCATTGCGGGTGTCCTGCCCGTCGGCAAGCTCAAGCTTGTCAAGAAGGTGGCCGACGGCGTCGAAGACGCCGTGAAGAGCTCACGCGTCGGGAAGAATCTGCCGGACTGCCCCGTGGTGCCGAAGCACAGCTTCCCCGCCGGTACCCATGTCCTGATGGGCGATTACAGCACTCGTCCGATCGAACAGCTCGCAGTGGGCGACCAGGTACTGGCCGGTGACCCTGAAGCGGGGGTCACCGGAATCCGTCGCGTTGACGCGACCATTTACACTCCGGACGACCGCGAGTTCACGACTCTCACCCTCGAAAAGAAGCGAGGGGGAGGCTCTCTCACAGCCACCGACCACCACCCCTTCTGGTCCAAAAACGACAAGAGGTGGAAGAACGCGGCCGACCTCACCCCACAGGACACGCTCCGTCTCCCCGATGGTGGTGGGGTGGGGATTGCTGACGTCTCCCACTGGACGGGGCTTCGGCCGGCTTACAACCTCACCGTCAACGAACTCCACACGTACTATGTGATGGCCGGATCCACACCAGTCCTGGTTCACAACGCAAGTTGTGGGGTTGGGGATGCCCTCAAGAAATGGAAAAGTCGGAGCTTTTCGTACGGAGACAACTCCTTCGTTCTGAGGAAGCAAGACCTCACGCACATTCTCGAAGGTCATCATCCTGCTTATCTTCGAGGAAACAACGGAGCGAACACCTTGTTCGACGAGCGGATGAGTATCCAGGATGTCCAGGATGCGGTAGAGGCGGTAATGAGGCAGAACCAGAGGAAGCTGAGCAGCCCGGAATACGCGCAAGGGAAGTGGGACAAGATCGAAGGGGAGTATCACGGGCGCCGATACAAACTTGGCTTTGGGGATGGCGTAGTGGGCCAGTTCTATCCACTCCCGCAGTAGGGTATTAAATGGTAGGTGTAATGTGACTCGCGGTAAAGCGGGGAGGGTCGAAGTGAAGACCTTCGTTGCTCCTGAATCTGGTGGGTTGGTGCCGGTGGAAACCTGCGGGATCAGTTTCTCTCGAGATCGGCGAATCCAAGGCGGTATTGAGCTCCGCGTCGGCAATTCTCTGATTATCGGGAGGGGTGATGGTGATACGATCGATGCTCTCTGGTCCTTGATCCTCACCTATCTCGAGAGTTTCATGGAAGGAAGGGGTGGGGTTGGGGTTCTCGGTTTTCCGGAGCGCAGGTTCACTCTTTCGCTCGAGAAGGTGGCGCGCGGAAATGTCCTGGTGAAATTTGTGGACCTGGGGGAGGGGCGTGTGGCCGTGAGCGGCGAAAAAGATATTCTGGGCGCTCTGGTTTCAGGAGCCGTGGAGTTCTTCAGCGCGGTGCTAGAATTCTCGCCCAAGGATGAATGGAGTTACAGAAGAGATCTTAATGCTGCGCTGCGTTTGCGTGAGGAGTGCTTGGCCTTGGGCTGATCGCGTCACTGCTGGCCATCTTTGTCCGGATTAGCGTGAAATGGTGACGCTTTTTAAGGATGTGCTTGCAGGAAGCAGCAGAAGAACGATGTCCCCACCGTGCAGGGCCCGGTGGGGACATCGGTAATGTGAGTTGGGGGTGGTGGCGGGGCTTGGGCGTCACCGGTGAGTGATGGCTGCTGAACTTGAACCCGTGATGTCGCTCGGATCGGGGCAGCGTTACGGCCCGGGCCCCCCAGATGCTGCTGGCTCGGGTTCACGAGGGTGGCTGGAGCCAGCGGCGCGCCGCGGCGAGGAGCCCGATCAACTCGCTCACCCCGCCGTCGGCATTCGAGAAGGCGTAGAAGAGGCTCCCGCCCATCTCGACGCGCAGCGGCAGTTCGGCGCGCAGCCGGTCGCCGAGGGCGACGAGGGCGTCGAGGTCCTCGGCCGACAACCGGCTCTGGTCGGGGTACTGCACCCGGACGACCGCGATCCGCCCGTCGGCCGAGACGAGGCCGCCGCGCACGGCGGTGTCCCCGCCCCCGCCGAGCGCCCCCGCCGGGTCACTCGTCCCCAGCACGTGCGGCAGCCGCCCCACCTCGGCCCGCAGCCGCGTGAGAGCGGTGCGCGCGCCGCCGTCGCCGAGGAACGTCACACCGCCGTCGAGGGGCGTGACGACCACATGGGCGGTCATCCCCTCCTGGCCGGTGCCTGCCCGCTCGATCAGTGCCGCGGCCCGCTGCGAGTCCAGCCCCGGAGCGGTCATCGAGTCCGCGGTACGCCCGCCGAAGGCGACGGCGGCGAGCACGGCGAGCGCGGCGGCGATCAGCCATCCCGCGATCACCCGCCAGGGATGGCGCGCGGCGCTCGCGCCCACCCGCAACAAAACCTTCGAGAGCATCGGGTCCTCCAACCACCTCGCCGGCCGTCCACGTACGGCCGCCGATGCCGAGGCTCGCCGCCACGGCGCTCCACGGCATCGGCCCGCCGGCCGCCGATCCGTCGGCCCCAAGTCGGAGTGCCGGCCCGTCCTTTCGGCCTGTGAGTGGGTGGGGTGGTGGCAGCGGTTGGGCGTCAGCGGGTGTGCGGGGGCTGGCCGGTGTGGGGGCTTGTTGTAGCTCGGTGTTTTCGTGGCAGTGGTCGTCTCGGGTTGTTGATCTTGGCTGTCGTGAGGTGACCAAGCGGCTGCCATGGGGTGGCTAGTGCCGGGTCAGGCAACGTTTGCCCTGTCGACGACGGCGCGTAGGCGCCGGTCGTCGGCGTGGCGGTTTGCCAGATGATGTAGCGGCGGATCATGCTGCCCTGTTCTTTGTGGTCGGCGTGGTCCGTGCCGTCGAGGGCGAAGTAGCGCAGTGCCGTGAACTGGGCCTTGATGCGGTTGAGCCAGGAGCTGTTGGTCGGGGTGTAGGCCATCTCGACGTTGTTCGCTGCAGCCCAGGTGCCGACGCGCTGGCACTTCTTTGTGGTCAGGTGCGGGGAGAAGTTGTCACTGACGATTGCGATCCGGACCTCGGGCGGGTACAGGCTACGCAGGTAGCGGCAGAACTCCAGGAATTGCGTCCGCCTCTTGATCGGCTTGATGTGGCCGTACAGCTTGTCCTTGGCCAGGTCCAAGGCGGCGAACAGGTGCCGCACCCCGCCGTGGCGGTTGTAAGTCGCCCGGCGCCGTCGGCGGGGCTCACGGTCGGGATCCTTGTGCTTGCCTCCGCGTTCGGCCCACTGCCGGCCCGGGTGCGGCATCAGATTGAGGGGTCCGAACTCGTCCATGCAGAAGATGACTTCGGGTTCGCCGTCCTCGGGTAGGACCTCGCCGTCGGAGATCGCGTAGAGGTGCTCGACGCGGGCCTTCTTGGCCGCGTAGTCCGGATCACGGGAGGTCTTCCAGGTCTTCAGGCGTTGAAAGGAGACGCCTTCCTCGCGGAGCAGAATGCGCAGGCCCTCGTGGCTGATGTCGTCGACCACCCCCTCGGCGACCAGGAAGTCCGCCAGCTTGGTCAGGCTCCAGGTCGAGAACGGCAGGTCGTGTTCGGTCGGCTTGGACTTGGCGATCTTCTTGATCTCGCGGCGTTCAGGCAGCGTGAACGTCTTCGGCCGGCCGCCCTTGTACTTCGGATACAGCGAGTCGAAGCCGTCCGCATCGAAGTTGTGGATCACGTCTCTGACTCGATCGTCGCTGGTGAACGACACCTCGGCGATCCTTGCCACCGGCATGCCCTGCGCGGACAGCAGCCCCATCTGGGCCCGCCGCCATGTCACCACCGACCCGGTGCCCCTGCGGATGATCCGCAGTAGCCGCCGCCCCTCGTCGTCATCGATCTCACGGACGCGTACTCGTTCTGCCACTGCCCGACGGTAACGGACGACGGACGGTCGACGCCCAAGAACCTCATTCAGGCCGCTTGCCGCGTGCGCGGAGAGCCGCCTCCAGCCGGGCGATGTCCTCGGCGTCCTTGGTCCGTCGAGGCCGGGAGGGATCCCAGATGGGCATCATCCGTTTGATTTCGATCTGCGCCTGCGGACTGACGATCGCACATTGCAGACCACCGATACGGCCCGGCCCGGCATCGAGCATTCCCTCAGGCCAGGGCGCACCGGCCCAGGGCCCCCGGCGACCACCACACGGCCGGCCGTATCCCGGTCCAGGAGCGTAAAGCTGTTGACCAGACCGTCCTTGGCGAAATCGAGCTGCAGCTCAGGCGGCGGCCCTGGGGCCGGTTGATAACCGTGCAGCAGCAAGCCTTCCGCCAGGGACCCTGCATCGTCCGCCCACGCGAACCAGTCGATGTCTTCGTGGTCTCGCGTGATCTCGCCGAGGAAGAAATCCATGGCCCATCCACCGCGAAGCCACACCGCGACCCCAAGAGCCCCGGCGACCTCCATGGCCTCGGCGATCAGGCGGAGCTGTCGATCAGCACGTCCCATATTCACAGCCAGGCAGGTTACGCGGCAACCGCTTTGCCCAGCACATCATTTGTCCCCCACAGAGCGGGCGAACGTTGTCTGATGCGGCACTAGGCACTGTCTGATAATTGATCTTGTGGTGGGTCGTGGTGAGCTGACGGATGTGGCGTGGGAGCGGATAGCGCCCCTGCTGCCTGGTGTTGACGGGCGTGGGCGGCCGTGGCGGGATCACCGGCAGGTCATCAACGGGGTGTTGTGGCGGTTGCGGACCGGTGCCCCGTGGCGTGACCTGCCGGAACGCTATGGACCGTGGCAGACGGCCTATGAACGGTTCGCCCGCTGGGAGGCGGATGGAACCTGGGCCCGCCTGCTCGAACAGGCCCAGGTCCGCGACGACTCCGCCGGAGCCGTGGAGTGGACGGTGTCGGTCGACTCCACGATCAGCCGGGTTCATCAGCACGCCGCCGGTGCCCGTAAAAAGGGGCGGCGGGGGACGAACTGGAAGATCCGGCACGTCCGTCGGCCGGCCAGGCGCTGGGCCGGTCCCGCGGCGGGCTGACCACGAAGATCCACCTCGCCTGCGACGGCCGGGGCCTGCCCCTGGCCGTGGACCTCACGCCCGGCAACGTGAACGACTCCACAGTCTTCGGCACAGTCATGGACGAGCTGAGAGTGCCCCGGGCCGGCGCCGGGCGTCCCCGCCTGAGGCCTGACGCGGTCATCGCGGACAAGGCGTACTCGTCCCGGGCGATCCGCCAGGCCCTGCGCAGGCGGGGCGTCCGGGCGGTGATCCCGGAGCGAGCGGACCAGAAGGCCAACCGTCGGCGGCGCGGCCAGGCCGGCGGCAGACCGCCAGCCTTTGACCGCGAGCTGTACAAGGCCCGCAACGTGGTCGAACGCTGCTTCAACCGCCTCAAGCAGTTCCGCGCGATCGCCACCCGCTACGACAAACCAGTCACCCGCTACAAGGCCGGCGTCCACCTTGCCGCACTCATCCTCTGGCTCCGCGCCACCACGAGGAACCGCTGACGGGCCACCCGCGTCGCTCCGGGGGCGTCCACCGCCGACCGTCCGGTCACTTGGGCGGCAGCTCGGCCGTCGCGTCCAGGGCCACCCGCAGCCACTCCTCCAGCGCGTCGTCGTCCAGGTCCTCCCCGGCCACGTACACCCAGCCCTTCGACACCCGCCCCTTGACCTCGAACGGCCGCGCCCCGGGCCGGGCCAGCGCGTCGGCCATGTCCTCCTGCGCCACCCGCACGAACAGGTCGTCGCCCTCCACACCGCCCACCGTATTGCCCTGCAGCGGGAACGTGAGCGCACCGAACATCTTCTTCTCGGTCACAGCCCCGTCCGCCTCCAGCCGCTCCCGGACCCGCTCCGCCAACGCCTCGTCGTACGCCATGAACCGACGCTAACGCCACCCGCCGGCCCGCGCCCGCTCCGGACCGCGAGAAGGGCCGGCCCTTCCAGGGCGGACGAGTCGCGGGAGAAGGCGGGGAGAAGGGTGGGGGAGGCGTCCCAGGCCATCGCCCGCATGGTCCGTTCCTGAGGGCGCGCCCGCGTCCGGCTCGTACGATGACCTCATGACCGCCGTCCAGCGCCCGATCGGCCGTCGCTCTGCTGAGCGGGGGTTCGGGCTGCGGCAGAAGGACACCGGACAGCTGTTGCGCCACCGTTTGTCGGTCGCGAGGCAAAGGGGTGCGGGATGTCGATGACGAGTCGACGCGGTCTGCTGGCGAAATCCGCGGGAGCGGTGGCGGTCACCCTCGCGTCCAGCTCCGGCGCGGCACGGCTGAACCCACCGCCGGAGCGGCCGGTCACCACGACGGACGGCCGGGTGGACTGGGACGCCCTGCGGGCGCAGTTCAGGCTGGAGCCGGGGTGGGTGAACCTGGCGTTGTTCTATCTGGCCTCGCATCCGAAGGCGGTGCGGGACGCGGTGGAGCATCTGGCGGCGCAGGTCGACGCCAATCCCCTCGCGGTGCCGGCGGGGCTGACGCTGCCCGACGGCCCCACCGGATGGCTCCGGGTACGCCGGGCACTGGCGGCCTGTCTGGGAGGCCGGGCCGAGGACATCGCGCTGACGGCGAGCACGAGCATCGGGCTCGGTGTCGTCTACAACGGAGTCGTGACCCGTCCGGGTCAGGAGTTCCTGCTGACCGTGCACGACCACATCGCTCACCGCACCGCCGCCCGGCTGGCCGCGGAGAAGCACGGCGGCACGCTTCGGCTGGGCTCCTGGTTCGCCGATCCGGCCACCGCGACGGCGGACGGCATCGCAGCGGCGGTCGGCCGGGCGATGCGGCCGAACACCCGGGTCGTGGGCATCACCTGGGTGCAGTCGAGCACCGGGCTGCGGATGCCGGTGCGGGCGGTGGCCGAGGTGGTGCGCCGGGCCAACGAAGGCCGGCGTCCCGCCGACCGGTGCCTGCTGGTCGTCGACGGCGTCCACGGGCTGGCGGCGGTCGACGAGGACGCCGCCGGACTGGGCGCGGACGTGGTGGTCGCCGGAACGCACAAATGGCTGTTCGGCCCCAGGGGAACGGGGCTGATCTGGGTGGCACCGGACGTCCTCGACCAGCTGCGGCCCACCTTCGTGACCTTCATCAGCGGCGGGGGAGCAGCACCCTTGTCGCCCGGCGGGTTTCTGGCGTTCGAGCACGCCTTCGCCCTCCCGGTGGCGGTGGCCCTGCACGACCAGCTGGGCCGGGCACGCGTCGCCGCCCGCATCACCCAGCTGTCGACGCGGGTGAAACAGGGCCTGGACCGCATCCCCGGCGTCACCGTGCACACTCCCGCCGACCCGGGGCTGTCAGCGGGCATCACCTGTTTCAGCGTGGCCGGACACACCCACCAGCAGGTCGTCGACCACGCCGCCACCCGCCGCGTGCGACTGTCCACCTCGACCTACACCCGGATCGGTACCGCCGCCATCAATACGCCGGCCGAGATCGACACCGCGTTGAACACCCTGGCCGACCTCGCCCGCTGAACGTTCGCCCTCGCCCTCGCCCTCTCCGTGGCGATGCCCGGATCCGCCGCGACCGCCCCGACGGGTCGGTCCAGCCGCTCAGCCGGTGACGCGCGTGTAGGTGAGGAAGAGGGTGCCGCTCGTTTCGAGGACCGTGTGGCCGGTGAGGGTCCAGGTCCTGGGGTCGAAGGCGGCGTCGTGGGAGAAGAGGGGGATCCCGCTGCCGGTGGTCAACGGGGCCACCTTGAGGACGATCCTGTCGATCTCCGAGTAGAGGCTGCGGGCGAGATCCGCTCCGCCGATGAGCCAGATGCCCTTGCCTTCCTGTCGTTTGAGCTCGTGGACCGTGGCCGACGGGTCGCCGGCGAGGATCTCGACGCCCAGGTCTGGGCTGGCGGCCAGGGTCCGTGAGAAGACGAGGTGGCGCAGGTGGGGGAAGGCATTGGTGGTTCCGGCCGCCAGGCCGATCTCGTAGCTGCGTCGGCCTTCGATCACCGTGTCGAAGTGCGTGCCGGGGGCGGTGACCGACAGGGCCTGTCGGGCCTGCTCCGGCAGGGTCTCCGGGTACTCGGCGACGAGGTGCTCGACGTAGTCCGCGGGGATCGGCCAGAAGCCGTCCGGTCCGGTCGGGTCCCCGCCGTCCGGGCCGGCGATGAAGCCGTCCAGTGTCGTGGCGGCGAAGTAGGTGAGGTGGCGCAAGAGCGTAAGCCTTTCGACGGGCGAGTGGCGGGAGTGCGGGGAGTACGGAGGTTCGTCCCCGGCGTTGGAGGAGAGGCGGGCGGGGCGGGACGTCCCCGCTCAGGCGCGGCGGCCGGTGGCGGAGGCGAAGCCGAGCCAGGTGTGGCGGTTGTTCCACCAGCACCAGCCGACCTTGGGGGCGTCGCGGCGTTCGCGGCCGTCCCTTCCGGTGCCGTTGCTGATCCAGATCGCCGGGGTGCGGGCGTCCAGGGTGCCGTTGGCCTTGCGCAGCCGGGAGCCGATGGTCATGAAGCAGTGGTTGCGGTCCAGTACGGCGGGCTGCTGGAGCAGCCAGTGGATGCCCTCGGTGAGCAGGAGCGGGGTGCGGCCCTCCTGGGCGAGGACGGGCAGGGCCTCCTCCGGGCTCCAGTTGGCCATGCGGTCGCCCCGATCGGGTGCGCTGACGAGGTAGAGGGGCCCATCGGGCAGCCGCAGGTCGTGGGGGGTGAACCGGTCGACGTCGTGCATGTCGGTGACGACGAAGCCGGGCTTGTCCCGGCGCCGGAGCATGGGAGCGAGGGCGGACGCGGGGGCCCGGTCCGGGTGGACGGCGAGCAGGACGTCCTCTCCGCCGCGGCGGGCGAAGGCCCGCACCTCGGCGGCGGAGATCCCGGCGATCTGGGGTACCCCGAGCTCGATCAGGCGCTCGGCCTGGACGGCGAGCGGCGGAAGCGGGGGCACGGCCTCACCGGAAGCGGAAGCGGATTCGGTCCAGGGCGTGGGCACGGGGTCGGTCACGGTACTCCCTTGGTTCACGGACGAAGCAGTGGACGGTTCGGGCCCCTGAGGGCGCGCTGCTGTGTGGCAGCAGCGGCTACCGCGCCCAGGGAATCTCTCGGGTTCCCTCGGTTCCCGGAACGGAAGCGACGCCGTCGGAACGCATCGCGACGTGGGCCTCGGCCTGTTCCGGGGCGTGGATCCGGCGGACGCGGTCGGGCGGCAGGACGAACGTCTCCCCGGCCGCAACCACGCGGGTACGGCCGTCGCAGGTCACCTCCAGTGCGCCAGCGGTGACCGTCCAGACCTGTTCACGGCTGATGGAGTGCTCGGGGCCGGTCGCGCCGGCAACCATCGTGACGGTCCAGGTGCTCAGTTCGGTGCTGCCCCGGCTGGGTGCCGCCAGGCCGGTCATGGTGGCGTTGGGGGAGACGGTGACATGGTCGTTCGACGGAGAGATGACGCGCACGAGGACTCCAGGATGGATGCCGCACAAGGGCGGGGGGAGGAGGAGGGAGGAGGAGAGAGGAGGGAGGAGAGAGGAGGGAGGAGGGAGACTGGGGAGGGTGTACCGGGGTGATCAGGACGTGGGCACGTCGAGCTGGAACTCGCGCGTGCGCCGGTAGGAGCGGAACCCCAACGCGTGATTGACCGCCAGCATGTGGACGTTGTCCTCGGCGTTGTCCGTCTCGATCTCGACCACCCCGGGGTGCTCGGCGCGCAGCCGGTACACCATGGCCGCCTTGAGCCAGAGGCCCAGCCCGCCCCCGCGGTGCCGGGGCACGACCGCGGTGTCGTACTGCTGGGCACGCGACGGTGCCCCCTGGGGGAGTACGACTTCGGTGTATCCGGCCATGGTGCCGTCGTCGTGGAGGGCCGCGAGGGTCAGGAGCGTGTCACCGCGTCCGGCGATCACGCGGCCCATGTCGCGGACCCGGTCCGCGTCCCACTCCATGTGGCCGTAGTCGATGTCCCCCATGGGCATGTCGTTCATGGCGTTCTTGGCCGAGGCGAAGGCCCCGGCGAGCTCGTCGGGGACGGTGCCGGTCCAGCCTGTGAGCCGGTAGCCGGCATGCTCGGTGCCGGCGATCCGCCGGACAGCGTCCTGATCCATCCCTTCGAGGTCCAGGATCAGGTGGTTCAGGGTCAGGGCGGGCTTGAAGTGCCACCGTTCCGCGAAGGCTTCGCCCGGGCCCTCGGCGGCGGTCGCGGCGATGAGGCTGCGCCGGCCCTCCGTACGGCAGGCCGCGACGACCGCCGACAGCAGACGGGAGCCGGTGCCTTGGCGACGGTGTTCGGGGGTGACGTGCAGCTCCAGCTCCGCGAGGTGCTCCTGGCCGGACTGGGTGAACAGGCGCAAGGCGGCGACGGCGACCGTGGCACCAACGTCGTCCGTGGCCACCCACATCAGCCGCTCGCTGCCCAGGGCGGGCTTGGTGAGCTGGGCGTGGACATGTCCGGGGCCCGGAGGCGGCACTCCCGGTAGGTCGTGGGCCATCGCGGCCGCGACGACCTGATGCCAGGCGGCGGTCTCTGTGACGCTGATCCGGCGGAGCGGGGTGATGTGCGTGGGTCCGGTCATGGCGGTGGTGACTCCGTGTTCGAGGGCGGTCCGGGCGGTCGGGACGTTCAACCTGCCCCGAAGGTATGCCGGTTGACGAACCGGCACATCGGTCGGTCCGACGTAACGCGACCGATCGGATCCGCACGCGTTAGGTAGGTTGATCGCATGTTGTACGGACGGGGAACCGAACAGGACCGGATCGACCAGTTGCTTCTGCGTGCCCGTGAGGCCGAGAGCAGCGCACTGGTGATCCACGGCGAGGCCGGCATAGGCAAGACGGCACTGCTGGCGTACGCGGCCGAGACCGCCGGCACGGTACGTGTCCTGCGAACGGTGGGCCTCGAATCGGAGATGGAGCTGCCGTTCGGTGGCCTGCACCAGCTCCTGTGGCCTGTGACCGACTGCATCGACCGGCTCCGCGGCCCCCAGGCGTCCGCCCTGAAGGCCGCTTTGGGACTGGCGGGGGAGCCGGTGAGCGACCGCTTCACCGTCGGGAACGCCGTGCTCGCGACCCTGACGGAGGCGGCGGGCGACGGCCCGGCCCTGTGCCTGATCGACGACGCGCAATGGCTGGACCAGGCGTCCTTGGACGCCCTGACCTTCGCGGCACGCCGGCTCCACTCGGAGGGCGTGGTGATGCTGTTCGCCGTCCGCGACGGAGTTCCGGGCCGACGGATCACCGGCCTGCCGACTCTGCCGCTGAACGGGCTCGACGCCGAGGCCGTCGAAGCCCTCCTCGCCGGCCGCGTCGCCGGCCTTCCCCCCTACGCACGGGAACGAATCGTCGAGCAGGCACAGGGCAATCCGCTGGCGCTGCTCGAACTGCCCGCCGCGCTCACCGAGGAACAGCGTGCGGGTCGGCCGAATCCCCTCACACTCCCGGCCGGCCTGTCGTCACCCGCCGGCCGTATCCAGGAGTCCTTCCAGGAGACCATCCGACGCCTGCCCGAAGCCACCCGGGCGATGCTGTTGGTGGCCGCGGCCGACGACACGGGCGACCTCGACCTCGTCCTGCGGGCCTCCGCGGGCTTCGGCGCACGCCTTGAGGACCTGGAGCCCGCTGAACACGCCACGCTCGTCGTACTGACCGAGCACACCCTGTCCTTCCGACACCCCCTCATCCGATCGGCCACGTACCAGGACGCCGCCCTGGCACGGCGCCTCGCCGCCCATCGTGCGCTGGCCGACGTGCTCGAAGACGCCTTCGGCGGCGACCGGCACGCCGACCGCCGTGCCTGGCACCTCGCCGCCGCCACCACGGGGACGGACGAGCGGGTGGCGGACGAGATGGCGGCCGCCGCCCAGCGGGCCGGAGGCCGGCAGGGCACCGCCGCCGCCTCGGTGGCGTACGAGCGCGCCGCACAGCTCACGGCGGACCCGGGCAGGCGCAGTCGGCTGCTGGCCGCGGCCACCTTTACATCGGCGGAGGCCGGGCAGTTCGCCCGTACGGCGGCCCTGACCGACCGGATCAACGCGCTCGCCCTCGATCCGGAGACGCTCTCGGACTTCGCCAGGGTCCGGGCCATCGTCGAGCTGGACCGCGGGTCACCGGGCGAGGCCACCCGCATCCTGCTCTCCTGCGCGGATCGGATCGGCCCCAGCGGGGACCTCCCGGCCCTTCTCGCCGAAGCCGTCCAGGCGGCGCAGTCCTCCGGTGACCGGGAGCTGCTCGCCGAAGTGGCGGCGCGGATCCCCGACGCCCCGGAGTACGCGGTGACGCGGGCGATGACGGGAGCCCTCACCCACGGCGCGGTGGCCGCCCCGGCCCCGACGGCCGACTTCGCCGAGCGGATGGCCGCCGGAGCCCACGCCCTGCTGCTCGCCGAACACGGCAGCGCCTACGAGATCGCCGCCGCCTGCGTACGGGACTGCCGGGCCCAGGACGTGCCCGGATGGCTCCACACCGCGTTGCACCTGGTCGCCGAGGCCCAGCTGGCCCTGGGCCGCTACACCGAGGCGGAAGCGGCCGCCGAGGAGGGCCTCGCGGTCGCCGAAGAATACGGCCGCGACCACCGGGCCACCTACCTGCGCGCGACCCTGGCGACGCTCGCAGCGCTGCGCGGCGACCAGGACCGCTGCGCCGGCCTCGCCGAGGCGGCACTGGACCACGCCGTGCCCCACGGCATCGCACTGGCCGCCGCCCGCGCACACCGTGCCCTCGGCCTGCTCGACCTCGGGCTCGGCCACGCCGAGAACGCGCTCGCCCATCTGGAGGCGGCCCGTGCCCGGGTCGGCCATCCGACGCTGACGCCCTGGTTGCTTCCGGATCTCGTCGAAGCCGCGGTACGCGCCGGACGACCGGATCGGGCTGACGAACCGATGGCCCGTCTCGCGGACTGGGCGACGGCCTCGGCCGGCCCGCAGGCCACCGCCCTGCTCCACCGCTGCCGGGCGCTGACCGGCCCCGACGACGAACCGGGCGAGGCCGAACGGCACTTCACCGAAGCCCTGCGCCACCACGCCGAGGGCCCGCCCTTCGAACGAGCCCGTACCGCATTGCTGTACGGCACGTGGCTGCGCCGCGAGCGCCGTCGCACCGAAGCACGCCGACACCTCCGAGCCGCCCTGGAGACCTTCGAGGCCCTGGACACCCATCCGTGGGCCGCGCGAGCCCGCACCGAACTGCAGGCCACTGGCGAGCAACTCGGCCCGGACGAACGGGCGGACGCCCCTCTGGCCGGGCTCAGCCCCCAGGAACGCGAGGTCGTCCGGCTGGCAGCCGCCGGAGCGACCAACCGCGAGATCGCCACCCAGCTCTTCCTCAGCCCCCGCACGGTAGGACACCACCTCTACCGCGCCTTCCCCAAGCTCGGCATCAGCTCGCGCAACGAACTCCCCCGGTTGCTCGACCAGGGCACGGACGCCGCTCCCCGCGGGTGATCTCAGGCCTCTCACCCGCTGCCGACCTGCAACCGTTCAGGATGAAGACGGCTCGGTCACGCGAATGCGGCGGCGTTGCGCTTGGCCCAGTCGGCGAAGGTGGTGGCGGGGCGGCCGAGGATCCTCTCGGTGTCGGGGCTGACGGCCTGTTCGCGCGGGGTGGGGGTGCCGATGATGTCGAGGGTGGTGTCGGCGACCGGGGCGGGCATGAAGGCGAGCATCTGGGCGCAGGCCTCCTCCCGGGTCTGGCCGATGAAGGTGACCGGCTCGCCGATGGCGGCGGCGCGCTGGAGCGGGGTGGTCGGGGCGGGGCCGGTGAGTTCGTAACCGGCCTCGGTGTGGCCGGGCCGGGTCAGGACGGTGGCGGACACGGCGGCGATGTCGTCGGGGTCGACGACCGGGAGGCCGACGTCTCCGAAGGGTGCGGCGACCGTCCGGCTCGCCTTGACCGACGGAGCCCAGGCGTAGGCGTTGGAGGCGAAGCCGCCCGGGCGCAGGATGGTCCAGTCGGCTCCGGAGTCCATGACGGCCTGTTCATAGGCGGCGAAGGCCCGGCCGTGCGAGAGGGAGTCCGGGCGGGTGACCACGCCCTGGGAGGACAGCAGGACGATCTTGCCGTAGTCCGCGAACGGAGCGACGACGGCTGTGGGGTCGCCGGTCATCATGAGGTCGCCGCCGACGAGCAGGAAGACCGCGTCCGCGGTGGCGGGCAGGTCGGCGACCGGCTGGGAGAGGTCGGCGGTGACGGCGCGCACGCCGGGCGGGACGTCGGCCCGGGTGATGCGGCGCGAGACGGCGGTCACCTCGTGTCCCTCTTCGGCGAGCAGGCGGACGAGCGTACGGCCGACATTTCCGGTGGCACCGGTGACAACGATCATGAAGGTCCTCGCATGCATCTCAGCTGGGAAAGCGCGACCAGGGTGGCCTGGACGTCGAAGCAGGCAGGGTCGTCCGGCTCCTGCTGACCTGGGTGGAGAGTCAGTTCCGCGAGCTCGGCCAGCCGGCGCCGGACGGCCTGGCCCTCACCCTGGTGGGCGCCTATCAGGGCATGTCCTTGCTCGCCAACGCCCTGCGAGACCCGGGGGTCATGGAACGGGAGGGTGCTCGCCTGATCGCCTGGATCGACTCCCTCTGAGACAGCGGCGGGCCGCCGAACTCGCCGGACCCAAGCCGGACCCGGCGGCTTGATCGCCGTGTTCCGTTCGCTGCGCCTGGTCGGAGAAGTCCGTACGTCCCTGGGGCCGGCGCCCGAATGCGGCAGGGCGTGGTCGGCGTCAGTGCGTGCCGACGGACTGGGGGTGGCGGAAGAGGCGGGTGGGGTCGTAGCGCCTCTTGATGTGGAGCAGGCGCCGGTAGTTGGCCCCGTAGTAGGCGGTATGCCAGTCGCGCAGCTCGGGGTCGGGGAAGTTGGCGTAGGCGGCGTCGGTGCCCAGGCGACGGCTCAGGAGGCGGTGCGCCGCGCGGGTCTGGTCGAGCAGGTGCTCCACCTGGGCAGAGGGTGTGCCGGGCTCCCAGTGGGTGCCGATGTCGATGACGAACGTCGCGTTCCGGTGCGGGTAGGCGGTCTCGTCGGGACGCGGCCCGGCACTGGCGCCGCCCATGGCGAAGAGGGTGATGTAACCGGTGGCTCGCGAGGGGCCGCGCTGCCAGGTACGGGTCCACTCGGTGAGGTGCTCGACGTCCGCCGGCGTCAGCCACCGCTGCGGTACCAGGGAGCGGGAGGCGTAGCAGTCCTTCGCTCCGGGGGTTTCCATCAGGTAGTCCTGCGCTGACCAGAAGCCCCGCTCTTCGATGAAGGCGCTGGCGGGGCGCAGGCGCAGGATGGGCGTGAGGAGCCGGCGCAGGGCGTCCTCGTCGCCCAGGCGCTGGCCGAGGACGGCGACCGTGGTGGTGCCGTCGCCCGCGTGTTTGAAGGAGATGCGTACGTCGAGGTCGTCGGTGCGGTCGGCGGCCAGGAGGTGCTGGAGTTCGGCGGTGACGGCCGGTCCGGAGGCGAGGGGGAAGGTGAGATCGAAGACGGTGGCACGCTGCCGGTCGACGGGGACCGCGTCGAAGACGAAGGCGGTGTTGATGCCGAAGTTGCCGCCGGCGCCGCCGCGGCACGCCCAGTACAGATCGGGGTTCTCATCGTCGGCGGCGCGCACCAGCGTGCCGTCGGCCAGGACGAGACGGGTCTCGGCAAGGCGGTCGCAGGTCAGGCCCCACTTGCGGTCGTTGAAGCCGAGTCCGCCGCCCAGGGCGAGGCCGGCGACTCCGACGCCGGGGCAGCGGCCGCCGGGAAAGTACAGACCCGCGGACCGGGCCGCGTACACGTCGGAGTTGGTGGCACCGCCGCCCAGGTGCAGACGGCGTCCCACGGGCCGGACATCGTGCATCGGCCGCAGGCTGATGACCAGGCCGCTGGTGGTGGAGTGTCCGGCGTAGCTGTGGCCGCCGGAGCGAACCGCGAAGGGCATCGCCTGCTGCGTGCACCAGCGCAGCGCCGCCCGGACATCCCGTTCGACGGCGCAGGCCACGACCCCGGCCGGGCGAACGGTGGCGTAGCGCTGGTTGTCCGCGCTGGCCTGGGACGGGTAGCCCTGATCTCCCGGACGGTACAGGCGGGCGCCGGGGCTCAGGCTCCGGGCCAGCGCCCGCCAGGCGGCGGGCTCGCGGTCGGGTGGCGCCGTGGCCGCCACGGCCGTCGCCGTTCCCGGGAGCAGAGCTGCCAGGGGGGAGAGGGCCGCGCTGGCCAGGGCCGCGGTGGCCGCCGTCTGCAGGACTGCTCGCCGGTTGGAGGGCACAGCGCCTCTTCTCTGAGCCCGTGACGGGCGGCCGGGATCGGTGGACGGACCACCTACTCCACCCGGGCTGCAGTTTCGGCGACGCTGTGACACACCGGGAAACGATCGTGGTTCACGCGAATACCCGCGCCCGAACGCGGACGGGGGTCGCTGGGCACGGCAGGGAGACGGCCTGGGGGTTGCCGGCGACGACCTCACCGGGCAGCCCTCGCCGCAGGACTGCGATGCCGCGCAGAAGTTGCTCGGTGGGTCTACCCGGATGCCCCGGACGCGGTGCCGTCCTCGACCGTGGACATCACCGGCATGGCTCTGCGGCCGCTGCCGGTCGGCGCACTCAGGCGCCGACCGGCAGCGCGAGGTCGTACCGGATCTGCGGCAGCGCTGAACGGTACCGGGGTCAGGACGCCAGACCGTCCCGCAGGTCCAGACCGCGATCGGTGACCACGTGTGCGGTTCCGTCGGCCAGCCGGTAGGAGAGGCCGACCACAGCCGTCCGGCCCTCCTTGACGGCCTCCGCGAGGGTGCGGGAGCGGTCCAGCAGAAGGTCGACGGTGTGCCGGATGTGCTCGGCGATGAACTCGCCGTCTTCGGTGTGCCCGGTCGCGCGGGCCGCCAGCACGCTGGGGGTGACCCGCTCGATCACATCCCGTACGTAGCCTCCCGCGGCCGCACCGTCCTCGACGGCCGAGCGGGTGGCCGCGACCGCGCCGCACGCGTCGTGGCCCAGTACGACCACCAGCGGGGCGCCGAGCACGCTCACCCCGTACTCGATGCTGCCCAGTACCTCCGAGCCGGCGACGTGACCGGCGGTACGGACGACGAACAGGTCGCCCAGCCCGCGGTCGAAGATGATCTCGGCAGCCAGGCGGGAGTCGGAACAACCGAAGATCACGGCGAACGGGTTCTGCGCCGGCAGGGTCTCGGCACGCCGGGCGGCGTCCTGGTTCGGGTGCTCCACCGAACCGGCGACGAACCGCCGGTTCCCCGCGAGCAGCATCTCGAAGGCCTCAACGGGCGAAGGGGAGTGGATATCGGTCATGGCCGCAGGTTAAGGCCTCCCCCTTCCCACGACGTGGACCGCCCCCCACCGGCGAAGACCGGATCGCCGCCGACGCTGTACGCCAGGCTGCCGGGCCGTGTGGTGCGGTGTATGAGCCAGTCCTCCACGTGGGAAGGTGCGCAGCCGGTGGGGGCGGCGGCCGATCAGGTCTCCGGGTCCGGCGCCGTCGGCGTCGCCACCTGCGGCGGCGCGCAGGGGCGGGCGGGTTCATCACGTGATCGGCGTGGCGCCGGTAACGGCGAGAGACAGGTCCCAGAGCCGGGCTGCCTCGTTGGGGTCGACGGCGTATGCGCGGACGCCGCCGTCGTCCATAGAGGTGCCGGGAGCGGAGACGTGGGCGACGTCGCAGTCCTCCAGATAGAGACCGCCCCGGCCGTCGAGGAGCGGTGAGGTGGCGGCCCACAGGCCGGTGGCGGCCCCCCGGGAGGGGGACTTGAAGCCATCGCCGATGATTCGGCCGTTTTCGTCCACCCAGCCGCGATCGATTTGTGCTTGCAGCGTCATCTCCCGCTGCAGTCCGGTGATGATCTTGCCGGGATGGAGGGCGAAGGCCCGGACGCCGTCGCTCTTCCCGAGGGCGTCGAGGTGCACGGCGAACAGGGCGTTGGCTGTCTTCGCCTGGCCGTAGGCCAGCCACTTGTCGTAGCCGGTACGAAAGTGCGGATCGTGCCAGCGGATGCCGGTCAGGGTGTGTCCGGCCGAGCTGTTGACGACGACGCGCGCCCCGTCTGCGGCGGCCAGGAGCGGGTACAGCTCGCAGGCGAGGGCGAAGTGCCCGAAGTGGTTGGCGGTGAGCTGGCCTTCCCATCCGGGCCCGACGCGCCGCTCCGGGGTGGCCATGACGCCAGCGACAGCCATCAGGAGTTCGAGACGGTCGAGATGGCCGCTGATGTGCGCGCAGGCCGAACGAACGCTGTCGAGGTCGGCCAGATCCATGGGGATGACCTCACAGTTCTCCACGTCCTTCAGAGCGGCACGGGCAACGTCGGGGCGCCGGGCGGGAACGACGACCCGGGCTCCGGCGGCAGTCAGGGCCCGGGTGGTCTCCAGGCCCAGCCCGGAGTAGCCCCCGGTCACCACAGCCGTCTTCCCGGAGAGATCGAGGCCGGCCAGGATGTCCTCGGCGGTGGTGTCGGCGGAGAAGGGCGAGCCGAGCGGCCGCTGATCAGTAATGGTCATGCCTCGGACGCTACGAGCTAGAGCAAGGTCTAGATCAAGTCCAGGGGCGAGCGCCATGACGACCGCATCGGCGCGGGTGCCGGGCGGACCGGGTTGAGCGTGCACGCCCTGAGCTGCTACGAGCGCGAGGGCCTGCTCGCTCCACAGCCACAGTGGAGCCGGGCGGCCTCGCCAGCCGACCTCTCCGAGAAGGCCGCCGCCGCCCCCGGCCGCTCTCACACGACACGCGACGACCTCGTCAAGGTCCTGCCTCCCGCCAGTGAGCCCCGGCCCGCCCAGACGGACACCCCACGTTGCCGCGCAGCGCAACGTCAGCGCCGACATCACCGTCGACGGCCCGCCCATCCCTGTTGACGGCCGGTCCTCCCTCACCGCGGCCCACGTGACCGGCCAGGACATCCGCGCTGCCGCCGCCCTCCCCGCCCCTGCCGGAATGTGGGTGCGGGCGGCGCGGCGCAGCTCGATCCCGGGACGCCGGCCGGGGCGGCCAGACCAGTAGGGGGTGTACAGGGCGGACAGCACGATCAGCCGACTGCCAGATGACGCCGGTATTCACGCTCCGAAGCTGCGCAATCGAACAGCACCAGGTGGTGGTGCCTCCCGAAGTGGGGTTCTGGCTCAGGTCCTGCGGACCGGCCACGCTGCGTCACGGATCGGCTTATGGGGGCCGCTCCCGGAGACGGGCGCGGCTCCGGAGCACATGAGCCTGGAACCGGGGCGCAGCTCGGGTGAGGCTCCCTCAGCCGGGACGAGCTGATATGAGTGGATCATGAATGCCGAAACTCTTGACCCAATGGAACGCCTGCTCGCAGAGCGGGCTTGTGAGCGGCTGGTCGTCGAGTTCGTCCACCGGCTCGACCTCGGGGCCCCGGGCTCGGTGGCGGACCTGTTCACGCGGGACGGCACGTGGGAATGGCCCGCCGGCGACCGCCGCATCGCGGGTCACGACGCCCTGCGCACCTACTTCGGCAACCGGCCCGCAGACCGGCTGTCACGCCGTATATGCACCAACATCCTGGTCACCGTGACCTCTGCGGATACCGCCTCCGCCACCACCTACTTCACCACGTACCGTGTCGACGGCTACAGAGAGGGCCTCGTACCGCCACGGCCCCCGGTCCAAGTGGGGCACTACGAAGACACATTCCGCAAGGTGGACGACACCTGGCTGCTCACCACGCGGGTTCTCTTCCTCTCCTTCGCCGGTCCCACGGAACGCCTCGACGAGCCCGGCCAGTCATGAGCCCGGCTGCCGGTCGCCCGCCAAGGCGCCTGCACCACGGGGAGTGACACTCCACAGAACCTGAGCCAGAGCCAGAACGGGTTCTGGCACAACTTTTGTGGTCCGTGACTGGGGGTAACCATTTAGATCTCGAAGAGGGCTTCCTCTTGTGGCGGGATCGGAGGGTCAAGGAGGTCGCGGAGGCGGGTGATCTCCTGACGCCACTGCGGCCAGTTCGCAGCTTCGGCCCACTGTTCGGCGAGTTCAGACCGGTCGGAGACCACGTGGTCCAGGGCGTCGACGGCGAGCATTCGAAGGTCTGCGGGCAACTCCGGTAGCGGCTCTGATGGGCCATAGTTCAAGCACGCTGCCTCGCCGTCAGGATGCTGGGCGACGACCAGGGCAACTGCGGCCACTGCCCGCTCGCCCTCGTAGATACCCAGGAAGTCCACGGGGCTCGCGGCGCGTATGAGCACGCCGCGGATCATGGGTTCGCGTTCTTCCCGCGCTGCCTCGTCCAGGTCACCGCCGAAGTCGGCGGCGGTGTCGTTGTCGAAGGGGCCGGTATCCCAGGTGCCCATGTCTCTCCTTGCGTGGCCGTCTGGAGGATCGTCGCACTGGCCACCGGCAACGTGGTCACGAGGCAAGCAACCCGCTTGCGCAGGAGCTTGAAGCCAGCGCGTCCGTACATCTGTCGCTTGATCATTTTGATGCGGTTCACGTGGCCTTCCACGACGCCTGAGCTCCAGGGCAGGGTCAGGCCTGTGCATGAGTGCGGTGGTGGCAGCGGATGGGCGGCAGCTATGACGGGGTGACTGTCTCAGGTCAAGCGGAAACCTGGTGGTGATCATGGCTGCCATGGTGTGACCAAACTGCTGCCAGTAGGGGGACTGTAAATCGTTCGGTGTAACTCCCGATCATGGAGGATGCACCGATGACCAGTGAGAACGTGACCGAGGCTGCCGAGCCGTCTGAGGCGAAGCCGTCGAAGGCGGTGGATGACCGGCTGATCGATGAGCTGGTCTCCCGGGCCCAGGCTGAGGGTCTGCAGCTGACCGGCGAGGGCGGGCTGCTCCAGCAGCTGACGAAGCGGCTGCTGGAGTCCGCCCTGGAGGGTGAGATCACCGACCACCTCGGCTATGACAAGCACGATCCGGCCGGGAAGAACGGCGGGAACAGTCGCAACGGAACTCGTGCGAAGACCGTGCTGACGGATGTAGGTCCGGTGGAGATATCCGTGCCCCGGGACCGGGACGGCTCGTTCGAGCCGAAGATCGTCCGTAAACGGCAGAAGCGGCTGTCCGGGGTGGACGAGATGGTCATCTCGTTGTCGGCGAAGGGTCTGACGACCGGCGAGGTCCAGGCCCACCTGGCCGAGGTCTATGGCGCCGAGGTCTCCCGCCAGACGATCTCCACGATCACAGACAAGGTCATGGACGGCATGGCCGAGTAGCAGAACCGGCCCCTGGACCCTGTCTATCCGGTGGTCTTCATAGACGCGATCCACGTGAAGATCCGCGACGGCGCCGTCGCCAACCGGCCGATCTACGTTGCCCTGGCCGTCACGACCGAAGGCCGACGGGACATCCTGGGGCTGTGGGCCGGCGACGGCGGCGAGGGCGCCAAGCACTGGATGCACATCCTCACCGAGATCAAGAACCGCGGCGTGAACGACGTCCTCATGCTCGTCTGCGACGGGCTCAAGGGCCTGCCCGACGCGGTCGAGACCGTCTGGCCCCGCACCACCGTCCAGACCTGCGTGGTCCACCTGCTGCGGAACTCGTTCCGGTATGCCGCCCGCCAGGACTGGGACAAGATCGCAAAACTCCTCAAGCCCGTCTACACCGCGGCGACCGAAGAAGCCGCACTCGAGCGGTTCGCCGAGTTCGCCGACGCCTGGGGCAAGAAATACCCGGCGATCGTCCGGCTCTGGGAGAACGCATGGGAGGAGTCCACCCCATTCCTCCGCTTCGACACCGAGATCCGCCGCATGGTCTGCACCACCAACGCGATCGAGTCCGTGAACGCCAGGATCCGACAGGCGGTCACGGCCCGCGGACACTTCCCGAACGAGACCGCCGCACTAAAGTGCGTCTACATGGCCATCATGTCCCTGGACCCCACCGGCCGAGGTCAGGCCCGCTGGATCATGCGCTGGAAGACCGCCCTGAACGCCTCCGACATCACCTTCGACGGCCGACTCTCCGCAGCCCGTCAGTAACCCCAACCACCCTCGTTTCACCGTTCGATTGACAGACCCACTCTCGGCTCTGCTACCGCCTCGCCCTACGGGCCCGCCAGAGCGGAGCGGAGACGGCCACCAACCTCGTGCGCGGATCGTTGTCACAAGGGGGAGGCACAATCGGCGCATGTCTGAGATCTTCGTCGACCTGGGGAAAGTCAATGCGCCGTCGGGTGCGCTGGTGCTTGATATGGCCGGTTGGATCGATCAGTGGCGGGAGCTGGGCCAGCCCCTGTCCGAGCGCGCCAGGGCGGCCACGGCGAAGGGAGGGGGCCATCTCCGTGAAGGGTTGTGCGAGGCGGTCGCGGTTCCAGCAGCTGCTGACCGGTCGTTGAAGGTGCGGGCGAGTACCTCGCCGTCTCCGTTCGACCGTGAGCCGACGATCGCGACCCTAGAGATCGGTCTCGGGCTTCCGTGGCCCGAGACCGCGGACCGGGCGGTATCGGTCTGGCTGGGGGACCTGCCCGTCGATCGGTGCGGCATGGTTGTCGGCGACGCCGTGGGCCTGGATGGGTGGAGGGGATGGGACGACGAGCCGGCCGACGGGCTCGCCGATATCTTCTACTGGGGCTTGTACGCGGACGACGCTCATGCGCAGTTCGGCGGTGAGCGGATCGCTCAGCACGGCGTCGACGGGCCACACGGGTGGCTGGACCTCCCGGTGGTAGAGGCGGTTGCCTGTGCGGCCGAACTCGAAGCCTGGCGCGATCGCCTCCACGGCAAGGGCCTCATGGTTTCGGTCGACGAGCACACGGATGTCCACCGATTCCAGCGGGCCGGGTGGCAGCATCCGCTCCATGTGGGTGCGATCGATGTCGGTGGCTGCCAGGTGCTGGGCATCGAATGGGACCAGGGTGACCACTCGATGAGGCACCGTGGTGAGCGGGCCGCCGGCCAGGTGTATCCGGTCACGCTCGACGCCGATAAGGCGGGAGAGATGGTGCTGCGATGGGCCATCCCGCCCTACGACTTCGATGACGAAGCCGAGTGACGAGCCCAGCCCTGGTACCCCCAGTGCGAATCACCCGCACGACAAGGTTCACTGGCAGTCGACAGCATGACTGTCGGCGGGGAGGACCCGGAGCGCACCATGCCATCACTTCCCGTATCAAGCCGAGCTACATTTTGAAGCATCACCCGGGATACGAGCTGGCATGATCGGGCCATGCCTATTGCTGTTGAGTTCTTCGTGGCCCCGGATGACGGGGTGGCTTCCGAGATGGGACCACGACATCGACATCATGGTCTTCCGGCTTTCGCGTGCACGGACTTCTACCCCGACGATGCGGTGGGGGACTGGGAGGTCCTGCTGGTAGGGGATGCGGCCACAGAGCCGAGTGTTGTTGTGCCGATGAAGAATGACGGCTTCACGGTGTTCGAGCTCCCCGAGAGACTGTGTTCCACCCTGGCGCAGGCAAGCAGGAGCCGGCTCGCTGCGGCCGCTGGTGCCTGGGTCGGACTGGCCACCATGAAAGACGAGGGGGTCCCGGTGGAGGCGGCGGTCGAGGCCCTGACCGAAGTGGCAGATCTGGCCCGCACGGCGGCAGGCCTCCGTCACCCCTTGTACTGCTGGTACTTCTGAGGAAGGCCGGTCGGCCAGTGGCCACCCCATTGCTGCCGACAGCCCGCAGAGGGACTACGGGCCCCTGGAGGCGAAGCCGAAAGGGCCTGAGGGGAGCGAAACGAATACCCACGGGCCGAGCCGCAGGCAGTGTTCCTCTCTTCCCGGCCAGCCCCGAAAGCTCCGAGGCCAGGAGACCCGCCCCCGGCACGACTTTCCCCTCTGCTGCTGGCGCCCGCGATAGCGGGCTGGTCCTGTAGGTGGAGCCGGAAGGACCTGGGCGGGTGAGCCGAGCGGGCCCGCCCAACGGGCCGAAGGCCCAGACCCCGTGAAACGGGGTCACCCAGGCCTGCAGAGCAGGCCGTTCGGGACGGAGGGAAACGGAGCCCGAACCGTCCGGAGCGCAGCGCAGGACACCGGCCCGAAGGGCCGGCCCTGGCTCGGCGAAGCCGAGCACGCCGAGCGCAGCGAGGC